>PKCY01000178.1 GCA_002862985.1 Haliea sp.
GCCAAAAATGGCCTTGCTCGCCAGTCGTCTTACCGGTGAGTGGGCAATAGTGAAGCCGCCGTCTGCCGCGACTACGGTCACGGCAATGCCTTCTTCAACACCTGCCACATAGCCGCGTACTTTACCGGTTTTCCGATCCAGTAAACCAAAACCATTTTCCATCAAAAGCGAGTTATCGCCCAGCTCTCTGCTGGCACCTATGGCGACAGCGATACCGTTGGCGGTAATTGTTGGCGTCAAGGTATTGATGTTAATGTGGTTCGGAAACACGTCGAGTTGTGCCGTCCAGGCTCGTTCGCCGTGATCGCCCCTGTCCCAAAGCTTGAAGATATCCTTGCGCGTCACAACATACAGCTCTTGATTGTCAGCAGAGACGGCTACCGATGCGGCGACCTGTTCACCCACGTTGATCCTCCAGATTTCATTCAGGTCGCGATCCAGCGCCATAACGTTGCCGTTCTCATCGGTGATATACAAGCGCTGGCCATCGTTACTGACGGTAGGTGTTGACCCTGTCCCGCCGTCGAAATCATAACGTGCTGCAATGTTGACAGATAAAAGCCCTCCTTTATTAGCAAGGTCCAGCGCGTAGAGGGCACCGTTAGCGGATACACCGTCCTCACTGCCGTCTTTGTCATCGGGTGCAGTGGCGGCGACGAACATTCGTCCGGAATTGGGGTCGACTGCATAGAAATTCGACACCTCGGAATCTGCGCCATAAATAATGCGCACCATTGCGGAAAAAAGACCATCGTTCACAGGCATTTTGCCAAAGCGTTGTTCCGCCAATTTGTCGCCGCGCTGCAGTACCCAGTCGGCAGGCATGTGCCGTGCTGACTCTGCAGCGGGCTGACCGGGCAGCGCAAAGGGTTCTGCCAGTAATGTTTCTCCGGTGGCTCGCGCCAGTACCGCTATTTCACCATTGCCAGTTACTACCGTAAGGGCATCGAACTGGGGAATATAGTTGACGCCCCAGGCATGCGGAACATCGTCGTCGTCGTAGCGAAGACCCGTGGGCTTGTGCCATAGCACATCGCCCTGGGGTGTGACGGCCCAGGCCCAATGATAGGTGGCGTGATAAATGGTTTGTGGCGCGGTCTCGCCGGGGGTATCGAGAATTAGCGGAGCGCCGGCGCCCCGGTTATCGCCTTTGTGGGGCAGGCTCCATAGCCGCTTGCCGTCTTTAGGGTCAAGTACCACCAGGCTCACATCCTCTGGCGGATACAGGGGGCTGAAGTAAATCTGCCCCAGATTATCCATGGTTGGACCTTCGGGGATGTACATGTCCTCTTCCGCAATCCAGGCCAATTCCTGCTCCGGGGCGGTGGCGATCCATAATTGGTCACTATTGTTGAGGCCGACATGCATGGTGCGAAACGTAATGGGTGTGGCGATGTGGTCGTTTAATACGCCGACGTTCGGGTTGCCCATCGGAAGCCATTGTGTGCCGCCATCATCGGCGATTTGTCTCGCCACTGGTGCCTGGGTGAACTGCTTCCAGCCAAGAAAGGCAGCAAAGGCGAGAATGACGACTGTAGCCAATAACTTTTTCATGTTTAGTAACTCATCGGTTGGGGTTCCGCCGCCCATTGATCGAGCAGATCACGGGTATCCTGCTGCCAGGGATGAAAGCCTACAGTATAGAATGCTTTGTACAGTGGCCACGCACCCCCGAAGACTCCCTCTTTGCCGAACAGTCCGGCCAGGCCTTTGCGCCATACGGAAAGACTGAACAACTGGCCATCTTTTCTGAGAATATAAAACAGTGCTCTGGTGAGTTCGATAGTCATCAGGAATGAGACCCGTCGCATTACGGAGCGGCGTAATTCCTCGGTTCCGCCCACCGCTTTGTAGACATCAAAGGCTACTGATTTGTGCTCCATTTCCTCTGCGGCATGCCAGCGCCACAGTGCCCGCATTGACGGTTCAGCGTTGTCTATCGTTGAGCCCGGCCGTAACATGAGTTCAGCCAGAACCGCGGTGAAGTGTTCAATGGCGACGGTCACCGCAAGGTTCGTCATAGGCGGTAGGTTTTTCTGTGCCCAGTTGAGGCGTCGCGTCAATGTGCCTTCGATTTTTTCCAGATCGTAGCCGCGAGTCGTGCATAGCGTCTCGTTATAGCGTTGATGTTCGCGTCGATGGAAGCCCTCCTGTCCGCAGAATCCTTTGATCTCTGATTGCAGGACTGGATCCGCTATCTGATCAGAGTAGTGACGAACGCTATCGATAAAAAATTTCTCGCCAACGGGAAAAGTGATCGACATGCCGTTAAAAAATGCCGTCAGAAATGCACTGTTGTCCATCCATTCGCCCTCAAGTGCGGCGGCGATATCGTGGGTGCGGTTGCGCGGCTTGATGCTGACTTCATCCGGTGTGCTGGATTGGGTCGCTAACTGATCTGCTACTGATTTCATTAGATAACTCCCGTAGTAGGTGCGTGCAGTTCCGTGGTGTGGGGACATCCTAGTTGACAAGGGCTTGTAGCTAGGGGTTAAATACCATCATTAACAGGGTTATATATCGCCATTAACAGGGTTAAATACCATCACAATGCATGCCTATTACTTGTCGACCATGGTCGGCCTTTTGCAGGACCGTCGTGTCAGCGAGGCCCAACTGTTGCGTGGTACGGGGCTCGAGTCTATTTACACACCGCAGAAGGCGAGCATTAGCGCGGCGCAAATGGACCGGGTGTGCACTAACGCGATCGCCCTAGCGGAGGACAAGCAATTCGGCCTGTATTTGGGTGCGCACATTAATATCTCGTCCCAGGGCATTTTCGGTTATGCCCTGATGACCAGCCCCAAGGTTGGCGACGCACTCAAATTACTGGTGCGGTACAGTCGCGTCATTTTGCCCAGCGTTCAAATTGAAGTGCAGCAGCACGCTGGCCGGGTAGAGGTGTTGCTGACCGCCCGGCACCTGCCACTGGACCTAAAACGGTTCTATAGTGAAGTGTTGTTTGCCGCTATTGTCCACAACGGCAGCTTACTGATTGGAAACCCTTCTGTCTCATCCCATCTCGAGCTGGATTACGGCGCTCCAGAAAGCTGCGATCACTACGAGCAGCTTTTTGGTCCGGATATCCTGTTCGACAGTGACCGCTGCGCGCTGGGCTTCGATGAAGCCAGCCTGGAAATTCCTATTACCACGGCGAATCCGGTGGCGCAGGATATTTTTCGGCGCGAGTGTGATCGTCTTGCATCGTTGGATAGTCGCCGCGGCGGCGTGAGTGATCGGGTACAGCAGCTGCTTTTGCAGGCGGGCTCGGAATTCCCCACCGGAGCCGCGGTCGCCCATCAATTGCATATGAGTGAGAGTACGCTACAGCGTCGATTGGCAGCGGAGGGCTGTAAGTACCAGCAATTACTGGATCAGGTGCGCTACCGGCTGGCCCAAGAGTACCTGGTGAGCACCACTTTGCCGGTTGCTGAAATTGCTTCTTTGCTGGGCTTTAGCGATGCCACCAATTTCCGTCGCTCGTTCAAACGCTGGTCCAATACGACGCCTTCGGTCATCCGCCGGGAAGGGGTTCGCTCGCGCCAGTCGAGAATGGCGGATCCTGGAAAAGTCAAAACAGCTTGATGGCAACGAGTGGTAGCGGGTGCCATAAACTGAGACTGAATGAGCAGGGGCTGCGACACCATCTTTATGCGGTTAGCATCGCCAAGGTCCTGAGTGTATTGCTTTCCGCGCGGAGGGCCCCAAGATTGCAGCGGATGACACGGTTACGCCGCGCCGCGGCCAAGCGCTTTCAGGTTACTCAGACACGGGCAGTTCTGGCAATGGCTAGAGGTCTGATCGGCTCACTCCAGGTACTTCCAACGCCAATTCCGGACCATAGACTTTACCCACTGTTTGGAAACCCGGTTCCCAGTGTCCGTCGATCACGCGTTTGGCTACAATCAGAGTGCTGTGGAAGGTCAGTAGATACGCTTCAGGTGTGATCATGGCTGCAGACGCGCTATCACCAGCATCATTGGTCACAGTAGATACAATTCTGGTCTGTCTTTTCTCCTGTGCGCCGGGAGGTGGTCCCTCTGGAAGGTATTTATCGATCAGCCAACCCAGGATGCGACGACCAAAATCTGACTGCGCGAGTCGCAGAATCCATCCGGGAAATTCTCCTTGTTGTATCTGAAAGACCTCAATGTTTGGAATACCTGTACTGATATAACTTGTCATCATGTCAGCCCACGGAATCTGCACTAGAGTCTGGGTCTGTCCGTTTTCTTCGCGTTGAATCACCTTCAGAGAAGACACCTCTACCATTTCGCCGTTCTCGCGCATCAACAGAGGTCTGCCGAGCATTTCAAGGCCGGATTTCATAGTGCCACGACTTGCCTCAGCACCTTCAGCAGCCGTGTAATTGCCATTGAGTACGACCATTAGATTGGTTGGGTTCTCGATTTTTTCAGCGACGTACACATTCAGGCAGTCTGTCGGCACTACGTCGTAGCCTACTGCCGGCATCACCATGATATTGGCGTTTTTGAATTCCTGATCGCGATCCAGTTCATCCTGTATGACATGGTTTTCGCCGGTGAGATCCACATAGTGGGTACCTGCTTCTACTACCGCATCCAGCATCGGCTTGGCCGTAAAGGTGTAGGGCCCGGCAATGTGCAGCACAATCTCGAAATGCTTTAAGACGTTTACGAGGTTGTCGTGGTTGTTCTCCAGGCTGAGAACAATATAGTCGTAGCCTAGTGCGTCGGCCAGTGGCTTGAGTTTGGCCTC
Source organism: Haliea sp. (assembly GCA_002862985.1). GTDB lineage: Bacteria > Pseudomonadota > Gammaproteobacteria > Pseudomonadales > Halieaceae > Marimicrobium. The sequence goes on from PKCY01000178.1 coordinate 4,741, forward strand.
GTTGCGCCCAGCCAGTACGGGTGTGATGCCATAATCGGCGGCCAATCGTGAAATCCCTGCACCGGTAAAGCCATAGGCGCCGTAAATCAGCACCTGGCCTTCTCGGTCTGAGGGGAGTTTTTCCAGTACTTCAGCGGACAGCGGAGGGGGTGGAGAGGTCGGCTGTGGTTCGGGCAGCGTGACGACGTAGAGCGCAACACCGACGATGATTAATAAGGTAATCAAAATGCCAAAAAATGTACGCATGAAGAGCTCCAGAGCGCGACCTTTTGAGGCCACAAGGGAATTTTTTGTCAGTATAGGGAAAACCGGTGGGCGAGGGGAGAGACTATCTTAAATTAATTGAGTCCTGTATGACCCATACGGTGCAGCCTGACCCGACTGTGATATCAGTCGTTATGTTGTGGGGGGGGTAGTGTCATGCAGAGGCCTCATCCAATAGGACCTGTCCTGAGATTGAATTCCTACTTTAGCGATTGGGTGTGAGCGTTCGCCATGCTGCGGGTATCCCCTGTCGCCAATCCACGCGTGGTGCTCAGTGCTACCGGCAAAGTGTTCTACATCCCCTCACCAGACACCTTACCGGACTGGTACAAACCAGGTGGCATATGCCCCGTTGGATTTCATGGTCCGATTGGCGGCCCTCCTTCATCGCCATGGAGCTATACAGATCAAAGAGCTACGATTGATTTAATAATCTACCCCCCGAACCCAACGCCTAACAAAATTGTTACTACAAGAGGTTACAGCGCAAAAGAATTAACGTGCCAGTACCCGTTTATCCAACCGCTGTCACCGGCGTCGCTCTCAGCTTCAATCGCTCCCGGATAGTGTTGGTAATAGAACTCCGCGCCCTGTTGGAACCAGACTGGTTTCTCGAGCGAATAGCTTTCCGTAGCGCGTGTGATGTCCAGCGTTCCTGCATCGCGCAGCAGGCCCGGAGCGTCGGTCACTTGCCCCATCGTTACGACGTTCATTGCCCACCGTCAATAAATGGTCGTCATAGTGATGTCGGTGCAGGCGTGGGCCGTAACGCGGTGTTCCCAGAAAGTGGCGGTCCATCAATGGGTATATCGTCTGTGACAGCCAGGTCACATCACGCGTGGCCATATTGATGAATTCGGCTATTCTCAGACGCTAATTGAGATTTAATTAAGCGCAGAAATTGATGCATCAGTTGATTGCATTTAGAATGAATAGACGTTGTGAGGAGCTTCAAACACTACACCGAGGAACATCGCTGAATTATGGACAGGCTATTAGATTTTTTTAAGGCATATGACATTTCATTGTCAGATCTGGTGACAGTGGCGATCATTTTGTTATTGACCATCGTAGCAGAGTTTTTAATCCGCTTTTTTTTTAGGCGCTATGAAAAGTCGACGCATCATTCGCAGACGGTTAAGACAATACTATACGCATCACTTAATAACCCCTTGCGCCTAGTGACGCTTTTTGTTGGGTTCTACTTCATAGCCATGAACGTTTTAACATGGTTTAAGGTCGCGAGTTTCTTCACTTCGATTGTAACACCTGGCGTTAAACTTGGCGTGGCGCTCGCTTTCTTTATCTTCATGAATACGTTTGCATCACGACTCAAAAGGTACCTGATTGTAAAGCAAACGCGCACAGATGGTGGATACAACAATTTTGCTAAAGCTGAGCAAATGGAGAAGCTGGCCCAAGTGCTGACGATTGTCATTATGACTTTCGTTGTGGCGAAAATTTTTGGGCTTCAAGTGGGGCAAGGGGTCGCATATTTAGGTGGCGGTTTAGCCATTACAGGCCTCGTCTTTAAGGATACCCTGGCGAATATATTTGGCGGATTGATTATTTATTTAGACAGTCCTTACGCGGTTGGCGATTGGATTTATACCATAGACGGAAAGATTCAAGGCACGGTTGAAAAAATCAGTTGGCGCCTAACGCACATTAGGACTTTTGATAAAAGATTGATTTTTACGCCTAACAATACGCTCATTACCCAAGCCGTTGTCAATGCCTCTAGGATGACCAACCGCCGGATAAAGCAGTATATTGGCTTAAGATATGATGACTTTGATAAATTTGAGGCGATTCAAAAAGACATCTATAGCTATCTTGGTGGGCATGCAGATATTGATCAGAATTGCTTAACTCTCGTTAACGTGTTCGATGGCCAAACTGACATGGGTGCAACAGCGGAAGGTTTTTTCGGAGGCTCGTCTCTAAACTTTCAGGTCTATACGTTTACGAAAGTGACTAACTGGACTCGATTTCAAGCCATTCAAGATAAGATTATGATGGATATAGGGCGGATTGTTTATAAGAATGGTGCTGAAATAGCCTTTACAACGATGACCTTGGATATTCCAGAAAAAGCTGGGGTGCCAGCGCCTCAAGGCGGGAACAGCGTGGGGACGTAGATTAGACGCGCATTGACACATCATTTAGTTTTGCGGGCAATCAAACGTCTGGGCAAAGTTAGATAGGGGATGAAAAGTCCTCCGGGTATTCGCGGGTCGAAACCGCCTGACAAATCTTTGTCGCGGGGCTCCCTCTCTCTAGTTTCGAGGATCGTTCCGCTTTTCTGAATGCCTCTTAGGGCCCCCGGGGGCTCTCACATCCGGCCACGTCTGCCCTGTCTAAAAAACTCACTTCAACAGTGAGTGGTTCCGGTCGTCCAGTTATGATTAACATCCCGGCGGAATCTGTCCCTGCCCCTTGCCACCAGGGTGCTCCGGGCTCTCCCCCGGGCTGAATTCGGTGCGGATAGAGAGGTAATCGACTAATAATCGACCGTAGGTAATGACGCCCTCCGTGCGCGTGCTATCCCTGACACTGATACTCACCATGCCACTTAGCGATTGCGGTAGCGTGAATTGTCTCGTTCCGCCGTTTTGATCGGAAACGGTAAACATATCGACGCGTGACTGAGTGTCTTCTGAAAGGTTGCCTCCGTTGGTGGAATAGGCCTGGTTAGTTTCCGCATGGCTTGAAGTACCAATGCCTCTGCCCCCTGCGTCCCGCAGAGTGCTTGTATTGCTGGTGTATAAGCGACCAGTTCGTCTAACGCTTGACCATTGCCATCTGCAGAAGCGCCACTGGTACCAGGCAGGTCGGCATTGACAACATTTGAGTCGGCGACGGAAACAGGGCCAAGTTCCGGTGCCGGGGCTGTCGTTCTTACCTCGCTCAATAGATGAGTGCCATGTGCCCGTGGCGCGAGTTTGAAAAGCTTGCCGCGGTAGGAAAATGTTCCCGCAACTGCATCTCCACTGACACCCATAATGACTTCATTTTTCGGGTCGTCACTGGCACGTCCGACCCAGGAAAATCGGCGCTTTTTGAAGCTGTTTACGGGCCATTGTTACCGCACGTGATCTCCGGCAACAGACTGTTTTGGCAGTGTCTGTTTGGCAGAGGTTGAATGACTTTCAAAAAGACCGGCAGGCTCCGGGGTATTCGCAAAAGCTGCGTGGGCACCAAGAGTGATAAATCCTGCAAGCGCAGATACACAGAGCGTACGCGCTGCCAGTTATACGGTAATCATGTTTACTGGCCCTGAGATGCGATTGCTAGTGCTAGTGCTTTTATGTAGCTCTAGCCGACCGATATTTTTTTTGAGCTTGCTAAAACTGTTGTAAAGCTGTGGGAGTCAATCTGGGACAGAGAACAAAAAACTGTAAAAAGCTGAAGGTTTCTGGTTATACCGTTAAAGAGCTAGTGGTTATATGTCCGTGACAGTCATTGTCAAATCCGCCCAGTCTGAGTCGCAGATTACTTCACGGTTTTTGGGACATTGAAACGAGAGTAATACAAGATCATAGCGGCGGAAAGAGGATCGAAAAATAAGAAAATGACCGACGGTGTTTTTGTCGCTAAGGCTGCCGGCCTCTTCATCGACAAAAAAGTACAAACGTCAATTGCCGAGCTATAAGGTATATAACGTGACCGTTTAAAAAAGATGTTTCCAACGCCATTTACGCTTACTCGGGATCCCATTGAATGAGCACACGTTTTTTCCCCCACTCGCGAGCCGCGTCTGAGTCCATGCCCATGTAAATATCGACCCGTTTTTCCCAGCGAGAATGCATTTTGTCCATCACAATCCAGGTGCCGGGGAGTCCTTCAATTTCCACCTCGGTCTTGTGGTTTAAGCCCAGCGGTAAGAGATCGCGAGAAACAGCAATGGCTTTGGTGCCCGGTTTTAGAATATCTCCCCAGGCTGCTAGATTGGGCTGCGAGTTGGTTTGACGAACCTCCGAGCTGTACGCCGTTGCGACGACCTCCATTGATTCGCGCCTGTCCGCGCAAGCGGTTAGAAATGCGCAAAACACCAAGATGATGCAACTGCCAAACTTTGTCACTACTTAAGGCTCGGGTGGCCGTAAATCGCTGTCACCCATGCCGACAACACAACCACAAAAATCATATTCCTGTACATAAAATCCCTAAGGCGATGGCACTTAGATTTGATAGTACGGTATTTTCGTGAGGCGTCAAATGTTTCGACACTAGTCAAACATGGGAGGGGTATATGTTTTGGGGCCAAGACCTGTCCCCCCCCTCAGATTCCAATCACGAACTGGAAATCTTCCCCGTATGAGTTTTTCAGACTGGAAAATATCACCGGATGTCGCCTACGTTACATACCGATATCGAGTCACACGGTACCTTATTGACCAGCCTCGCTAAACGAAATTTCTAAATCGGAGAAAGCACTGATGGATTCCATCGTACCCTCAAAGCTCAGGTTACCTGGTATTTTCCTGGCGTTTTTGTCGGCGATCGCAATCGGTGGTTGTTCAGATAGTAATAATAGTCATAGCGAATCTACAATTTTGTATGCACTAGAGGGGAGCTGCCCCGATAACTTTATCGCAAAGGCAGGTGACAATAGCGGGTTCATGTCGGACGGTGGTTCCCGTCAGTTCCACGTTTTCCTGCCTGAGACGCTGGCTACACCGCGGCCATTATTTGTAGCCCTGACAGGTACAATGGCGACTGAATTGGAATTTGTGTCAGACGATATATCCCGATTTGGGTCTTTGGTCGACAGTGGCTGGATTGTGGTGGCCCCCGTTCGTCGTTGCACCTCGGAGAATAGATCTTGTTTCGTTATTGGGCTAAAGGGCAGTAATGATGGCCGTTTCTGGGAGCCCCGGTTTGACGGCTGGATGTCGCAAAGTAATGATGAAGGCCCCGATGTAAGGTTCATCGAAGCTATGGTGAGCTGTCTGGCAGCGAGTTTTCCCGTGGATAAAAATCGTATTTACAACGGAGGCGGGTCGGCTGGGGGCACCATGACTAGTCGCAACATGATGTTTAATTCCGATCTGTTCGCTGGCGGTATATCTGCGTCGGGGAATTTTCTGTATCTCAGCCAGTTGCCGATCGAACCACTGGACGCTATCACTATGGACCCGTCTATTGTGGTGATTCTCTGGGGCGGCCCTGAGGACAAATTTGGCACCTCGGA
>PKCY01000095.1 GCA_002862985.1 Haliea sp.
TCTCACTAATAAGGAACAGCTTGAAGCCACCTTTAGTCAGAACACGCATTTCGACACTTTCACTGCTGATATTCAGCTAGCGGACGGCAAGGTAACCCTCAACCCCCTGCACGCCAAGCTCACTGGCATCACGCTAACGGGGATGGGAGATTTCGACTTGCTTGATCAGGAGTTCGAGGCGACGATCAAGGCGCGCCTATCGCCGGAACTGGAACAGGTGGATCACGCCTGTCGCGTGAGTAAACGCCTTAGCGCGATTGAATGGCCAGTAAAATGTAGAGGCCGTATCGACACTGCACCCAGCAAGTGGTGCAAGGTGGACGCCACATCAATCCTGCGCGGCCTAACCATTAACAAGGGCCGAGAAAAGCTCGAAAAGAAAGCGGGCAAACTGTTCAATAAGTGGTTTAACAAGGGCGACTAGGCCGTGGATCTGACAGCCGCAGTGCGCATCAGTCTAACCTGGACGACCGCTTCTAGCGGAAAGTGGCGCTGGATAATACGGTCTGCCCGCTAAATAAATTCTAATTCAAGACTCGATAGCCGCGCCCACTAAGACAGCGCTTGACCACCTGCACTTCACTGCGCTGACCTTCATTCGCACCGCGAGCTCCGCCACCCACCGCACCAACACCGGCTCCCTGAGCAGCGCCACTAGCACCGCCGGTAATCGCACCAATCAATCCACCCACAACAGCGCCTGAGCCGGCCCCTTTGGCCGTTTTCTCGCCCGTTTTTACGCCACTGGCGTAGCGCTGACACTCGATAAGATCCTGCTGATAGGCATTCATATTCACGCCCTTCTGATCAATGATTATTTCATTGGTGGTAGTGCAACCAGACAGCACTATCAGAAACGGAATAATACCAACACAGTGTCTCATGATAATTCCCCTGTAAAACTTGCTCAATTGCGGATTTGTTACGCAGAGGCTAGCACGAGCCAGCGCTAAAATCGCTCACCAACTGAGTGGAATTGAAGAAAACCTTTGGTGTCATAGTAATGCACTTAATCAGTGAAGCAGCGCTATTGACGCAATTCACGGCGCAATATTTTACCCACATTGGACTTGGGTAACTCCTCGCGGAACTCCACATAACGAGGCACTTTATACGCAGTGAGTTGCTCACGACAAAAGCTGCGCAAGGTATCCTGATCCAGTGCGGAGTTGCTGGAAACCACATAGAGTTTGACGGCTTCGCCGCTTTTTTCATCGGGAACCCCTACGGCGGCACACTCAACCACATCGGAATGTGCGTATACCACGGATTCAACCTCGTTGGGATACACGTTGAATCCCGATACTAAAATCATGTCTTTTATTCGATCGCAGATGCGGATAAAACCATCGCTTTGTATGCTGGCAATGTCGCCCGTTCGGAACCAGCCGTCCTGATCAAGGGCTTCGTCAGTCGCTTCTGCGCGCTGCCAGTATCCGTGCATGACCTGCGGACCGCGCACCAGCACCTCCCCTTCTTCACCTGCTGGCAGTGTCTCTCCCTCCGGTGAAACAATCTTCACCTCCATCCAAGGCAGGGCCCTACCCACGGTACCCAGCTTGCGAGCGCCCTCACTGTTACAGCTCAGGGAAGAGGCAGTTTCCGACAAACCGTAACCCTCAAAAATTTCACTACCGGTTCGACGTTGCCACTCGCTGGCAATTTCCTCCACCAACGCAGCGCCGCCGGCGATCACACCCTTAAGGTGACTAAAATCGATCGCGTCGAAATCCGGATGTTGCATCAGTCCGACAAACAACGTGTTAACCCCAGCCAACGCGGTAAAAGGGTACGCTTTCATGATTTCTATCATGCCACCAATATCCCGCGGGTCGGGGACCAACACTGAGTGGCCCCCAAGACAGAAGGTGCCTACGATGCTCATGGTAAATCCGTAAATGTGGTACAGCGGCATTGGCGCAATCACGATATCCGGCTGGTCGGGGTCAACCTCCACCAGCGTGCCTGACTGGCCGCTGCTGGCCAACAGATTGCCGTGCGTCAACACGGCGCCCTTGGCGGCACCGGTAGTGCCTCCGGTGTACTGCAACAGGGCGATGTCATTTAATCCCGTGCTTGGATCGGGCAAGTAGTACCGGCCCCCTTCTGTCAGTACCTCGGGAAGCGTTATCACATTGGCCAAAGTGGTTTCGGGCGCAGGTTGCGCCTCGATCAAGTCAAAAACATTGGTGACGATGATCTGTTCGATCTCAGTTTGGGGCACCACCTGTTCCAGCGTGGGCACCAGATCAGCCAGGCACACGAGCGCTGATACACCGGCGTCGTTGAACTGATGCAATAATTCGCGGGGTGTGTAAAGTGGATTGGTATTAACCAGAACGAGGCCCGCTCGCAGCGCGCCCCAGGCCACGATCGGGTACTGGCATACATTGGGTAATTGGATAGCGATTCGCTGGCCTGGAGCCAAACCTGCTGGACCCAGCAGGTAGGCTGCAAAGTCCCGGCTATGACGATCTATGTCGGCAAACGCCAGAGTTTGGCCAAGCGCGGTAAAGGCCGGCCGCTCGGGAAATTGCTTACAGGCCGCCTCATACATCTCGACCAGACTGGAATAACCCTCGGTATTCAACTCCCTGAGCAAGGCCTGCTCATAGGGGAATATTCTCACCGCCTGCTGACCACCCGACATGCCAAATCACCCTAATACTATGCATTGAAAACAGGAAGGTGACCCTAGCAGTTCCACGAATCATCTGGCTGTCACCTGCGTGACAGGTCAACGAAGGATTTCCCTATATATTGTCGCTCTCTTTACTATCGGCACGTAATGTCACATCGAGTTGGCCTACCTACCGTCCAAACAGATTTATCACTAACCAAGAGGTTCGCCATGACCATTCTGATGACCCGCAAAACCACACTGGCTGCAGCCGTTCTGGCTGCCACAATTGGAATGCCTGCCACCGCACAACAAGCGCTGGAAGAAGTGGTTGTTACTGCCCAGAAACGCGCAGAAAACTTGCAGGATACCGCTATCGCTATTACGGCAATCAGCGCTTCCACCCTGGATGATCTGAACATCAGTAGTGCCGAGGACTACGAGATTCTCGTGCCATCACTGTCAGTTCGAACCTCGCCAAGCCGCTTGTTCCTGCGCGGCATCGGCCGCGTCACGAACTCACTGGGGACGGAACCAGGCGTGGCGGTATACCTCGACCAGATTTACACATCGGAGATCGGCGTACTGGGACGGGCCAGCTCGCTCACCACGCAACAGCTTGACGTGTTGCGTGGCCCCCAGGGCACGTTATTTGGCCGCAATGCTACCGGCGGCGCGATAAGCGTAACGTCAAAACGTCCTACCGAGGACTTTGAACATGAGGTTCGCGCCACTGTCGGAAACTATGATGAATTCAACTGGGGTGGCGCTTCCTCCGGGCCTATTACGGATACCCTGGGCTATCGTGTTTACGCCTACGGTAACAAGCACGACGGCTATGTGAAAAATTTCGGCGGCAAAAATATTTTTGACCTAGATCAAACAGGGCTTGGTGCCCAACTCAGCTGGGATGTGACCGAAACGCTGAATGTCTGGGTCGGCTGGGCCTCAGACGAAGACGACAACTTACGCAGCGGCGTCAACTTTGGCGGCTACCTGATTACCCCCTACCTGCCATCAGAGTTAAGTCAGGACGGTTTTCTGGTCGCCGAACAGTTTGAATGGGACAGAACCAACCCCACCGTCCGTGATCGCTACAAAGTTGACCAAAATGACGAACTGCGATCCAAGAACCCCCGGAACAACAAATACTTTACCAATGTCACCTGGGACCTGAACGCTGTGACGGTGAAATACATTGGCGGCTATTTCGATGGCAAATTCGTCGCCACCGATGGTGACCTTGGCGGCACCTCCAACCCGGATGTACGTCTTGTAGAAGGTGCAGAGCAAGAGTCCACCAGTTACAGCCATGAGTTACAGTTCATTTCAGCGAGCGATGGCCCGCTGCAGTGGGTCACAGGCCTTTATTACTACCACGCCAAAACCGAGCAGCCCTACACCATATCGAGCCTGGAAGCCGATTACCTGGAAAATACCGTTCCGCTGGATGATCCAACCAACCCGGCCGCGGTGCGGCCCAACCTGGGCGATAACATACAGTACAAACAAAGCGCTGACCTTGAGGTCAACTCCTACGCCATCTACGCCGACGGGAATTACGCCTTCAATGAATCGTGGAAGCTAACGGCCGGTGTGCGTTACTCCTACGACGAGAAGAAGGGCAAGGAAGATCAGTATGTAGTCGCCGACCCCTTCGCAATCGGCCTGGCCCCCATTTTTGGTCCCGTTTGGGCAGCGGGTGACTTTCCCGCCAACTGCTGCGGCCTGCTGGTCACTGACCCGGCAGAAGCCAACCGCGAGCTGGACGACGACTGGAGCAATGTCTCTGGCCGTCTGGTACTCGACTACATGATCGACGACGAGCAGATGCTATACGGCAGCATCTCCACTGGCTACAAGGCCGGTGGATTCAGGCTTGGCTCAATACAGGGTAACCCCAGCTTTGATCCTGAAGAGGTCATTTCCTACGAGGTCGGCTACAAGGGTACCTACGCCGATGTATTGCGGGTGAATGCCGCTCTCTACTTCTATGACTACACCGATATGCAGGTGCTAGTGCCTGTCCTCAATGACATCAATCTGCCAGTGGAAGAAATTGTTAATGCGGACGAGTCCGAAGTAAAAGGCTTCGAGGTAGAAGCCACCTGGCTGGCCACCGAAGCACTCACTTTGATGGCAAATTATAGTTACATCGATGGCAAATACACCAGTTTCTGCTGCGCCATCGATACCATCACCGACCCCGATGGCAACCTGCAGGATTTGTCTGGCAACCCGCTGACCCAGGCACCCAAGAACAAGATATTCACCCACGCGGCTTATTCCTGGACTACGAGCACGATGGGGGAGTTTGTACTATCTGGCAGTTACGCATGGATCGACAAGCGCCAGTACGATGTCTTCGACACGCAGGCCACTAAGGCGGACTCCTATTACCGGGTAGACGCCGCCCTGAACTGGTACAGCCCCAACCAGGATATCCGTGTAATTTTCAGCGGTAAGAACTTGACCAAGGAGGAGACTTGGGTCAGCCTTAGTCGTGCTAATGAATATGGCGCCGTCACTGGCCTTGCCAACGATCCGCTCACATACAGCCTGGAAGTGCAGTATTTCTTCTAGGCCCATGCCGGGAATACACACAGATGAAGCAACTCACCGGGCTTGACGCCTCATTCCTCTACATGGAGACTGCCAACGCCCCGATGCACATATCGGGGCTCTCCATTTACGACCAGTCCACCGCGCCCGGTGGGCTGGTCCGCTTTAAGGATATCGTCAAAAATACCAACAATCGTCTGATGGGCCTGCCTGTCATGACGCAAAAGCTGGTGAACGTGCCGATGAATCTGGATCATCCCTACTGGGTTACTGATGGCGCTTACGACCCCGAGTTTCACATCCGCCACATCGCCCTGCCAAAACCGGGAGACTGGCGGCAGCTGTGTATATTAATTTCACGCTTGCATGCACGGCCACTAGACCGGGCGCATCCTTTGTGGGAGCTGTATATCATCGAGGGTCTGAACAATGTAGAGGGTGTGCCCAAGGACAGCTTCGCCATGTTTTCAAAAACACACCACGCAGCAATTGATGGTACTTCGGGGATGGAGTTAACGGCGGCAACCCACGACCTGACACCGGACTATAAACAAGCTCACAATCCAGCCACGATTAGTATCGACAGTGAACCTTCTTCAATCGAGCTTTTACTAAGGTCCCAGTTAAACAACATTCGTAAGCCGTTTAATATGGTAAGTGTCGCAAGAAATACTGTACCTGGCATCGCCAGGACCGTCGCCGGGTTATCAAACGGCAAGCTGAGCCGGGTGACTAATATTCCACGCACTCGATTTAATAACAGTGTCTCGCCGCACCGGGTGTTTGACGCAATCACGGTGCGTCTGGATGACGTGAAGACAATCAAGAACTCAGTGCCCGGCGCAACCGTCAACGACGCGGCTATTACGATCGTTGGCGGCGCTTTGCGTAAGTACCTCCAAGCGCACGACGAATTACCTGCACAGTCGCTGGCCGCAATGGCGCCGGTGAACGTGCGCTCAGATAAAGACAAGGCCGGAGGCAATATTGTCGCGACTATGACTGTGCAGGTGCGCAGCGACATCGAAGATCCATTGAAACGCCTGGCCGCGGTACATGACAGTACTAGCAAAGCGAAGGAACTCACTAACGCCATTGGCGCAAAAACGATGACCGACTACACACAGTTCATTCCTGCCACACTGACAGCACAGGCGGCGCGCCTTTCCAGCCGCTGGGGTCTGATGAACCGCATGAGCCCCCAATTCAACTGCGTGATCACCAACGTGCCGGGGCCTCCCATCCCCTTGTACAATACAGGCGCAAAAATGGTCGCCAATTTTGGCACCGGCCCGGTACAGGACGGCCTAGGCCTGTTTCACGTTATCGGCAGCTACTGCGGTCAGTTTGTTGTCAGTGCAACTTGCTGCCGGGCAATAATGCCCGACCCGAACTTCTACCGGCAGTGCCTGCAAGACAGTTTTGACGAACTACTGGCGGCTACGGCCAAGCCCAAGACGGTTAAAAAATCCAAACCCAAAAAGGCTCGCCGCGCTCGGGTAAAGAGTGCTGCATGAACATGGAACCTCCCGGGCTGCTCCTGGCACTAAGCGATGCACCCCGGGCATTAACGGATGCAGCGTTCCTGACAATTGCATCTCCGTTTCTGCGCAGACTGCCCCCCGCACCGCGACCGAAGAGCGTTATGGTCATTCCGGGTTTTCTTGGAGACGATCGGGGCAACGGGCCCCTCATCAGATTTCTTGGCCACCTGGGTTACACCGCTTCTGGCTGGGGTCACGGTCGCAACCTTGGTACCCAGAGTTTTTCCGAAGATAGCTTGCGTGAGTCGATCGAGCCATTACTGTCTGCTGGCAATGGCAAAGTTTCCTTGATCGGCCATTCGCTGGGTGGGATTTACGCGCGTGAAATCGCCCGCGTTGATCCGCAGTGGATTGACCAAGTGATTACCCTGGGCAGCCCTTTTGGAAAAGGTCGACACAATGCCTCTCATGCCAATCGACTTTACCAACGCCTCAACCCGCAGCCCGATGAACGCGACAATGCGGATATCCTCGACACTCCCCCGCCGGTGCCCACTACTGCGATATACACCAAAGCGGATGGTGTGGTGAATTGGCGCACCTCACGACAAGCCGGCGATAATCATCACGTACACAACATTGAAGTACTGGGCAGCCACATTGGCCTGAATCTCAATGCGGCAGTGTGGTATTGGGTGGCAAAAAAACTGGCTGCGTAACGGACAGTGAATGTTTCTAATGTTGCCGGTCTCTCTAAAAATCTTGCCTGCAGATATTCCATAGCCGACGCACTACCTCGCCTGGCGCGCGGCAAGAATGATTAAAAGCACTGCCGGGGAACCCAACAGCGCCACTGTCAATATGACATAACGCAATCTATTCTTTCCGAAATGCTGCATATAAGTATCGCTGAGCAGACCCATCGAAACAGGTCATTCGCCGCGCATCACACTCCCACTCAATAGCACTCTGCCCGCCTAATTCGCTTTATATGATTCGCGCGCACTTAAGGTGCCGGAAACTACTCAAACCCTGACCAAGTATGCTATACAGGCGTCTGCGCAACGCACATGCATCGGGAGAATTACCCTGAAAGACACACAATGGACGTACCTCAGCCTGCATCGGGCTGGCCGGATACTAGAGGTCAGTTTCAACTCCCCCAACAAGGTCAACAGCCTCAACAACGCCCTGATGCGAGAGCTGACGAAACTGGCGCAGGAACTACAGTTCGATACTGAACTGAGTGCAATCATTCTGACCGGCAGCGAAAATACCTTCAGCGCCGGCATGGACCTTAGGGATCCGGAAGCAGCCAGAGCCAGTCAAATGACCGTGGCAGAACGGCGACAGCTGGTAAAAGTGGGACCCACCATGTGCGCAGCCTGGGAAGCACTGGAACCGGTAACCATCGTCGCTATCGAAGGCTGGTGCATCGGCGGCGGCACAGCACTGGCGGTTGCCTGCGACTGGCGCGTCGCGGCCGACAACGCCTCGTTTTATGTACCAGAGCTAAAACTTGGAATGAACATGAGCTGGCAAAGCGTACCGCGTTTCACTAATCTAATCGGACCTGCAAAAACCAAACAACTTTTGATTCTCGCGGAACCGCTCGATGCAGCAACGGCCGAGCGTTGGGGTTTGTTTGACTACCTCAGCGCACCGGGTGGCTCTCTAGAAAAAGCGCGAGAACTGGCGGCCCAAGTTGCCGCGAAGCCGCCGATTCCAGTGCGCATGGCAAAACGTGCCATCAATAACAGCGCCGGCGCTTTGAACAACGCTGTGAGTTTTATGGACGCCGACCAATTCCTGCTGACTCAGGGCACCGAGGATGCACTGGAGGGCGCCCAGGCGTTCTTCGAGAAACGCGACCCTAATTTCAAGGGCAATTAATTGATTCATCGACACAAGGAAACCGCTATGCCTTACAGCACCATCCGCTACGAAGTAGCCGAAAATATTCTGACACTCACATTGAACCGACCAGATCATCTGAACTCGTTCACCCCGGAAATGGCAGAGGAACTGATTGCGGCATTCAGCCGCGCCAGTGATGACGACGACGTCCGTGCGATAGTGGTTACTGGCGAAGGTCGCGCATTTTGTGCAGGCATGGACCTGTCGGGTAGCGGTAACGTATTTGGTTTAAACGAAGATCTGTCACCCACAATGGAAGACATGGAGCACCGCCTTGACGATCCAGAAATTTCTGCAGGAGTGCGCGATACCGGCGGTCAGGTGACACTGGCAATCTACGAGTGCAACAAGCCGGTGATAGCGGCCATCAACGGTGCGGCCGTCGGTATCGGCGCAACCATGACCTGCGCCATGGATATTCGACTGGCTTCCGAGCACGCCCGTATCGGTTTTGTCTTCAACAAAATCGGTATCACACCGGAAGCTTGCTCCAGCTGGTTCCTGCCGCGCATCGTCGGCATGTCACAGGCGCTGGAGTGGACATACACCGCTGAGATCCTGAAACCAGAGCAGGCGCTCGCAGGGCGATACGTCAAGGCGGTGGTTCCTGCAGACCAGCTGCTGGAAGAAGCTTACAAGATCGCCCGGCGCATTGCCCAGCACAGCCCGGTGGCCATCGCACTAACGCGACAGATGATGTACCGCAACGCAGCACAAGATCACCCCATCGAAGCCCACAAAGTGGATTCATTAGCCATCTTTTATACTAGCCTTAATGAGGGTAAAGAAGGTGTGCAGTCATTTCTGGAGAAACGTCCGCCGAAGTTTACTGGGCACACGTCTACTGATATGCCTGAGTTCTATCCATGGTGGAAATAACGAGGTACAGGCTCGTCCTGTAGGTTCGCTTCGGCCGTGCCCATGAACAGGGTTATACCACCCTCCATGACCTCAGCCGTCCCCATCAAGCTGAACTTGATGTGACATCTTTTCACCACCGATATTCCAATATCACATTGTTCTTTGGCATCGCAGATGCATGAGTTTGAATCCGCTCGGAACCGCGTGCTAGGCTACATGCCTCTCTTGGGGGAACCATGCGTCCGCAGCTAGCCTTTGCGTTTATTTTTGTCACCGTGCTGTTGGACTCCATTGGATTCGGCATCATCATGCCGGTGGTGCCGCAACTGATAATGGATGTCTCCGAGTCCTCATTGACAGACGCCGCGCGCATCAGCGGCGCGCTGATGTTCGCCTTTGCCGGCATGCAGTTCGTCACCTCACCCATTATAGGCAACCTGTCGGATCGCTTTGGACGGCGCCCGGTATTACTCTGCTCGCTACTGGCAATGGGATGTAATTATTTATTGATGGGCTGGGCGCCGACTCTGCTTTGGCTATTTGTCGGAAGGCTCATCGGCGGGATATCTGCATCTACCTACGGAACCGCCAATGCATACGTTGCCGATACTTTCCCTGCGGAAAAACGCGCCCAATATTTCGCACTGCTGGGAGCCGGGTTTGGCACTGGGTTTATTATTGGCCCTGCGGTA
>PKCY01000103.1 GCA_002862985.1 Haliea sp.
GAGGCATCATCGACGGCACCAGGCGCCGCGTTGACAGCATCACCGCCTTTGCCGTTACGCGAATCGTAATGACCACTGACAAGATAGATTCGATCAGGATCACTGCGGCCCCGTAACGTCGCGATGATATTGACGACCTCCATCTCACTGGGCATACCCAAACGCTGACACGGAACCTTGGCTACTTGCAGCTCTACCTTGAGTCGACCACCAGTCGTTTTTGCAATCTCTTCATAGGACTCTTTGAGCCACTTGCGAGCCGCTCCAGTGCCTTCGACAGAGCTGTCTGTTCGCGACAACGGGTGCCGCGTTCCAAAGCTACAGAGCCTTCGCACAGCAGCTTCGATGCGGCTACTGCTAACTTCTTTAACCGCCTCGGTAAGTATCCCGCGAATCGGGTCGGTTTGTGCCGACACCGGGACAATTGCGAGAACAGTGATCAAGCCACCGAGACGGATATTCCTCATGCAAATAGATCGACTCCGAGCATGTCATCGCCTTTTTCGAGACCAAGAATCGGCAACAGAGTTGTCGCAATATCACAGAGACGACCACCGGTATTGAGGCGGCGGTTGACCAAGGCATCAGAGCAGACCACAAATGGCACTGGGTTACTTGTGTGCGCTGTATGCACACCGCCGGTTTGCTCATCAAGCATCTGTTCAACGTTGACATGATCGGCCGTGATCGCAGCTGTGCCACCTAAATTGACGAAGGCTGGCACAATGCGCTCCAAGCACTTGTCGATCGTCTGCACAGCCGAAACCGCCGCATCGACAATGCCGCTACCACATTGACTGCAGCTCCCCGGGAAGGCTCGAGAGGTGTTCTTGAGGATGATCTCGACGCCGTCAGGCGTGATAGAGGGATCCGTGGCGTACAACAGTGCGGCGACGCCTGCGACATGCGGGGCGGCCATCGAGGTGCCCTGATAGTATTCATAGCTGTCGCTGCCGGGGTTGGTAATGCCGGTGTTCAAGGTTGACAGAATACCTCCGCCGCTGCCTCCACCCGGTGCTGCCATGTCCACCACGGAACCGTAGTTCGAATAGTAGGCTCGGGCACCGGCACGATTGGTAGCTGCCACCGTGATGACACCTGTGCAGTTAGCCGGAGTAGAGTTGGACGCATCGGTATTCGCGTTGCCGGCCGCAACGACTACTGTCGAGCCCCGAGAGCGGGCAATGTCGATAGCTGCCTGACTAGTGAAGGAACAGCTCCCGCTGCCGCCGAGGGACAGGTTGACAACTTGGGCTGGGTTAGGGTTCTCGGGCACCTCGCTGACATTGCCACCCGCGGCCCAGATGATCCCATCGGCGATGTCCGACATGTAGCCACCACAGCGACCAAGAACCCTCACCGGCACTACGCGGGCATCAAATGCGACACCCGCAACGCCGGTTCCGTTGTCGGTCTCAGCGGCGATGGAGCCCGCCACATGGGTGCCGTGCCAGGACGAGTCGGAGGCTGGTGATCCGGAGTAGCACTGATCTGCGATCTCCCAGTCGCCGGGATCCAAGGCATCACTGTCTCGACCGTCACTGTCTTGCGATACGAATGTGTCGTCGATGAAGTCGTAGCCGGGCAGCAGATTGCCTGCGAGATCGGAATGCGGGAGGTAACCCGTGTCGAGGACCGCGACCACGACACTGCTCCCGGTGGCGCTGTCCCACGCGCTGGGCATGCCTAGGCCGCCGATACTCTCGAAGTACTGCCACTGCTCGCCGTAGCGGCTGTCGTTCGGCGTGAACAACGGATGCATCAACCTATCTTCTTCTGCGTACTCCACCTCAGGGTCCGCACGCAGGGTTGTAATGACCTGCTGTAGGCGACCACGATCGGCCGGCGCCATCCGCAGAATCTCCGCACCGGTGGCTATGCTTCGCTGTCGATGCAGGCGCACAGCGTCGCTCAACTCCAGTCGCTCGAGCACCGGACGTGTGCGTGCTCGGTGGCTGGACGCGGTGTCATGGGCGTCGACGCCGCGGAACTTGACGATAATCCTTGGTGCCAAATGGGTGGGCTGAGGCTGAGCGCCTTGTTGATCGCCGTTATCTATCCCGGCGTCCGCAAAAGCGGGGGTGGTGATGAGAAGCGCCATGGACAGCAACGCAGACAGGAGCACTGACCAACCTTGAATGCTGCTTTTCACGACTTTTCCTTGCTGGGGGTACCGCAGTCTGCGTTTGCTTCCCCATGCTCTGAGCGAAGGTAATCACTCTTTGCAAGGCTTGTCAATTGTCTTTGTCGCGATAACCACAGTCTCTGACGGTGCAACCGATCCAGTGCGCTTCATTACCATTACCCAATGCGTATCCCTCATGCCAAAACCCATGACTAACCCGGCACGATAACATGGCATATGGGCAATACCGCAGAAAGAATTAGCGTCAAACGACCCCCTCAGTCATGGATATTTACAGCCGAAGAAGCGATTTGAGAAAAAGTATGGTCTTTCAGGGCAAATCACATGCACTCAATGCATCTCAATCCGTCAACATTTATACTGCGGGGCTGGATTAAATTTTTTCCTATTTATCATTAACACATAGCCGTTTTAGATCGTGCACGTTTGAGCTTTCTTTGGCTGATTGGATCAGAGATTCGCTAGTGGCAGGAGCTGCACAATGAGCAACATTCGCCAGCCTAATACTCCCAGCGCCTCACGCCGTTGGATCGGCAATCTGATCAGCCTCCTGGTTTCAATTGGCGTTTCGTATTTCGTCCTGGGATCTTTGTTCCTGCGCTTTGGGCCCGGGTTGATGCCCGAACTGAGCAGTCAATTCCCAATGGCCGCAAATTTGTGGCGGCAGCCTTCCGCCCCGGACCCGTCCAGCAATGACTATTTGGCTTTGCTGGGAGACTCTTATGCTGAAGGAGTCGGTGACTGGAAGGCAGGTCAGGTTGATCTTACTAGTCCATCTCATTCAGCGGATGTCATTCACCGTATAACGGGGCGCAACATTCTGAGTTTGGGCCGCCGAGGTGCTGGCAGTACCGAGGGTTTGGTACGCTTGCCGGTACTTGCGTTGGGAGCGGGAGAATGTTTGGTCTTTCCATCTTTGCGACAGCCAGAGGAAATTGTTTACTACTTCTATGAAGGAAACGACCTCGAGGACAACATCGAGTTCATGAAAAGGAGGCTGGGGCTGAGCCCGGGAGACGCCGGAATCAAAAATGCATCGATAGAATTCCTTGAAAAAAACTGGGTAAATCCCGGGCTTAAACCCTGTCTTCTCTACTTTGGTAAGAGCATCAAAAGCCTGATAAAGACAGTGCGAAAATCATTTCCCTCTCAGAATGCAGTTGATATTGACGCGACCCACAAAGCGCCTGCCCCTAACCGTGCGCAGATCAGTGGCGAGGTGAAGACGTTACCCACAAACCTTCAGGGTCCGGGCCTTGATCTTGATGAGCAATCTGTCAACGCAGCTTTTGAGGTGTTTGAAGTGTCGCTCGCTTGGCTCCAACAGGCTCAGCCAGGTATCAGGATTACGGTTGTACACCTCCCCTCAGTGCTCTCTACCTACAGGCTATTCGGTCCCAGTGTGACCGCGGAAGCTGCTGATGATAATTCGACAGTGCACGCCGCCATTAGCGTTGCATCGAAGTCCGATGAAATCTGCAGGCGCTTATACGATATTGTTCAAAATTTTGGCATCGATTTTGTTGATGCCCGACCTGCAATAAGAGCACTTGGAGACCAGGAAATCATCCACGGCCCCAGAGACTGGACGCATTTTAACCGCGCCGGGTACACTCGCCTGGGTGAGACAGTAGCTGCAGCACTGAATGGCGATACATCATTCAACGGTTGTGGACAACTTGCCAACATCGAAGATAATGGAGTGACGCCACCGCCCACGTAAGGCGGTCATTCAATATCTCCTATATGCAATACTCCGCCGCGGCGTCTGTGCTCGGCTTCATCTCCACTGGCGGCAGCACTAGAGGGGCTGTTCGTATTTTTCTGCAAGAGCTGTCAGTCGCTGCCTGATTTGTGCAGGCACCTTGAAGGTGTGGGATTCATAGTCCTGAGTGTCATCGAAGTGTTTTGCAATCAACTCATCATGCATGTTCCCCATCAACCCGTTTAAAGTACTCAAATAGCGAGACAACTTCGAGTGATAGGGCGAGGGGTAAAGGGTTTTTAGATTATCGTAGAGTGCAACCTGTCGACTGATAACTTTTCGCATTTCGTGAAATACCCTACCGGTGACATTTTCTTCCAGAAGATTCAGTCGAATAAAATGCACCTCATTGTTGATGTAATCACGGAACGATTCAGTGGTCGTCGGTTCAAGTTTTCTGATTTTTCGGGTATTAAAAGCATAGACAACATTGATGGACAAAAGACGAACATAGATGGCAGCACGGCTCATCTTGGCAGAGTTTTCATACCTGAATGCATCCTGCAAATTCCCCATTTTGCGAATTATTCGATGAAACTCAGGGGGATAGCAGTGGTGTATATCAAAAGTCATATAGGCGAAACGCAGGTGCTTGAACTTGGCGCGCATATGCTTGAAGGCAGTCTGAACGTCCGGATCGAGGCTACGATGCCAGTAGAGCTTCCGGGCTACTCTAATTAGAAACTTTCTGTCCACACCCTCTTCCCAGAGCTGAAAGCAGATTCGATAACACTGAGTAAGCTGATACTGACTGTATTCAAGATGCACTGTATCGGGTAATTCGGCGGTCAGGTCGACATCATCATGAACGAGTATTGCCGCAAACAGCTCGTTGCACTGCTCTGCAGAAAAAAAGGGTTCTTCAATGGATTTCATGCATGATCCTGATGTTTCAAAAAAGTAGCCAAGCACATTGGGGTGAGGAGCAAAATAGACGCTACAGGATAGATGCGGCCTCGATGAACCTATACTATGTCAGCACGCTATCACAGAGGCAGTATTAGTGATGAATTGGAGGTAATCCCAATTCGGCCAGTGGTTACCCAAGTTTTTGAAGTGGCATTACGATATTCTATGTTTTAGAGGGCTCCTGCGTCAATGAACGCCGCTTGAGCGACATTGCCTCGGTTGAGACATTGGCATGCTTCGGTACAAGCTTCGACGGAATTCTTTATGACAGAAAACGATGCTTCAATGGTACCGATGATTGCGGTAATCGGTTGCGATGGTTCTGGGAAATCAACGGTCAGCGAGAAAATTGTAGGTTGGACGAGCGACTACGGCCCCGCCGCTACTGCTCACCTGGGCAAACAGGCAGGCAACGTCGGGCGCGCGCTTACCGGTCTACCGCTGGTCGGTAATATCATTGGGCGTTTTATCGGACACAAAAAATTCTCGCTCCGAGAGCCACGTGCCAAGAATAAAACTCCCGGGATTCTCGCTGCACTGGTAGCTTCTTTGTTTACGATAAGACGCGTGCTCAGATTTCGCCGGATGCTGGGGTTACGGCGCCAAGGCTTTGTCGTCATTACCGATCGTTTTCCACAGCTGGACTACCCTAATTCCTTCGATGGCCCGGTCCTTTCTGAGGCTGCACAAGGGAGTTTTTTCGTGCGGTGGCTGGCGCGGCGAGAGCTGGCGGCCTTTCAATGGATGACCAGCTATCGGCCCGATCTGGTAATTCGACTCAATATCGATCTGGATACTGCTTGCGCTCGCAAGCCCGATCATATCCGTAGAAAACTACAGCGGAAGATTGAGGTCACGCCACTGCTAACGTTTGGTGGTGCACCCATCGTCGAGATCGATAGCACGCAGCCATTGGAGCAGGTGTTGGCCGAAGTCAGGGAGGCCGTTACGCTGTTCTTAACAGGTAATGATTGCACGCAGTTAGCATCCTGGCGTGGACAGGAATAAGCTATCGCTGCCAAATGCCAATCACGCCTATTTTTTCATTGATCCACTTGAACAGCGTAGCCAATAAAACAGCTGCAAATCGCCTTTTTGAATACGGAGCATGCGTTTCGAAGTCGCGCAGGAAGCTACATGAAAGAAGCTGAAAACAGCTCGCCAGCACCAGGTCCTATGCGCAGAATACTGGGTAATTTCGGGCTGTTAGTTCGCGGTCGCGGTATTGCCGCCGTAATGGCATTTGGCGCCACCGCGCTAATGGCTCGTGCGCTGGGCCCGGCCGAATTCGGCGTGGTGGTACTGATTGAAACTTATGCACTACTGGCGCGTGGCCTCTTAAGCTTCAAACAGTTTCAGGGAATAGTGCGCTATGGAGTGGCCCTGCACGACGCGAATGATAAGCAAGCACTTCAACGCTTACTCTCGATCTGTCAACGTATTGATCGTTATGCCTGTGTCATTTCTACTATCCTGGCACTAATCCTGGCGCCCCTAATCGGAAAGTTGATGGGCATGAATCAGGATCACGTGATCTTGCTCACTGCTTACAGCCTCGTTTTGTTGGCCACTGGCAACAATACCGCCATTGGCATTCTGCGCCTGTTTGATAAGTTCGATATCCTCGGACGGCAGATGACGGTAGGCCCGGCCATTACCTTTATTGGGGTATTTTTCGCCTGGTGGTTCGATAGCTCAATGTCGGTATTTGTAGCGGTCCTGGCGTTTGCCTACGTTACAGAAAATCTTTACCTGAGCTGGTGTGGGCGGCGTGAATACCGTCAGCACTTCGACAAACCCGTCGAGGGCGGAATGGTCAGCCTCGCAGGTATGACTGAATTTCCTGGGTTACGTCATTTCCTTTGGGTTACCTACTGGCAGTCGAATGTCGATCTCGTACCCAAACGTATTACGCTACTGTTTACAGGCTACCTGCTAGGAGCAACGGAGGTAGGCCTTTTTCGTCTGGCGCGCCAGATCTCCAGCTTGCTGTCCAAGCCCGCAACACTGATTCGACAGGTGGTATTTCCCGATCTGACCCGAAGCTGGCACTCCGGTAGCGATGATTTTAAATTGATTGCATACCGCACAGCGTTAATAGGTGCTGGCGCGGGGTTGTTGCTCGTGCTGGTGGGATATTTTTTCGGCGACCTTCTGCTAGAGGTTATCTTTGGCAAGGAATTTGTTGGCGCTTCGGGTCTGCTAACGCCACTGCTGCTTGCCGGTGCTTTTGACCTTGCTGCCGCATCGTTGCGCTCTGCCGCTTACGCCATTGGCCACGCCGGCAAAGTGCTGCGCCTGCATATGCTGTCGGCAATCATCTATCTGGTCTTGTTTATTGCGCTAACCTCACAGATGGGCCTTGTAGGTGCTGGCTGGGCGGCCTGTATTGCCGCAGCGCTGCCAGCAATCGCCATGGCTGTTCTTATTCGCCAAAGTACGCCAGGTGCCAATGTCTGAATCCACTCAGAAGCGCATCGACACCGCCAAGCCACCACCTTTGCTGTCTACCCAGGGCGTGAGTTGTACGCTGCCATTAAATGCATCCGTAAAATACCACCCACTGACACTGCCAAGTGCAGCACCGGCGACAACGTCATACCAATAGTGTTCTCTGGCGCGCTCACGCGCAATGCCGGTAAGCGTCGCCACAGCATAGGCAGGAAATCCGACCTGCCAGCCATAACGTCGATAGAGGGTGGTAGCAGAAGAAAATGCATTCGCGGTGTGCCCGGACGGAAAGCTGTCATTGTCCTTATTATTGGGTCGCTCCTCATCCACCAACGCTTTGCTGATCAGCGTGACACCGGCGGCGGCACCAATACTGTAACTAGCCTGGCGCAAGCCCTCCCAGTCCCTGCGTGTTGCGGGAAGTATCAAGGCTGTGCCCAGCAAAGAAACGACACCCACATTACTGATCTCTTCCCAGGTATCCTCGCTTGCTGCATTTACCCAAGGCGTAGTAAATACCGCCAGCACAAACACGAGTAGCAAATTGCGGATTTTTATAACCATGTCCTTCGGGCCTGTTAAAAAGAAACTCATACCTTCTACGCACTATAATAGTACATAGCGAAGGACGAGTGCCGATTTGAGTTGTTAATGAATAACCGTTACTGACCTAATATTCCGACCGTTCGTAGCCGCGGTCACTCAGGGCATGCGCCACTGCCTGCTTGGCTGCAGCCAGCACCATGCCTAGCGGCTGAGATGCATCAATTTCAGCGATGGTGGTCCCACCGAAGGTGAGCTGTGGTGTGATCTCAATCTTCCTCTGAAGGGCCTCACGGCGATGATCCGGCTTTCGGGCGTGGGCTGTATCCAGATCGACATTGAGCCTGAGCACAAGGTCGGGGCGGTAACTAGTCATCCACTCGAAGCTGTCCTGCTCCCGTTGTGCCAGCCTGTGCACGAATTGGCTCCCCTCTCGAGCAGTCACGGACAGATCAGGGCCATCGAACGCATCAGGGAAATCCAATTGTGGATACCGATCTGCAATGACCATAAAACCTTGATGCCGGAGCGCCAGCATCCGACGGAATCGTCGCATCCGTCTTAAAGTGAAGGCGTACATTATCAGAGCAGGCAACACGTGAGGGGCCCTGTTCCCGTTACGACGCGTATGAACGGTCGATACCTTGCGCTCAATATAGCGCCCGAGCAACTTACCGATCAGCGGCAAATTAGCGAGGGAGCGGCCGGTATTGCCTTGCTGCTTTCCAAGATGAGCGGCAGCCGCAGGCCCGTAGCCCTTCATCCAGAGCAGGAGCTCTTCGCTGACCGTAGATTTCCCCGAACCATCGCAGCCCACAATGGCTATCAGGGGGGGAAGTTCGGAGGATTTTGCTGGACTCATTAAATTCCTTAGTGGGTCGTAGTGACGTAGCGCAGACCACGAGCAAACAGATATAGAACCATTGTCGCCAACCAATTATAGCAAACCAAAAAAGCGCCCCACTGCATCGACCCATAAATAGTTCATAACTATAATCAGTTTCTCAGTAGTTTTATGCCATAGCTTTCAGTTAGCGCGCTTTAGAAGAATCACGGCTATAACCAAAATCAATAACCCTGGAGCCAAAACAGTCAGCGGGACATTCCAGTGAAAAATACCCGCCAAATGACCACTGATCTGCTGTGCCAGGTAGTAGAGGATTCCAATCAATGCACCCATAGCAATCCGCTGTCCCACAGAAACGCTCCTTGTCGAGCCCACCAAAAATGGCAGCGATAGTAGGGCCATACCCAGCAGTCCTATCGGAATACTCATTTGAGTCCAGAACAGTATCCTTTGATATTCAGAGTTCATACTATTATCTTCCAGACGCTGGATAGATTTCCACAAATCACGCGGCGCAAGTGAACTTGCGGGAATTATCAATGTACGGGTCTGTTCCTCACTCAGCAACGCTTCCCAAAGGAGAGAGTCTTTAAACTGTATTTCTGAGCGCTCGTTATCAATTTGCGTTTCGTATACATCGTGCAGTAACCACGTATTATCTTGCAATAGTTCTGCCCTGGGTGTCCTCAGCATCTTTGCCAGGTTACCTTCCATATCGAACTGATAAATTTCCACGCCAGCCAGGCTGCGGTCAGGCTGAACAAAGCCAATGCGGATAAACTGTCCTTTGCTTCTCGTCCATATTTCCTTATCTACACCAGGATTATCCTCCAAGTCAGAGAGCTCGGGTTCTATCAAAGTCTTGGACCTGTGCTGAGCAGCGCTGTACTCCGCTTTCGGAATTACAAAATTCTGCAAAAAAACTATGATGGCAATGAGCGCCACTGACAGTTTTACAATGGGGGCAGCAATGCGTACCGGAGAAATTGCGGCCGCGCGCATAGAGGTCAATTCCTGATTGTTCGCGAGAGCGCCAAGTCCCAACAATCCCCCCAACAAAACAGTGACTGGGAGTAATTCCACCACGAGTGTTGGCACGGAGTACGCGACCACTAGCAAGGCATCTATCAGTTGGTAAGCACCCTCTCCAACATCCTCAAGCTCTTCAGACAGTGCGAGAAAACCAAAAAGAGTCAACAAAAGCAGCAAGACTGGCAAGCACCCTGTGAGAAAACTGGTGCTTATATAGCTATTGATTTTTGTCAACGGCTCACCCGACGCAACGTAAAATTCAGTGAGTGCCAGGGAAGGTATAACAGGATTACCAACAGAGCTAGAATGAGAGGAGCCCACCAAATACTCGTTACTGCCTGTTGCTCCACCCAAGTGCGGCCAATGCCAATTAAATTGTAATAGGCTGCATAAATGATAAACGCTAACAAGAGTTTTGCGTAACGCCCTTGGCG
>PKCY01000104.1 GCA_002862985.1 Haliea sp.
TTAACAGAATCAGCTGCTCAGCACGTTGCCGGGCAATTGCAAAGCCGGGGCGAGGGCCTGGGTATTCGGCTGGGAGTTACGACGTCAGGTTGTTCCGGAATGGCCTATGTGCTGGAGTTCGTAGATGCAGTAGAGCCCGAGGATCAGGTGTTTGAAAACCACGGTGTGAAGGTTTTTATCGATCCCAAGAGTATGACCTATTTGGATGGGACGGAGCTTGATTATGTGCGCGAGGGCTTAAACGAAGGTCTGCAATTCCGCAATCCCAATGTCTCGGCCGAATGCGGTTGCGGGGAGAGTTTCACCGTATAAGTGCGGCGGTGTGATGCTCCCGGTATGGCCTTACTCGACTTCCAACGCAATTATTATCAGCTGTTTGATCTGCCTCAGGAATTCTTGTTGGATCAGGCGCAGTTGGGCGCCCGTTACCGCCAGTTGCAGATGGAGCTACACCCTGATCGCTATGCCAGCGCATCGGCCCATGAGCAGAGGCTTGCGGTTCAGTATTCTGCCCTGGTCAATGCCGCCTACACTGCACTTCGTAAACCACTGGATCGCGCGGTGTATTTGCTGGAATTAGCAGGAATGGGTGCAGAAGAAATTTCCGGTCAGCAGGTCGATGGGGGGTTTCTGATAGCTCAAATGGAATTGCGCGAAAAACTTGAATCGATGATCAGTATGGTGGACCCACAAACTGCGCTGGACCACCTGATAACTGAAATAGGCGAAGACGTCATCAAGCTGCAAGGCGTGTTTTCTGTGGCATATTCCGCAGGGGAATTTCCGAAGGCGGCTGCTGCGTGTGTCAAAATGCAATATTTGGACAAATTGCTGCTGGAAGCGGAAATACTCGAAACCAGCTTGTTAGATGGATAGGTAGGAACTACAACCCCTTTTATGGCACTACTACAGATAGCTGAACCCGGCCAATCGCCGTTACCGCATCAGGTAAAGCGTGCGGTCGGCATAGACTTAGGTACTACCAATTCCCTGGTTGCGACCGTAAGAGGAGGTCGTGCTGTCGTTTTGCCAGATGCACAAGGCGCAGTAATGCTGCCTTCTGTAATTCACTATGGCGCCGCGGATGCACCGATCGTGGGCGCCAGCGCGCTTGCTTTGGCGGCTCTGCACCCGGCTGATACCTTGATGTCCGTAAAGCGTTTTATGGGTCGGGGTCGTAATGATGCCGAGGAAGATGCCCGGCGTTCGCACTATAGTCTGGCTGAGGGTGAAGAAGGCATGGTGAGTTTTCTGACCAGCGGCGGCAAGATTAGCCCGGTGGAGGCCTCTGCAGAAATATTGCGGGTATTGAGTCAGCGCGCGGTGGATACCATCGGTGGAGAGATTGACGGGGCGGTGATTACCGTTCCGGCGTACTTCGATGAGGCGCAACGACAAGCCACCAAGGATGCCGCAACCCTTGCGGGCTTGCCGGTGCTGCGTCTGATGAACGAACCCACCGCAGCAGCAGTTGCCTATGGATTGGATGCTGACGGGCAGGGTGTGATAGCAGTTTATGACCTGGGCGGAGGAACCTTTGATATCTCCATCCTGCGGTTACACAAAGGCGTCTTTGAAGTTCTGGCAACCGGTGGCGATACCGCGCTGGGCGGGGATGATCTGGATGCTGTCCTTGCAGACTGGCTGTTACAGGAATCCGGCTTCGAGACTCTTGAGGCTGGTGAGTATCGTCAGCTTCAGGCGTCAGCCCGCTTAGCCAAGGAGAAGTTGTCTGAGGCGGTAACTGTGGATGTCGATCTGTCTGAGGTGCTGCCTGGCGGTGCCGTTATTTCCGTCTCCAGAGAGAAGCTTGAGCAAATGATTCAACCGCTGGTCAAGCGGACTCTGCTCGCCTGTCGCCGGTGCCTGCGCGATGCGCAACTTGAAGAGGGTGTCGATAATATCGTTATGGTCGGTGGTTCGACGAGGGTGCCGTTGGTGCGCGCGGCCGTGGCTGACTTCTTTGGGCGCACGCCGTTGTTGGGCATCGATCCCGATCAGGTCGTGGCAGTGGGTGCTGCGGTTCAGGCAGATATTCTCGTGGGCAACCGGCCCGAGGGCGACCTGCTGCTGCTGGATGTGATTCCACTCTCTTTGGGCATAGAAACCATGGGCGAGCTGGTAGAAAAAATTGTGCCGCGCAATACGACAATTCCCGTAAGTCGGGCTCAGGAATTCACCACTTACAAAGATGGCCAGACGGCACTTGCGGTGCACATCGTTCAAGGTGAGCGGGAGATGGTAAGCGACTGCCGCTCACTGGCGCATTTTGAATTACGCGGGATTCCTCCCATGGTCGCTGGAGCTGCCCGCATTCAAGTCACCTTTCAGGTAGACGCTGACGGCCTGCTGGGTGTATCCGCCCGCGAAGAGATCACCGGAGCCGAGGCCAGCGTCATGGTGAAACCCTCGTTTGGATTGAACGATGAGGAGATTACCGGCATGTTGCAGGCGTCGTTTAGTCATGCCGAAGACGACAAACGGGTGCGCCAATTGGCAGAGCAGCGACTGTCTGCCTGGCAGTTGTTGGATGGTCTGAAATCGGCTCTGGAAAAGGACGGGGATGCTTTATTGGTCGCTCACGAGCGAGAGGCCCTTGCCGGTCAAATGACAGAACTTCAGTCTCTTATTGATGGCGAAGACACGCATGCGATAAGGCAGAAGACGGAGCAATTGGGGCGCGAGAGCGAGACTTTTGCTTCCCGGCGCATGGACAAGAGCATACGAGAGGCACTGGCGGGCGTTTCCCTGGACTCTCTGGATGATGAGGTGATGCAGTGACGCAAATCATAGTGCTACCCAACGAGAATCTTTGCCCGGATGGTGCGGTGATAGAGGCGCAGCCCGGTGAGAGCATCTGCCGTGCACTGTTGCGCAACGATATCGAAATCGAGCACGCCTGTGAACTGTCTTGCGCCTGCACCACTTGCCATGTGGTCGTCCGGGAGGGTTTTGATGCTTTGGCGGAGCCTGATGAACTAGAGGAAGATTATTTGGATATGGCGTGGGGGCTTGAGCCGGATTCTCGCCTCAGTTGTCAGGCCATTGTTGGGGAAGACAATTTGGTAGTGGAGATTCCCCGGTATACGATCAACATGGTATCAGAACAACACTGACTGGGAGCGGAGAAATGTTGTGGACCGATATTGATGATATTGCCATTGAGTTACTGGAGACGCACCCGGAGGTGGATCCCCTAGCGGTCAATTTTGTGGATCTGCGCAACTGGGTGATGGCCTTGCCGGGCTTTGACGACGATCCCGCTCGCTGTGGTGAGAAGATACTTGAGGCTATTCAGGGTGCCTGGATCGAGGAGTTGGATTAGTTCTTTTTTTTCGGGAGCCCGACTTCCAGAATCTGTGCGATTGCTAAAACCTCAGGGCGGACGCTCGGTAGGAATGGGCGTCCCGTGCGGCGGCTTCACCACCGAAGGTCAAAAAAACTGCGTTTCTTGCGATGGGGCTTTCGGACACCCCTGTTCCGAGGCAGCCCCGAATCAGCGCCACGGTATCGATAGTCGCAATTCGCGCCCAAAAATCCTTTTCAGAAGTGGCCCCGTGGCGCTCGTGTCGGGCTAGCTTCACAGGTAATAAGTCGGATTTTCCCCAATTTCCACCGCTGATTGTTAAGCCTCTGATTTAAAACACAAAAATTCTCCCCGCTAACCGGCTTTGCAGGTGAAACGGCGAGCCAAAGTCCGTATAATTGCGCGCTTCCCCTAATTTGCCTGTTTGGAGACTTTTCATGGCCGTAGAACGTACCCTGTCCATCATCAAACCCGACGCTGTCGGCAAGAATATTATTGGCAAGATTTATTCACGTTTTGAAAGTAACGGCCTTCAGATTGTCGCCTCCAAAATGGCTCGCCTCAGCGATAGCGTAGCGGGTGGCTTTTATGCTGAACACGAGGGACGTCCGTTTTTCCCCGCCTTGATTGAGTTTATGACTTCTGGCCCAGTTGTTGTGCAGGTATTGGAAGGCGAAGGCGCCATTGCGAAGAATCGCGAACTTATGGGCGCCACGAACCCGGCTGAAGCGGACAAGGACACTATTCGGGCCGACTTCGCCGCGTCGATTGATGCCAATGCGGTGCATGGTTCTGATTCTTCTGAGTCCGCTGCTCGAGAAATTGCCTATTTCTTTGATAGCAGCGAAATCTGCGAGCGGTAGGGACCCACGTGCCAGGCTTCTGTCCATGAGTGCTCTGTCCACAACAACCCCTCACGTTGAGCCGCAACAAACGCCGGTGAATCTGATGGGTTTGTCGCTGTTGCAGATGGAGCAGTTTTTCTTCGAGTTGGGAGAAAAAAAGTTCCGTGCGCAGCAGGTTTTGAAGTGGATACATCACGCCGGCATTATCGATATCGAGGAGATGTCGAACCTCGGTAAAGTGTTGCGAGAAAAACTGCTGAAGATCGCCGAAGTGCGGCCTCCTGAAGTTGCCAGCCAGCACGATTCCAGCGACGGGACCCGCAAGTGGACGATTCGGGTTGAAGGTGGTGGGCTGGTGGAGACTGTTTTGATTCCGGCGGGTAAGCGCGCCACGCTATGTGTGTCCTCACAGGTCGGTTGCTCGCTGGATTGCAGTTTTTGCTCCACTGGGAAGCAGGGCTTTCAGCGTGACTTGAGTGCAGCGGAAATTATTGGCCAGGTCTGGTTAGCGATAAAATCCTATGACGCCTTTGGCGATGGTGATCGCCGTGTAGTCACCAATGTTGTCATGATGGGCATGGGTGAACCACTGCTTAATTTTGATAATGTTGTGTCCGCTATGGATTTGATGTTGGAGGATCTGGCATACGGACTATCGAAGCGCCGCGTGACGCTGAGCACTTCGGGTGTCGTACCCGCGTTAGATCGATTGGCAGAAGTCAGTGAAGTGTCTCTGGCAGTGTCGCTGCATGCACCTAATGATGAACTACGCAGTCAACTGGTACCTATAAATCGTAAATATCCGATTGCCAGGCTGCTGGAAAGTTGCCGCAACTACATGGCTGCTCAAAGCGACAAGAGCCGTGTGGTAACGGTCGAATACACACTGATCGAAGGCGTGAATGATCAGGTTGAGCATGCAAGAGAACTGGCAGTTCTGCTACAGGGCTTTCCCTGCAAGATCAACCTGATCCCGTTCAATTCGTTTCCGCGGTCAGAGTACCGCCGTCCCAGCGGGAATGCTGTGTCGCGTTTCTGGCAAGTACTGGTGGATGCGGGCTATATTGTGACAGTCAGGTCCACACGAGGCGATGACATTGACGCCGCTTGTGGTCAGCTGGTTGGGCAGGTTGTGGACCGCACCGGCCGCAGCGGACGCCACCGCGCGGCAAGTGAAGCGCAAGTCATTGCAGTGGGGTAGATATGATTCTCACGAGAAAACGTCAAATGGGAAAAGCTGGCGCCACGATCTATCTGGCACTGTTGAGCGTGCTGCTGGGTGGTTGTATATCCACCTCAACGGGTGGCTTCACGGAGGAGGCAAACCCGCAAAAGCTTTTCCAAACTCGAGTGCAGCTTGCGCGTAGTTATATCGGCCAGGGGAATTGGGAGGGCGCCAAGCGTAATCTTAAGTTGGCCATTGCAATTGATGAGAATAACGCAGAAGTTTACGAGGCATATGCGCTGGTCTACCAGAGCACCGGCGAGTACGAGCTGGCGGAGGAGAACTTCAAAAGGGCACTTAAACTCGATAGCAAACTCTCTCGCTGCCGTAATAATTACGCCGCTTTTCTTTTCAGTCAGGAGCGCTACGAAGAGGCGAATAATCAGTTGGAATACGTGGTGCGGGATACGCTGTATTCCGGCCGTCCAAACGCTTATGTAAACCTGGGTTTATCGCGGCAAAAGTTGTTTGATGCGCAAGGAGCTGAAGAAGCTTTCGTGCGCGCATTGGCGATGAACCGCACCAATCGCACTGCTCTTTTGGAATTGGCGCAAATTCGCTTTGACGCGCAGGACTATCCTAATGCGCGAAATTACTATGATACATACAAACTTACCGGTCGCCAGCAATCGGCACGCGGTCTGCTCTTGGGTATTCGATTGGCACAGGTTGAAGGTGATCGTAATGCCGAAGCCAGCTATGCCATGGCTCTGAGCAGTCGCTACCCTAAGTCACCTGAATATGAAGCTTATGAGCGGACTAAGCGAAGTGAGCAATGACGTTTTACAGCTAGATGCGTTCACTACTCCAGGCACGCTGCTAAAAGCAGCCAGGGAGAAGGAGGGTATGTCGCAGCGTGAAGCGGCGGATCGACTCAATTTGATGCCCGACTACGTCGGGATCATTGAACGGGATGATTACCAGGCTTTACGCAGTCCGCCGTTTGCCCGGGGATATGTCAAGGCCTATGGGAGGCTGCTGTGCCTGGATGAGCAGTATCTGTTGTCGGTATACGATGAGTTGAGGAATGCTACTCCGATGACGCAGAATAAACGGATTGAGACCCGGCCTTTACAGCTGCAGCGCACGGGTTTAGGTGTAGTGGTGGGCTTGGGTGTCTTGGTTTTATTGGTAGTGGGTTTATGGTGGTTGCAGGGTGACCGGTCGCAATATTCTGAGTCTGTCGCCAACGGTGGCGATCAGCTGCAATCGACGGATGAGCGTCCCTCAGGGGCAGGAGGTGAAAGATGAAAACTGAGTCTCCAATCAGGCGTCGTGTATCCCGTAAAATATACGTTGGTGATGTTGCCGTGGGTGGTGACGCGCCAATTAGCGTTCAGAGTATGACGAATACCGACACCTGCGACGTGTCCGCGACGGTTGCACAGGTAACTGCCATCGCAGATGCAGGTGCGGATATTGTGAGGGTTTCCGTGCCCACTATGGATGCTGCCGAGGCATTCCGAAAGATTCGTGCGGAAGTCACAGTACCTTTAATAGCTGACATCCATTTCGATCACAAAATAGCCCTCAAGGTGGCTGAATACGGCGTCGATTGCCTGCGAATAAATCCGGGCAATATTGGCAGAGACGACAAAGTGCGCGAAGTTATTAATAGCGCCCGTGACAAAGGGATACCGATCCGCATTGGGGTTAATGCAGGGTCTTTGGGCAAAGATCTGCAGCGCAAATACGGTGAGCCTACTCCAGAGGCGTTGGTGGAGTCGGCCATGCACCACGTTGATATATTGGATAAGTTCAATTATCCGGATTTTAAAGTTAGCGTGAAGGCATCCGGGGTTTTTATGGCGGTGGCAGCCTACCGCTTGCTGGCTAAGCAAATCGATCAACCCCTGCATTTGGGTATTACCGAGGCGGGTGGATTGCGCGGCGGAACCGTTAAATCGTCGGTTGGGCTTGGGATGCTGCTTATGGATGGTATCGGCGATACCTTGCGCGTCTCCCTCGCTGCTGATCCGGTTCAGGAAGTGAAGGTTGGTTTCGATATTCTGAAAAGCCTGCAATTGCGTGCTAACGGCATTAACTTTATCGCCTGTCCCAGTTGCTCTCGTCAGAATTTTGATGTGGTCGGCACCATGAACACGTTGGAACAACGCCTCGAAGATATTCGTACGCCTATGGATGTCGCTGTTATTGGTTGCATCGTCAACGGGCCAGGTGAAGCCCGAGAGGCGGACGTGGGCCTCACAGGCGCGAACCCCAGCAATTTGATCTATATCGATGGTGAGCCGAATCATAAGATTAGCAATAAGGACTTTGTCGACCACCTGGAAGAAGTGATCAGGCAGCGCGCCTCCGACCTCGAACGGTCACGGGCAGAACTGGAAGAGCAGCTGATTGCCAAGTCCTGACGGCGATACGCATTGGAGAACATGTGAGTGAATTGAGAGCCATTAGGGGGATGCACGATATCCTGCCCGATGAAACGCCTTACTGGCAGTTTCTGGAAAACACAGTGGCCACGGTGTTGGCCAGTTATGGCTATAACGAAATCCGTCTACCGGTGGTAGAAAAAACGGCACTATTCAAACGCTCAATTGGGGAAGTGACAGATATCGTTGAAAAGGAAATGTACACTTTCGACGATCGAAATGGCGACAGCATGACTCTGCGTCCTGAAGGCACGGCGGGGTGTGTACGAGCGGCCATTCAGCAGAATTTGCTCTCTACCGCCAGGCGCTTGTGGTACACGGGGCCAATGTTTCGATACGAGCGCCCACAAAAAGGGCGACAGCGGCAATTTCATCAGGTTGGCGTGGAATCTTTTGGGGTTGCCACACCGGATATGGATGCCGAGCTAATTCTGATGTGTGCCAGACTGTGGCAGCAATTGGGGCTAACGGACTGTGTGGAATTGCAGCTTAATACTATCGGTAGTGTCCAGGCGCGCGGCGCCTATCGAGCAGCTCTGGTTGAATATTTACAGGGGCATGTAGAGGCGCTGGACGAGGACAGTCAGCGTCGATTGCTCGCTAACCCGTTGCGTATTCTGGATAGTAAAAACGCAGATACACAGGCGATATTGGACGATGCACCTGGCCTGGAAGACTTTTTAGACGAAGAAGCTCGTGCGGATTTCTCGCAACTGGGGGAACTGCTTCAAGTAGCCGGGGTAAACTTTGTGGTCAACCGGCGGCTGGTGCGCGGTTTGGATTACTACAATAAAACCGTGTTTGAGTGGGTTACTAGCAAGCTCGGTGCGCAGGGTACAGTGTGCGCGGGTGGGCGCTATGACGGGCTGGTTCAGCAACTGGGCGGTAAGGCGACTCCCGCGGTTGGGTTTGCAATGGGCATGGAGCGTCTCGTTCTGTTGCTGCAAGAAGAAAAAGTTGCCACTAATGGGCCGGGCATTGACGTCTATGCTGTCGCAGTGGGAGATGAGGCTTATCGGATGGCGCTCGCTGCTGTCGAGCGCATTCGCGGCGCTAATCCCAAGCTGCGCATCATGCAAAATACCGGCGGTGGTAGTCTCAAAAGTCAGATAAAGAAAGCCGATAAGAGCGGTGCCCACGTTGCCTTGATATGGGCAGAAGACGAGGTGGCGGCAGGCTCTGTCACCGTGAAATCTCTTCGCGAGAGTAATGGCGAACGAATCGAGCAGCGCACCATAGCAATGGGTGAACTGGAGCAAGCACTGCGCGGTGTTTTCGCGCACTGAACACAGGCAAGAGGGTAAGCAGAAGTGGATCAATACAGTACAGAAGAAGAACAACTCGAGGCGCTGGGTCGCTGGTGGAAGGAAAACGGCCGATCAACAATGATCGCCGTCTTGTTCGCCGTTGCGGCAGGGTTTGGATGGCAAGCTTGGCAAAGTGACCAAGTGCAAAAGAAAGATCAGGCTTCCGATATCTATCAGTCGCTGGTCCGAGTAATGGAGAATCCCGTCACTGAGGTTGACCCCCAGGAAAGTGCTCAGCTAGCGGAACGGCTGCAGCGTGACTTTAGTGACAGCACTTATGCGCAGTTTGCCGCCTTGCGTTTAGCGGCAATGGGTGTAAACGAAGACCGGTCTGCAGAGGCCGAGGAACTGCTGCGATGGGTATTGGCTCATTCTGCGAAGGGGACTGATATCGCGCAAATTGCTCAATTGCGATTGGCTCGCGTGCTGGCATCCAGTGGTGAAGTCGATCAGGCGCTGGCGATTCTGAGCGAAGCAGAAACTGGTACCTACGGCGCTTCGTACGCGGTTGCCCGTGGCGATGTATTGTTCGCAGAGGGACTAGATGATGAGGCTCGGGATGCCTACCGTCAGGCATTGTCCCTGGCCGGTGCCCTCGGGGGCGTCAATCTGCCTGCACTGCAACAAAAGCTACAAAGCCTGACACCGGTACCAGCTAGCAGCCCGGAGCTAGGCGCAGCCCAAGTGCCTGCAGAATTCGGGGTAGAGGTATCGGAGGCGGTAGAAATAGTCCCGGAAACCGGTGACGCCAGCGATGGCCAAGGGGAATAAAATAATGCAGCAAATATCGCGGGTCTTACTGTCTACCTTCCTGCTACTCAATCTGGCGGCCTGTAGCACAATTTCCGATTGGTTTGATTCTGATGAAGATGATCCGACCGCGCCTGTGCCGCTGGTGGATATTGACGAGACAGTTGAATTTGACGAACTGTGGTCTGTTGATGTGGGTAATGGCCAGGGGCAGGGTTTGTATCGATTGCAGCCAGCTATGAATGGTGACGTCCTTTATGCTGCCTCCGCCGATGGCAAGGTTGTGGCTGTTGATCGT
>PKCY01000309.1 GCA_002862985.1 Haliea sp.
TCTTCAGAATTGGTCGGCCAATGTGGTGTGGATACATGCCTATGACCAAGACAATGTCGCTCCCTATGAAACACCGACGCCGGGCTATGACCTGGTAAACGCAGAGGTCGTCTTCACCGGACCTGGTGATAATGCATTCGATTGGCAAGTGTACGTGAAGGGTCAAAACTTGTTGGACGAAGATATCCGTAATAGTACTTCATACCTTAAGGATGAGGCGCCTCAGATCGGTCTTAACGTCATCTTCGGCGTAAGGGCATATTTCTGATACGACGACGGTCTTAACGAGCCAAGGGCATCACTTGTTGATAAACAAGTGATGCCCTTTTTTTTACTTGGCCCTTCGCCATTTTTAAATCTCCCGACGCTTTGGGACAGTAAACTACCACTTCCGAGATACCAAATGTAAGCTCGGGTGCTTTGCAAAAAAGAATGGCATCATGCTGAACGCTGATGACGTCAAGGTTCAATTTCATATAACCTGGTGGGCCCGAATGTGGGGTTTGATTTCACAGTTCATCTGATCTGGGTTCTCAAAACAGTGGTCAACGTCCCCCGTTGTCTCGATTGCCGGCAGTCGACATTTTCAATCTGTTCAATTAACGCAACAGTCTATCTGCTCAAGATCACTTGGCTTCCATGTTTGATCAAACCACGGCTGCAGTGGCCCATACAAGCGCAGTAAAGCAAACCATGCCTCACTAGACACTGTCTCTGTCCAATTTGCGCTTAACGCACTTTCTGGCGCGATAGGAACAAAATACAAATCCACACTGTCGTCCTCCTTATAAACAAGCTTGTCACGTTTGTTGTTTTTACCAGGGTAATCCGTGCCACCGGATATTTGTAGTTCTGAGCGAGCTTGTAGGTCATGCACAACAAATGAACAAAAGTCTTTAGCCACCGCATCTGCTGGGATATTCACTTTATAGCGCTTACTGTCATCTAAAAATACACTACTTTCATCTTTAGTAGCAAAGGCATAATTAGAGCCAACACCGGGAATTTCAGGGGCCATCGCAGGCGTATTTACCGTAGCAGAATAGAAGAACAAAGTCCGCGCATCTAAATTACGCCCACCCATTCCTCCATCCTTTAACCACTGGTAATCCTTGCCAATAAAACCGGTGCCCCATTTTGTGTCATCAAAGAAGTAAGTACATTCATCACGAGGCTTTAACCAAATAGCACGTACGGTCGCATTACCGACGGCAACTCCAGTGGTTAGAGCACGCTGCACCTCATCAAAGAATATTGCTTGGTGACATGTTTAATAAAGCCGATGCCGATGCGCCCTTCCCCGTCACCACTAGCGCCTGATCAGCACACATGCACCCCGCTAACCTTTATTGATGTATGAAGGTGCACGCGTCAACTTGGTTTCTTTGTTTTCGCAGCATCTAATATTGACCTCACTGCCGTCAAAAACTCATCCTTACGAAATGGCTTTTCGAGGACAGGGAAGTCCACATTATCAGCAGAACGTTTCACTGAATGATCGAAAAAGCCAGTGATATATAGGACTTCAACATGGGGATTAACTTCGCGCGCAAACTGCGAAAGCGAAACCCCATCCATAGTTGGCATGTGCATATCGGTAATTAAAAGATCAATACTTGCGACGCTTGATTCAATTATTTCTAAAGCCACCTTAGGTTTGTCAGTACTCTTTACGCTATAGCCTGACTTTTCCAGCCACGAGACCGCTAGCGTCAAAAAATCTTTCTGGTCATCGACTACTAAGACATACTGTCCTTCGCCAACCGGACCCGCATGCGTTACCCTGGCAGGGACAACATCAGAATCTATCATCGGCAAGTAAACTCTCACCAAAGTCCCTTCGCCGCGTTTTGACGCCACAGTAGCTACTCCGCCGAACTGCTTGGCCATTCTCGACACCATGGACAGGCCAAGCCCCTTATTACCCCTATTCTTTTTTGTGCTAAAAAATGGGTCAAAGGCCTGCTCAAGGTCGTCAGCCTTCATTCCGTGACCTGTATCAGAGACGCTAATCACTGCATAACCACCTGATAACAGTGCCAACTGTGGATCATTTATGGCTGAGCTGTGTGTCCTTTCTAAACTTATTCTAATTTCACCTTTCCCCGCTATGGATTCACGCGCGTTGATGACCAAGTTGCGTAGCGCTTCTGAGAGAAAATTATAATCCGCATCTACCAGCAGTGCTTTTTCTTCGGTCTCTATGCCTAAATGGATGTCTTCTCCGGCTTCGCTGAGGAACATAGGTAACATCTCAGTCAGCATTGGAACACAATCAAAGCGACTCAGCGGCATTGGCTGATCAGTTGCCACTGCTGAAAGTGATTTCACAACACCGGTTCCGCGCATTGCAGCATCGTGAGCTACGTTAAGCCTATCCCTCATGGTTCCATCAATCTTCGTATCCGCAGTGCCATCACGCAACAATTCAAGATTACCAATTATTATGGCAAGTAGGTTATTAAACTCATGGGCCAGCACTCCTGTCAGTTCGCCCAGGGTCTCCAATTTCCTCTTTGAATCCCTAACGTCCTGCAATTCAAGTACTTTTGTAACGTCACGAACCAAGCTCACAAATGTTAAACCCCTTTCCGTCTTCTGCAAATTGACTATTGCTTCGAACGGGAACTCTGACCCGTCCTGTCGCTTGGCGAATACCAGACTGTCATCGCCAGGCCAACAAACGCTGTAAGCGTCTTTTTTATACATCGTGGCCAAATGCGCTTCGGATCGTTCTGCGATAATGTCCTTATAGCTCTTACTAAGCATCTCCTCACGCGACCAACCGAACAACTCTACCGCTGCGTCATTAACATTTTCAATATCGCCATCCTCGTTATAAATAACAATGGCATCGGGAATAGCCTGGAAAAGTGCTGTGTATTTATCATGTGCTTTTTTAAGGGTTTCTTCCGCAGCTTTGCGCGCAGTAATATCATTGACGAAAGCGAAAAAATGCCAGCCATCGTCTACCTGAACTGCGTTAATAAGCAGGTCAACAGGTAGTTCAGTGGAATCTGAACAGCAAGCCTCAATCGATACTGTATTGCCTATAACCGGGCCTGTTCCAGTCGTTTTAAAGCGCTGCATGCCGTTACTGTGTGCTTCATGGTATCGAGCCGGGATTAGAGTTTCAGTGAGCTTTCGATGCAAAACCTGCTCCAAAGTCCAACCAAAAACCTCATGTGCGGCGTTGTTCCACTCAAGCACTATGCCATTTTCATCAAGATGGACAAAAGGCTGCC
Organism: Haliea sp.; assembly: GCA_002862985.1. GTDB lineage: Bacteria > Pseudomonadota > Gammaproteobacteria > Pseudomonadales > Halieaceae > Marimicrobium. Next base: position 3,246 of record PKCY01000309.1, read on the forward strand.
TTGCACTAACAACTATCGCATCACGTAATGTGATAGCGCGCAGGCGTTCTATTGACCTTTTTTCATATAAGAAAATGAGATATGTGATTGCAAAGCCCCCAAACATAATGGCTGCAGATATCCACCAAGGACGCATTGTGCGCAAGGGTTCAAGAAACTCAGGGCCAGGCCGCGTGATGACTATTAGGTTTGTTGCAGGGAATGTTTTCGTTGTTGTCCCATAACGCATTTCTCCTGCTTTTTGAATCGAGTGCGATATCGTCGCCCCATCGTCCTCGTGGTGATTGCTTGCAGCTAGGCTGTTCATCCATAGAAGCTTCTCAATGCCCCCGCTATTAAGACTAAAAACAAAAATCTCCATGCCATGCTCGTTTGAAAATTGAGCGCCCTCGAGCATCCGTTGCAAAAGATACTCTGCGACTACATATCCTGTAGGGAGTGCATTCGATGAATCAGCGGGGCGTAACTCTTCTTGCGGCCGATAGACTGCTTGAACTAGAGCTAGTGCGGGTTCAGATTGGAGCCAAGGAACGGGATCAAAGTGCACAAGGGTAGATCCTTGCTTTGTTCTATTTGCGCGATTAAACGCTTTCCGAAATATTTCTTTTGAGCCAAGATCATAGCCAATAGCGGTATCATTCCCTTTTGATGGTTGAATGAAATCTATGGGGAAATAGACATCGCTTTGAGCAGCCAATGTGCGATTTCCTAGGCTATCGAGTGTGTATAGCTTCTCAATTCTTGTCGCCGATAGTGGGTCTTTATAGCCGGTCTCTGGAGAGTAAGTTGGTGCGAAGCGAGGCACCCACGATAACGATTGCAGGCCGGGAGAAAAATCTTTCTGCTGGGTAAGCGCCAGAAAAAAACTCTTGTATTCAGTAACTGAAATACTTGGACTTGACGCGAAAAAAGCGGCAACAGCTCCAACATCTTTAGCTGCGTTGGTGATCAATAGCTCAAACCTGCTGGCAACATCAGTGGCCGCTTGGTCTAAAACTTTCCTAAATGCCTGTTGTTCGGAATTAGATACCGTCGCAAAAGTAACGAGTGAAACCAAGACAGTGATGCTAAGCATTATGACGCTATAAATTGGTCCTACAGACGGGGTTTCGGGCCCTACGCCAAAAAACCTGGCAATGCGCCATACGACGGGTGTGATTGTCAACATGCCTAAAAAATCGCCTATTGACCAAAGTGCCCAAGTTCTAATTATGTCACTTCCAGGTATTGTACCGCTGACGAAGAGGGCACATGCGCCAACGCTAGCTGGGATTAATGAAACCACTAGCAAAATGCCGATACCACGGTACAACGTTCCACCGCGCTCCCAAAACGGCATGAATGGAGCAAATCTTCTGAACAAATTTAGCGCTATCAGTGGTTGAGCCGTCCATGCTGCGATAGTAACCGCAGCAACCAATGCTGTGCCTGCTGTTAGCTCCTCGGGCGCCCGTATAAACTGGATTGCTATGGCGACTATCGCTCCCAGAGCGACCCCAAACACTGCACGCTTTTTAAAAAGAAGGACAGCAGCGATAGCGACGCCTGACGCCGGCCAGTAAAAAGCAACTTTATATGGTCCTAAAGCAAGCAAGTAACTAAGCTCAACCGCCGTCAGATAAAGGAAAGCTACTCCTAGGGTTCTGAGTACATTTTCTCTTAGTAGTTTTGCTTTTTTATTCACTATTCGATAAGCCTTCTTCTTGCATCAGCCGAAAAAGTCTTGAGGTTAAGTTCCGTGCGATAACAAACATTGGAATACAGCTCCTATAATAGTAAATGGGTCTTTTACCGTTAAAAATAACACCATAGAGGACTATTTACTTATTGCTTGATCCGAGATCTCTATATGCGAATAGGTATTTTACAGTCGAAAGTACAGGGTGTTTGCAGCTCTATGGGCTGAGATGATGGCGACACGAATACGCTGCTACCGAGCTGAGACTTATCCAGTTATTTTATACTATTCAATATATAGCTATGCGGCACCTTTGGATATAGCCGGGCGTTATGAATGCACGCCAGTCATGTTGAGGCTTGGAAAGTCACCCTACCGCTAACGCCAGTACTAGGTGGAGCTGTTGCATACTCTGTAGCCAGGAAGACTGGTATATGTACCCTGCGCTTCAAATTTTGTATAATGCTACCCGACTTAAGGTCAGAGTCGTTAGGGAGCTGCCGGTTGCCCAGTATTGAACTCGTAACACTCGGAATGCTTATTTTGGGGATAGTATTCCTGCTAGTGAGCTTCCCTATTCAGCGCCATTATCTCCCTGATGATGCTAGCGCCAAAATCCGTAAGAGCTGGAAATATCCAAACATTTTCATCTGTTTTTTTTTGGCATGCTACCTTATTCAAGCTGGACTGCTAATCCTTGGGTATCCCGATGGCTATATGCTGCTTGCAAGTATCGTATTCCTCTTTGGCGCGTTATTTGTCGTTGTCGTAGCTAGGCTCTCGGGTGGATTTCTTTTGAAGTTAAGCGAAGCCGACTTTGAAAAAAGCGCAATTCAGATGGACTCACATCGGCATCAGCTCGAGGCAGTGCAGTCAAAAAAGCTTGCCGCGGTAGGTCAGCTCACAGGAAGCCTTGCCCACGACTTTAATAATTTGCTGAGCATTGTGGTTGGGAATCTCGACGAAATACGAGAGGAATTACCTAACGGATTACCAGAAATAGAAGTTCGATTAGACGCAGCTCTGACCGCAACGCTGGGAGGAATCAAAGTCACTCGCGCGCTGCTTGCAGTGGCGCGTCGCGAGAAAAATGAAATACAGAGCTATAACTTAAATCAGCTCATCCTCGACATAATGCCGTTAATAAATAGCTCAGCCGGTTCAGCTGTAATAGTTCGCCCTCAGTTAGTAAACGATGAGCTTATATGTCGGCTTAATGCATCCGGCCTGGATAACGTAATCCTTAATCTAGTTATTAATGCACGAGACGCTATGCGAAACCTAACGGGAGATAAGGTGCTTACGTTGCGGACAAACAATGTAAATATTGAAGAGGATTTCGATGACAGACTTTCCCCTGGGTGGTATGCGCTGGTAGAAGTCTCTGACACCGGCACAGGTATGAGTCAGGCGGTTTTAGAACAATTGTTTGAGCCATTTTTTACGACCAAAGGTCGGGATGAGGGCACCGGCCTTGGCATGTCGACGGTCTCTCGCTTTTTGGAAGAAGCCGGGGGTGCAGCGCTCATCGAAAGCACGGAGGAAATAGGTACCGCCGTGCGTTTGTATATACCGTTGGAGAAAATTGAAGGTGATATCCCTGCGCATAGTAATTCTCAGCGAATAGAGTTTTTCCGCTCTCAAAAAAGCTTAATTGCCGAACGTGATGGTGAACTCGATCTACTGGCAGCTGAGGCGGCCAGGATCTGCAGAGCCCCTATAGCCCTAATATCGGTGATGGACGAAAGCGAACGGTGCTTAAAGGCGGGCGTAGGCTTCGACCCCATGGACCTGCCCCGTGACGACGCCTTTTTTTCACATGTTCTTCGGTATACCAAAGGCGTATTGGTGGTTCCCGATGCTAGACTTGATCCGCGGTTTTTAGAGAACCCAATAAAGACCGCAGCCAGGCCTGTGCAATTTTATGCGGCGGCGCCGCTGGTTAATGCCGATGGATTTGCGGTGGGTGTGCTTTGTGTAATCGACCACGTTCCACGCAACCTTTTCGATTGGCAGACGGTGCAGCTCGAGTCACTGGCCAAAAGAGCAATGGGCGCTATAGACCGCCTTCAAAAAGCAAGTCCGGCCCAGGAGCTACCGCCGGTCGATACGGTTACGGATATAGACGCTACCGGTCTTTCTTTCAAGTCGGCTGATCTCTTTAAAGTACTCGTAGTAGATGACGAGGTCGATTTGTGTGAACTATCGGCAATATGGCTGACTTCGATTGGCTATAAAGTCACTACTGCTAATGGGCCTGCCGAGGCCCTCGAATATCTAGCCAAGGAAAACTACTCTATTTTATTTACCGACATAGTCATGCCTGGGGATATGGACGGCGTAGAGTTAGCGAGAAAAGCCATGCTTCTCCAGCCTCTTTTGCGAGTGTTGCTAACGTCTGGTTATGCCGATCGCCTGCTTGAGGATGAAGACTTACCTGGCGAATTGATCAGCAAACCTTACCGCAAGACAGATTTAGTCAATGCTATAAGTTGTTTGTGATTTGCCGTCATCACGCGTGAGGGGATTTAGGTTTTGACAAATTAACTATTCCAGGTCAGAGGATTATTGCCTCAGGTCTCAAGCTACCACCCTACTCCATTCAGTAAACGCACTTATCCTGAGATCACGGTAATGCTGAGCACCGACTTTATGCCTGCCTAAATTAAACAGATTTGACACAGCCGCATGTGCACCCAGAAACCTCTGCGCCTGCCTCACCGATTTGAATTTCCGCATACCCCGCTCCCTCACCCTTGTCGCCTCGTGCGATTGTTCAGCCCGATTATTCTCATACTGTTTAGTACTGTGTATGGCCTCAGGAATCAGTTCACGGTGAGCGACACCATAACTGCGCAGTTTATCAGTCACGATCTTTCGGGGTTCATCTCCATGGCTTCGTAATAGGCGCTTGAAGAAACGCTTTGCGGCAACCCCATCGCGTTTGGCCTGGAGATACACATCAACCACTTCACCGTCTTGGTCAACGGTTCGCCATAGATAGTGCTGCTTGCCGTTGATTTTGATGAAGACTTCATCAATGTAGAAGGTATCGCCATAGCCTCGGTGCTTTCGTTTCAATCTCCGAGCATATAGCGCACCGAACTTGATGCACCAAAGACGGATTGACTCGCGAGTGACAGTGATGCCTCGCTCAGCGAGAAGATCTTCGATATCGCGGTGGCTTAGATTGAAACGGTAGTACAACCTGACAGCGTAGCTAATGATATCGGGTGGGAAACGATGGCGTTTGTATGTATTCATAGGCCGATTCTACCAATATCGGCCAGTTAACTTGGCGATACCGCGCTCTGCGCTCTGCGCTCTACGCTCTGGTATCTGACGTTTGCAATATTTCATTGCTTCGCCAGATCAGCCCACTCGAACTTATCCAAACGGACCTCTCGCATACGTCGCTATAAAGCCACCCACACGTGACCGAAGTCTTTGCAGATGTCTTCGACCTCAATGGCGGGGAAATATTCTTCGCCCATCCCGTTTTTCATAAAAATGATATTTGGAGAAGCAATGCCACCTTTGCCGATTAGTCGGCAGCCTTGCTCTTCACAACGGTTTTTAAAAGCCAACACTGAAGCGCTGGAAAGCATTCGAGTTGGCGCTCCCTCAAACTCGCGGACACCTACAACGGCTTATCACCTTAGTTTTGCTGTGTGCACGAGAGGCATCCCCTCTGCGTCGAACTAGCAGCGTAGGCGAGCATAATGCAAGGCAACCTCTATGACAGAAGATCCACTACAGCCGATGTTCAACGCCGTTCTTTTCAAGAAATGCCTTGTATGATCTGTATTTCTCCCCAAAACCCGATTTGAACTTGTCCAATGAAACTCTCGCATAGAGATCAGCCAGCGACATCTTTTCAGCAGCTTTACTATCGATACTGGGTAGGCCCAAATATTCGACTAACTCGCTAGTGCGCTCATCATGAACCAACCACATTGCCGGCACACCCGCCTGAAGGGCCACCATATTTCCGTGGAACCGAGGGCCACAGCAAAAGGCAAAGTCCTTAGCGAATTCCATCCAGTCCTTAAGATTGAAAAAGATTTTCGATTGGCGATAATAAGCTCGATTGTAACGAGTGAATTGTTGTCTGGTTACCCCGATATGCTTATTCATAACTTCAAAATCAAGGAGTCCGCTATTTCTGTTATTAAAAAATAACGGTTCATTTTGTAAAACTGCCATGTCGCCCTCGCGGAGACGATCTATCATGCAAACAACACTATTAAGGTTAATTTCCGAATTGACCAGCGCGGGTTTCTCCAGAGACTTTCGGTCCACGTCAATCTCGAATTCCTCATTTAGCCGCCAAAACGCAGACGGACAGCCAATGACGTCGACGTTGTCTATTCCATGCCCATGAAGGAATTCCGCTGTGAAATTACCGCGAACACCGATACTGGCACTGTTCTCCGATATAAACCTTAGACCTTTTAGTAATTCCTTACTGATATGCTGGTCGGCGTTAAGCTGAGTACCCAGACCTACTATGACGAACGGTAAGCCCCACTCTTTCAGTTTTGACACTAGGGCCCCTTCGAGAAACCCGCTACTTTTTGACGCAATGAAGTTAGAACTAGGCACTACAACCCGATCGAAGTGCTCGCGTATAAACCCCGGATCCATCGACTCGACGTCTGCCTGATGGGCAACGCTGTCGGCCCCCAACTGTTTAATTACGCTTTCAATAAAAGCAAAGTTTCCGGTATTGCTGCCGCTCCTTTTGATCAGCTCAAGTTTACTCTTTCGAGTGATGGGGGAATAGTAGTAGGATCCAAAGAGCAAGTCCTCTCCAAGGTTAAGAACGGGAGCGAACGGTTTCGCGACGGGAATCAAATATCTAGGCATTTCTGGATTATCCTGTGTAGCGTGACTTGACTATGCTTATCTTGAGACGCGCGTGCGGGCCCCTTGTATCGTAATCGCCTCGGCCCAGAGCCTCGATGACAGCAATAGAATGGGGTTGCATGCCGCGCTCGACCCAGCTTAATAGACCGTAACCACTGTGCCGGCAGGCTGCCAACAAAGAAATCCTCGGCGCTACCAATATTCGATAACCCAGTTTTTGTTCGCCATCTCTTCCTAATTTGTAGGTTGTCGCTAAATGTTTACTCGGAATTGCGTTCAATTTCAAACGGGAC
>PKCY01000137.1 GCA_002862985.1 Haliea sp.
GCTGCGATATCTGTGGCATCAAGATTGCCCAGTACATCGTCGCTGAAACTGTGCGATAGCGTATTCATAACGTCTCTTTACGGTTGGTCACTACGCGAACTAGCAATGTGAAAATCGACGGCCATTACCGCTGACCCCATCGGCGGATAAAAACCCGTTGAAGAGCGCGCCGGCAAGGAAACCTGACGCAGCAATTATCAGTTTTCGTATACTTCTGATTCGTATCTGATTCAGCATTTTCTTGAGCTCCTTACGTTTTCGCCCAAAGGCGCATTTGAACCTGCCGCTGGCCACCGCAGAGGCTTCGAGTTACAAATATTGGTCGCGCTCGGTGGCCTCTCTGAAATATAGCACAGCGGGATTAAGAGGGGCCGGAGATCTTCTGCGTCGAATAATATCCACGCAAGTAACTCTGTGATCCCCGACTGAACCTATACCGAGCCTAGAAAGATCCATACGGATAAGCTACGCAGCTATGGTGTTGCGCATCGTGAACTGATACCAGAGCCGATCCACAGCATAAAGCAGTATGCGAGCGGAGTAATCTCAGGAGCCCAGCAGAGTAAGAGAACGGGGTATGCATAATTTCAAATCAAAGGTGCAGGCTCAGCGGTTCCTCGATGTGCATGCCGCTATGCATGCCGCTGTGCAGAACCGTCGCGGCCCCATTAGCAAAAAATTGAATGGACAAGGACAGTAAGAACGCCACAAAATGGCGCTTGATCATTCACAGCGGTGTAGTTTGCACATGAATCATTTTTTGACTGCCTCAATTCTCGTTTTGGGTTCTGTAATCGTAGCCTGCAGCGACAGCAATAATACACAGGTGGATCAAGGCCCACCCAACCCCTTTGCTGGATTCGTTAGCACTACTTACAGTAGTGGTGACAACTGGCTATGCCACCCGGCGCTGGCTGATACGGACAATGTCTGTGCCCGCAATCTCGATGCGACCCTCGTATTTGCCGATGGCTCTACCGAAATCGAGCCCCATAATCGCGCGGCCGACCCTGGAGTGGACTGCTTTTATGTCTACCCTACTGTCAGCGGTGATCCGGGCACTAACTCCGATCTGGAAGAGGGCGCCGAAGAAATTTTTGCAACACTTAATCAGGCGGCGCGCTACTCGCGCTTTTGCCGTATGTTTGCCCCGATATACCGTCAGGCTACGCTCGCTGCGATTGTCGGCGGCGCCTTTGGCGAGGGTGCAACAATAGCCTACGACGACGTTTTGGACAGCTTTAAGCATTACATGGGTAATGACAATAATGGCCGGGGTTTCATTCTTATTGGACACTCCCAAGGCGCTGGTCGCCTCAAAAAGCTGATAACGGACACGGTTGAGAATGATGAGTACCTGCTGCAGCACCTGGTCTCAGCACATTTGATAGGTTCCGCGGTGCGTAAGCCCGAGGGAGCCGATATAGGGGGTGATTTTCAGCAAGTGTCAGTCTGCCGCACCTCCGACCAAACGGGTTGCGTTATAAACTATTCCATCTATCGCGATTCTGACCCCGAACTCGCAGCAGGCCTTGCTGTCTTTGGCACCCCCAGTAATGGACTAACCGCTGTGTGCACCAACCCCGCCGCCCTGGCCGGTGGTGACGCCAGTCTTAATAGCTATTTCCCGGTCGCCGCTGTACCGGGTGTCATCGACGCACTGATCGTCAAGCGTGCCGACGGGCCCTATGCGGACTCAGCATCGGCCCCAACGATTACCACGCCATTTTATGCAATGCCGGATTTCATCAGCGGGCAGTGCGTGCTGGATGAAAATGGCATCAGCTATCTAGAGGCCACGGCAAACGCTGATCCGCTCGATCCCCGAGCAGACGATTTTAATGGCGAATTCGTCATTTTCCCGGGGTGGGGCCTGCATCTGGTGGATATGACGCTGCCGATGGGCGACCTAGTAGACCTGGGCTCTGCCCAGGCGACATCTTGGCTGCAGAAGCAGTAGCGAGTGCTGCAGCGGGGAGCTATCCCTGCAATAAGCGCAAGTTATTGCGCGATAAGAAACCTAGGCATCTGATTCAGATTATTTTTATCTCGACTTGAGAGTTCGCGTTTGATGTTTTTATTATCATGCTATTTGCTCACGCTAAAGGAGGCTTAGCGCACTATCAGTTTAAGTAAACATGGCCTGGTTGCTAAGCTACATCTCATATGGACACTGGGCACGCACGTCTATTATACTCATCTGGAGGTCAATTTTTACACCTGAAACAGTCATTCCCAGCCACAAAAGGCACAGACTATGAATACTAAAAAATCCTACGGCAAATACACACTTGTTGCGATCTTCATTGCAGCGGCGACCGTTCTTGGTGGATGCAACACAGTAGCGGGCGTCGGTGAAGATGTTCAGGCGGCTGGCGAAAAAACAACGGAAGCGGCACATACGGTCAGCAATAAGCTTTAACGCGACTGTCCCGCACCGTGCCGATACGTTGATGGGTGATATTCTGGGCATGTTGACCCCCTTTGCAGTCATGAGCACTTGATCATGTTGAGCTCCAGTACGACTAAAATACCCCGAGCGGATAGATCGGAAGCGTCCAAAACCGTGGACTGACACTCCTTTTGGCTAATGTTGAACCCCCTGCCCAGAACGCTGTCATAGCAGGGGAGAATGGGAGAGCCTGAACCCCGGCACATACCGGCCGTTGGATAAAAGCCTTCCTTACTCTGGATTCGTCGCCGGCTTGCACCGAGGCCAGAGGAACATGAATTCCGATCGTCAGTTCACAGGAGATTCTTTGATGTTTAGAGAAAACGTTTCTACATCCGATAGGTCCGACTGTATCCCAGCGAGTCTTTTCGTTGCCTTAATACTCGCTTCCTGGACTGCGCCATCTTATGGCGCCGATGAAAATCAAGGCTCTGGAGAAATATTCGCCGTCACCGTTGATCTCTATCTAGACTGGGGGTCGGGAGCCTGCGCAGAGGCGGTGGTAACGAACAACGGTGTCGCCAGCGGTCCGTGGGAGGTCAGCGTTGACATGCCGGGATCTTTGACCGACTACTGGGACTCAGAGATAAGCCTTTGGACGCATCCACACGGCGAAGGGGATGAGATGTCTTACTCTTGGCGCGTCGTGGGTGGGCAGTGGAACCAGACGCTGGAGCCTGGAGCATCGACGACTTTCGGTTTCTGTATCGACCGGACACAGGAACCGGAAATGCCGTCCTCAGACGAACCGGACATGCCCATGGAAGAGCCCCACACGCATCCGGGTGGGGCGGGCGATTTTATTGATTTGGCAAGCTATGGTCTTACCTATGGCAGCGATCACACGGACCATGAAGGTCTTGTGGGTGGAAGGACCGCCATTACGACAGAAGCACTGCTTGCCTACAACAATTTGCGGGCGTTCGTTGGACTTGCGCCAGCCACTCTCGATGAGGTTGGCGCTTGGGCATTTGCCAACACCCTGACCAACAACACTCAGGCCTGGGGCAATGATCAGGTAGGCGTCGGCATGTGGTATGCGATGCAGGGAGCCAAAGTTGGCTGGATGGCCGATGATTGGTTTGACCCCCAGGTTATCGCCGATATCGAACGAACGGCGAGATTGGGTGCCGCCGAAGATGTCATGGCCATGGTGACCGCGTATGGTCACGAAGGGTTTGCTGATTACCTCACTGAGAATGGCCTTGCCGAGACGTTCATCAACACTCTCAAGATGGAGCCACACTATGCCGGGTGGATGCACGATCGCGCGCATGGTTGGCTGTCGATTGAAGATGTCGCGATTGCTCATGACGTGAACCACCTCACGGTTCTAAGTCATGATCAGATGCAGCCGTTCATGAATGACACCTGGGATTGGCCGCAGTGGAAAGCACTCGAAGTCTCTGAAGCCCGCGTGCTGGAATATTTCCAAAGTATGGTGGTGCTAGGTGACCCCCTAGGGGACCACTTGAGCGACCTGCCCGTTCCCCCATTTCAGGACGACCCCGACCCGCCTATGCCTCCTGGGTGCTAACAATCCTGGGGCGGCAACAGCCGCCCCATTATTCCATCCAGTGCAGGGCTATTCGGCATTCCATCCAGTGCAAGGCCATTCGGCACGCTTGACTTGCATGCACAATTCTTCCGCCCCCACCCGAAAAAGACGAGTGGTCACAACAAGCGCCCAAGCCGGGGCGCGCCTCCTCGCAGGATTACTCCTGTTTCACAGCGTTATATTTTGAGTTCACTATAGCCAAGCGCGCCCGGAACAGGTCGCTTGGACGCACCCCCTTTTCACATTACCCCATTCTTTCCGCACAGAGAATATTTCCCTCCATTATCCTCTATGAGCCACCTGGGACCCTCACCCTAAAACCTTCAGCGAAGTCTCTCTTCTTCGTTGGATACAGTCCTGCCGCCCCTCGTTCCGCTTGGGGAAATCATCTGCTCAGTCTCTCCCGATGATATTATCCGACGATGATGGCATTCAGGTGGTTTCGCTACAGGCGCTTGTCAATCATCGGACCGAAAAAGACTCGACATACTCTGATATATTCTTCATATCGTCATCGCTGAGCGTGGCGGACTGACTCCACATGAGAGCGCTCTGTGCACCCCTGGTTTCTCCGTTTTTGTATTGCACCAGTTTTCCGTAGATATCACTGCCCGTTTGCCCGACCAGCGCGGGACCAACACCACCCTCTCCCCCACTGCCGTGACACGCAATACAGCCGGAGTAGGCGGCTTGGCCCAACTCCGCGGGAGAAGCGACGGCTCTAGCCTCCGCCTGGGCGGAAGCAAGCGCTATAACGCCGCCGGTTTCCTGCTCCCAATTTTCGTAACACTCTCCCGTGCATCCATGGATACTCTCCCCCTCGTACTTATTGTTTTGCATGCCCCACAAAGGCAGGCCTATGGCGAAACAAAAGAACAGAAACAGGCTTATGTTACCTTTTGACATAGTTGACTCCAGATCGTTTTAGACGCAGCTGATGATCTTCCGTAAATCAAAAGCCGTTGTAGAGCTCACCGAATATATACGCGACAACTCCATAGTCAGATCTGTGACGGACGATGGGGTACAGGCACGTAAGCATGTCTATTTGATCCCTTAGGAGCTTGTTAAACGGAGTAGCGTGACTTTGCATGCATAGCTCTCTGAATCGGGTATGCTCACAAGTATTCATACCCAATAAAGTGGACGGGCTACCCATCGATTCTATCAATTCCCCCGAATTAACTTGGCAATAACTTATTGGCGCCTAACCTGAATAACAAACGTGAGGGGAATAACAACAACACCCAAAATAGCAAACATCTCTGCCAGCTGTAGGGCGGCAAGACTATTGCTTTGAATGGCTTGATCGGCGCCCATCATTGCGCCGAATTGCCCGTCATTTTAAGGTGCTTGCGAAGATTGAAGCTGCAGTAGAGCCAAACGGCGCAACTGATTATGTCAGGCGGGAATCGGTAGCGTTGGTGTGTATTTATACATCGACTCTGGAGGGTGATGAGCACGAAAACCGGGGACAGACCACGTTTCAGCCTCAAATAAACGTAGTCTTTGCCCTTTTACCCACAGGCGAACTCGTTGCGAACTATGCTGCGGCCTGCATAAATTTAAATACGATGGGGGATTGCGGGGTACCGACGATAATGTCGTCACCAAATTTCAGAGCGCATCTACCGCCCGTGTAGTCTCCTCCGACGGTATAGCCACCAACAACGGTGCCACAGGCACTGCCGCGATCCACTAATTCATAGCTGCCATCGCTATTTTCTTCAATCTGAAAGTGTTCTCGCGACACATTGAGTGGCTTGCCCACATCCTTAACATACAAATCATTATTGGGTCGACCGGCAACCTCGCGCCGCTCACTGGTCTCGGGCGTGGCTCCAGCCAAATGCGTACGGGCTTCACGGCCTACCCGGAAAGGAAACTGATCGAGCCTGAGCTCATCGCGATTGATAGCCAAACTCGTCGTTGGCGTACCTGAACGCAGCAGCGGCATTCCAACGGAGGCACGACTGGCGAGTCTGTCCGCGGTACTAGTGGAGGCCGCAACATCGTTGCGCGCGAGCGCACCGGTGGTCGCTGTCGCGCCAACAGCTTTCGTGACTGACCCATTCGCGATCACCAGGGGATCGGGGCCAAACCCCTCTTCAAAAATCTCCAGAGTGGCTTTAAGCCAGGCAGAAGCACTCTGCTCACTGACGACCATCCGTTGCGCGAGCTGCCTAATTATTTCCTTCTCGTCCATTGTCTTCATCCCTGTGTGACGAATTATATCCCTACGCTGCGCGCCATCAGCCGCCGCGGTACCCAATGACTTTGCCCGCTGCGAGATAACCGTTACTTTTAAATTAACGCAGTGCAAGTTCGATGTAAGCATCTCAAACACTGAAAAGATGGTCAAGGATATCCGCCACAACACCCGCCACACGTTCCCCATCGAGGAGCAGATACGCATTGTTCTGGGCTGCCGCGGGGCGAAAGCCCTATCACTGCACTGTGTCGCAAGAGCACTAATAATTTAACGCCATCGGACACATGACCTCTAGCAACCGCCCTACCCCTTTCTGTGAACGCACTTCCTGAAATCACGGTCATGCTGAGACCTAATCAGGTGCCTTCCCTGATTAAGGACATTCTGAACAGCAACATGAGCTGGGGCCACGAATAGCCTGTGCTCACCAATTTTGCGGTATTGATGAAAGGTGAGTTTCAACCTCTAGCTTGCCAGAATTGAGGCCAGGCAAATAATGTCAGCATTTTTTACACGAACCGCTCATTTATGGGCCCCGAAGCACTGGTTAGTGCACGCTTACTAGGCTGGCATGGGATTTGCTCGCTTTAGTGTAGTACCAAATATATCAATAGTTTTAGTCAAGGCTAAATCACCTTTAAACAACCAAATGTATTGTGAGGGGTCTGCGATGAGAGCAATAAAACCAATTAAGCGAGTCACCACAAGAACACTTTTGCTATTTGGGATGTCGATTCCCTTCACAGCCACTGCACTAGATCTCGGTGTGACGCACGCCCCAACCGGTGACGATTCCGGGTACGTGTACTCGCTGACGCTGGATTACGAGAGCGACAGCGAAACGAGCATCGTGGCCCATGTACCGACTGCCACCGACGTTGTTGGCCACAGCGTTAGTGCAACCGTACGCTATGCGCAATTTGTTTGGGCTGACAACTCTTTCGGCACCACCAATCACGCACCCACCAGCGCCTACAACGTCACTATAGACATTACTTCCCCCAATCCCAGCACGGTTTACGACCTTCAAATCGCAACGACCCGCATTGGCGCGATAACACTCGCCGACGATAGTTCTTTTTACGCCACTGTTTATGCATCGGCGCAAATTGGCGAATTGGAAGCACACGTAAATGGTGTAATTTCGCCTGCTCTTTCGTTGACTTCGCTATTCACCAACGACGCACCTCTGAATCTAGTTATCGATCAGGCCAGTGGCACAACCATCACGGGTCTATCGGGAGACTATCAGCTTATTATGCACTTCGAGTGGGACTCCGCGGTATGGAGCAACAACGATGAAGCAGCAGTGCGCCTTGGACTCGAGAGCACAACGCAGTTCGTGGACGCAGATAACTACCCGGGGCTTGGTTCGCGCACCCTTGCGCTCGACGGTCATTTCGTCACTGTGACCGCAGAGGTAGTCAGTGATGGTGATAGCGACGGGGATGGCGTGCCTGACCTAACTGATAACTGCCTTTCTGTTCCCAATACTCTGCAAAAGAATACCGATGGAGCTGCTGACGGCGGTGACGCATGTGATCCCAATGATGACAATGACGGCTATGAGGACGCCTATGATAACTGCACCAAGGTGCCGAACAATGATCAGTTAGATGGGAATAGCGATGACGTCGGTAATGCATGCGACCCAGATAGCGATGGGATACCTGATCACATCGATAACTGTCCATTAATAGCTAATAACGACCAAACAGACACTGATAACGATGGCCACGGTGATGTATGCCAAGGCTTGCCACCCGGCTGCTAAAACTACTGGGGGCCGTCGGTACGAGGCACTGTCCTTGACCGTTCAAGGCGCAAGACGACGTAAACATAGCGCCTGATGTCAGCCCACTTCGGTGGGCGCTTATTATCTGCGATTTGAGTTCGCTAATTCCGATAACTAGCCCGCACTGAGGAACAAGCGGAAGACTAGTGGCGGCCTTTCCTACCACCGACTAGGTGGTAGGGTTCGAAATTTCGCAGACAAAATGGCCACGCGTCTCGTCGATAAAACAGGGGTATCGACCCTGGTGATGACCTCGCTAAACGCAGCGGGAAACAGCGCGTCCGCAAATACTGAATAACCCTGCAGCAAAAAATTAAAGCGATGAACCCTCTCGGCCAGAATCAGACATTTAGACCCATTCAGAGCCATAATCCGGTGTAGCGCTTGAACTTAGTTTCTAACGCTCTATACTCAAGGAAGACGAGGGATCCACCGGGGAGCTCATCATGGTACCTACTCGCTACATCTTCGTGGGAGTAACCATCGCTGTTTTGGCATTGACGAGTCGCGGGACGCTGGCGGAAGCTGACATCGCAAGCGAAGACTCTTTAGCGTCTGCGTTCCTCGCCCAGTGCCTCCATATGCAAGACTGTGTCCGAGAACGAATGGCCACAGGGGGCACTATGGACCCAGCGCTAGTTCAAATGATCGAAGCCGGAATGACCGGCCAGTGTGAAGCGCAGCTCCAAAAAATTTCACAGTATGAAGCTTCTCCGCACACACAGAAACTAAAAGACTGCTATCAGGCTATGACCGCACTTAGTTGCGCCGAGCATGCAGCCCAACCGTCTGTTCCTGCCTGTGAGCAATAAGCCCCCGAATAGCGCGCGCACCGGTCTGCTCATTTTAGCCGGCTTCTTATTGCTTGCCGGTGTCAGCCTTCGTGCCAACCCGCCGCTTGAACACCCTGTTATCAGACCCATTGATGGAAGCACTTTGCTGGACAAAAAATCAGTCTATCAAGATTTTAGCCGCATTAGGGTCAACTACAAAGATGACTCCGGCGAACAGAAGATGGCCGAAGGTGAGTATCGCAAACTCGTTTATCAGATCCAGGGCATGAGCAAAGAAGAGATCAAAGGCAATTTTCTGCGCGCGTCACAGAAAATTGGTGGCAACGACTATGGATTAAATCGGGCGGTACGCGCCAACTTCAGAATACCCAATCCTGGCGGATCGTTTACTTGGGTGATACTCGATTTGCGCAGTAATGGCGTGTATGAGTTGGAAATCGTGGATGAAAAACCGCTGGAAGTCGCCGTGGTTTTTGACGCCAATGGCTTCAGAACCACACTGGTAGAAGCGGGCCGAATTTCTGTTTATGGGATTCAATTTGCAACTAACAGCAATCAGCTATTGCCGGGATCTGGAAGTACCATCGATGTCATCGCCGAAGTACTCTCCGCGGACCCTGCACTTCTGGTGGAGGTGCAGGGTCACACTGACGCCACCGGCACTGACCGAGGCAATAGCACCCTGTCGCAGCAACGAGCCGACACAGTGAAGCGCGCGCTGACACTATATGGCATCGAGCCGAGTCGCCTCACCACACGTGGTTACGGTGCCGCCATGCCGGTGGCCACAAACGAAACACCCGAGGGTCGCTTACTCAATCGTCGCGTCGACTTCGCACTGCCGGGACACGAACTCACCGACAGAACTGCTCAGGCACCTGCAGCGACAAGCGACACAGCGCTTTCACACAACAATACTGATGTCACCCCGGCGGTGGCGGAGCCGCGAAACTCAGTCGAAAGCACCTCAGCACAAAATGCTCTAAGTACGCCCGAAGAGTCTAACGAACAGTCTGCGGACTATGCTGCAGACTACGCTGCGGACTACGCTGCAGGTAAAGTGACACTTGCTGGCGATAAAGCCACCAATTCCGTAGATGAAAAGATTGACCGCGCGATCGACAAAGCAGTCGAAAACACCCTCGACAAACTGTTCAACAACTAACGGTAAGACCGACAAA
>PKCY01000039.1 GCA_002862985.1 Haliea sp.
GAAAACCCTGGGCTCATCCAAACTATACTTAGGCGCGAAATTAGCACCAATGTAGGTTCGACAAGCTGCCACAGCATCGACGCTCAAATTGGTTGAGTCGGTTCGCATATAGGTGATGTAACCGGCTTCATACAGACGCTGAGCAAGCATCATCGTCTTTTTTACACTGAAGCCCAATCGCGTGCTCGCGGACTGCTGTAACGTAGAAGTAATAAAGGGCGCCGGGGCTCTAGATCGTGTGGGTTTGTCTTCTCGCTTACTGACAATGTAGGGAAGCTGCTCCAGTTCCTTGGTGGCAGCTTGGGCAGTGGCCTCATCTGACGGTAAAAAGTTTTCGTCCTTATATTTGCGGACCTGAAAACGGATCCCATCCGCTTTGGCCGTAGCAAGGTCGGCATGGATTTCCCAGTATTCCTGTGGCACGAAGGCACGTATTTCGCGCTCTCGCTCGACTATGAGTCGTACCGCAACAGACTGGACACGCCCGGCAGACAAGCCGCGAGCCACCTTGGACCAGAGTAGTGGCGACACCATAAAACCGACCACGCGGTCCAGGAAACGGCGCGCCTGCTGAGCATTAACACGATCCATGTCAAGGGTAGCGGGCCGCTCGAAGGCTTCGGAAACCGCCTTCTTGGTGATTTCGTTGAAAACGACACGCTGATAGCGCGACTCGTCGCCGCCAATGGCCTCCTTCAAATGCCAGGCGATTGCCTCTCCTTCGCGGTCAAGGTCAGTTGCAAGATAAATAGCGTCAGCGTTGGCCGCAAGCTTGACAAGCTCATTGACGACTTTTTCTTTGCCCGGAAGAATCTGATAGTTAGCGGCCCATTTTTGATCCGGGTCAATTCCCATCCGTCGCACCAGTTGCACACGTGCGTTCTTTTTCTTGTATGCCGCTTTTGCCTTGGGTGCCATTTTACGCGTACGAGCAGCCTGAGCGGCTCGTGCTTTGGGGTCGACTTTATTCTTAGCACTGCCCGAAGTAGGCAAATCACGTATGTGGCCAACGCTAGACTTCACGATGAAATCGCTGCCAAGATACTTATTGATCGTTTTGGCCTTGGCCGGTGACTCGACTATAACCAGTGATTTACCCATAATTTCCCTTCGTGAATACGGTCAGAAAGCGCCTAAAAGAGCGGTCTTTAGCAGGCACCCCTAACGGGCGTCTCTGGTCGAGAGCTCCAACCAGGCGCCTCCAAAAAGGTGGCATATATAAGTCGCTAAGTCGCTGGGGTCAAGGAAAAACAACATCTGTCAGCTTATTAATTCCTCACACCAGCACTCCAAAACCTGCCGAATATGCTCAATACCGACCTCCCCCGACGACTCTGTCCAGTACACCCCACAGCTTCCAGCATCGACACTGGCAGCGAGGATATCCGTGGGCAAACCCTGCACTGGCTGGGGAACTGGCTGGCGGCTCCCCACGCTTCTCCAGCTATCCTGCTCATAAATCCAGGCGCCCGCCGCCACGGGCCGCTCGCGCCTGGCTGCAATGCGTTTGCCATAATAAATCACGTGCCCCCGGGAAGCGCGCGCGAGGCTAGGCGCGCTACCTTTGGGGAGGTCTCGAAACTCCACAAACAGGCCATGTACCGCTGCATACTCGCGCAAGCCGGCAATTCTCCGCTGACGCTTACTGGGTATAAAATGCGTTAGGGGAGCGAGTGCGAGTGCGATCACAAAAAGTATTAGCAGGTAGGTCAGCGTCATCTCCTCCGGTTTAGGTTTAGGTCAATCTCTACTGCATACAACTTACAACATACCCCAATCGCCCTCACTCGGCCGAGTTTCTATGCTATAAATACCAAAAGAGTTTTTCATCCTGGAGTTGAGCGATGCCACAGTATCGAAATGTGCTGGTAGCAATAGATCTTAGTGAGGATTCGACACCGGTTGTGCAGCGTGGGCGCGCTATCGCCGAGGGAAGTAACGCCGAGTTACATTTGATACACGTCATCGAGCCCCTTAGCTTTGCCTATGGCGGCGATATTCCAATGGATTTTTCGGGAATTCAGGAAGAAATTCATCAACAAGCAACGCAGCAACTACATCGATTTGCCGAAACCAACAATATCGATGCCCAACACCAGCACATTTTGCTGGGCAAGCCGGAGGTCGAAATTCATGCCAAGGCAGAGGAACTGGGTACGGACCTGATCGTCTTGGGCAGTCACGGCCGCCACGGACTGGCACTGCTGATGGGTTCAACGGCTAACGGTGTTATGCACGGTGCCGCTTGTGACGTGCTCGCTATCCGCGTTGGAAAACAGAAGTAGACTCAGGACGCGAAAAAACCCTGCAGCCCCACTTCCGTAAAGGGCCAGTCGAGCTCCCTGCCATCGGGGTGTTGCAATACCGGGATGCGCAAACCGTAGCGCTCAAACAACGTATCAGAGTCGCTGATATCCACTTCCATCACATCCAGGTCCTGGTCTGTGTGCGCGGTAATCATAGCCTGCGCGATCTCGCAAAGGTGGCAAGCACTGGTACCGTAAAGCTTAAAAGTTTCCACATGCGCCCCAAAAGGATTTGTTCTTGTCAACCGGCAAGTGCCAACATGCCATGCATAGAGAGCATGGGCGGTAAAGCTTGAACTTGCACGGCGGCAGGCTGTAAGATTGCCGACCAGGTACAACAATATGAACTGGAATTCGCAGCAACACCCTCGGAATAAAGCGAGCCTGATTAACCTCTGGAGTACATGAGTGGCACTTTTCTCCCAACCTACTGCGCGTGCGCTGGCTATACTCGACTTATTAATGGCCAATCCGCACCAGGCCTTCGGCCTCACAGAAATGACCAGACGGCTGAACCTGAACAAGGCAACCTGCCACGCGATACTGACCACCATGGCCAACTATGGCTTTCTGGTCCAACATCCAAAAACCAAAGCATACCGCCTGGGTCCGTCAATCATCGCAGCGGGAAACGCGGCCTTCGCCCAGTTCCCCGTATTGGAATACGCCCGACCGGAGCTGGAAGCTCTGCAAAATGATCTGGGCATTGGCTTTGCGGTTACCGGTCGCTCCAAAATGCACCAGGTGTTGTTAGCGCTGTACGGGCGGGCGACACCACTCATAGACTCCTTCCAACTCGGCTTGCGCCTGCCTAACACTGCCCCAGTGGCAGCATGTTTTACCGCCTTTTCAGACGCCAAATATCTGGAGGCCTGGCTGACCAGGGCACATGAGGCCCGCGACGGATACAACGAAAAGCTGGATCAAAAGTTACGCGTGTCATTGATCGCCATACGCGCGCACGGTTACGAAGTAGCCCTGAAAACCAGGGCGGAATCGGAGTTACGTGAAGAATTGGGCCGCATTCATAATTCGTGGAGCCTCACCGAACTTGAAGAAGCCGCTAACAAATACCAGCATGATCTGTGTGACGAGCACTATCACCTCGACAGAGTCGACCCTAAAGCGCGCTATGACATTAGTACGATCACCGTTCCGGTATTTGTTTATAAGGAAGTCCCTGTGATGTGCTTTGTTGCCGGATCCTTTGACAAGACAATCACCGGCGCGCAGGTAGAGGAAATCGCTGCGCGCATGAAGGAGTCCGCCGACCGGGTCACAGCATTGGCCAGTGGCCGAGATACCGTCAGCTGACCTATTAAACTCAGCCACAATCCGCAGCCACTCTCCCTCGCGTAAGCCATGACAGATCCATCAGACTACCAGGAAAAAAAATCCTTCTTTGATCGCGTGCTGACCGTCTATGGCCGCAAGGCAGTACTGGAAACACTGCAGAACTCAACACTGCAATGCCATGCACTGCACCTTGCACAGAGCAATCGAGAAGCCGGAATTGT
Organism: Haliea sp.; assembly: GCA_002862985.1. GTDB lineage: Bacteria > Pseudomonadota > Gammaproteobacteria > Pseudomonadales > Halieaceae > Marimicrobium. The sequence continues at coordinate 3,824 of PKCY01000039.1, forward strand.
CGCCGAAATCAGGCAGCAAGCAATCAGTCTCGACATACCTGTCAAACAACATTCGCGCGAAGCACTCGCGCGTATATCAAAAAATGGAAAACAGGATCAGGGGGTCGCGGTTGATGTTATGTGCCCTTCCTTTGGCAAACTCCAAGACTATCTTGCTGGCCCACGCCCTAAATCTAATGTGCGACTACTGGCACTTGACGGCATTCATAATCCGCAAAATCTTGGCATGATTATCCGCTCCGCAACTGCGGGCAATATCGACGGAATAATACTTTCACGAAAGGGGACCGCGGCAATAGGGCCACTGGTTATCAAGGCGAGCGTAGGGACGGTCTATCGCGCCCCGCTCCTATTTTGTGACTCACTGACAGAAGCGCTGCAACATTGCCGGAAGCATGATGCTGAGATCTGCGCGCTTGAGACGAGCGCCAAGCGCTCTCTGTTTGATCATCGATCGCATCGGCTGTGTGTTTACATTTTGGGCAATGAGACCGAGGGCGTAGGCACCCACCTGAGAGAGCTCGTAGATACCCCCCTGTCAATCCCCATGCGTAACGGCGTGGAGTCGCTCAATGTTGCCGTAGCGGCGAGCCTAATTGCCTACGGAAGCTACTTCGAAAGGTAGGACATGCCCTCTTCAAGGCCCTTAATCGTGAGCGGGTACATATGTCCTTCCATCAACTGATTAGCAATGGACACAGACTGCGTGTACTGCCAGTCTTCCTCGGGCAGTGGGTTTATCCAAATGACCTTGTCGTACACATCCTGGATTCTGCGCATCCACGCCTCGCCAGCCTCCTCGTTCCAGTGCTCGACAGAGCCGCCTGGCTGGACAATTTCGTAGGGCGACATGGAAGCATCGCCAACAAAAACAACTTTATAATCGTGGCTGTACTTGTGCAGAATATCCAGAACCTGCGTGCGTTCGTTATGGCGCCTAACGTTATTTCCCCAGACACTCTCGTACAAAAAATTGTGGAAGTAAAAACTCTTTAAATGTTTGAATTCTGTACGCGCAGCAGAAAACAACTCCTCACAGACCTTCACATGCGGATCCATGGAACCGCCCACGTCCAGAAACAGCAACACTTTCACGGCATTGTGACGTTCGGGAACCATCTTTATATCCAGCCAGCCTGCATTGCGCGCTGTAGAGCTTATAGTATCGTCAAGATCCAGTTCATCTGCGGCACCGGTACGAGCGAATTTGCGCAGGCGGCGCATGGCAATTTTGATGTTGCGGGTACCCAACTCTACATTGTCGTCAAGATTTTTAAATTCACGCTTATCCCAGACTTTTACCGCTTTTTTATTGCGCCCATTGGAGCCTACACGAACGCCTTCCGGGTGATATCCCTCCTGGCCAAAAGGCGACGTACCCCCGGTACCCACCCACTTGTTACCGCCCTCGTGGCGTTCTTTTTGCTCCTCCAGACGTTTCTTGAATTCCTCTATTAGCTTTTCCAGCCCTCCCAGGGATTCTATCTTCTCTTTTTCCTCGTCTGTGAGGTTCTTCATAAACTCTGAGCGCAGCCAATCATCGGGTATCAAAGTCTCGATGATATCGTCCAGCGCTTCCAGCTCTTTGAAATGCAGGCCGAATGCCCGATCAAATCGATCGAAATACTTTTCGTCCTTCACCATGCACGTGCGGCTGAAATAGTAAAACTCGTCCATATCGCTGAAAGCGATATGCTGCTTGAGGCCGTCCATCAAGTCGAGTAGCTCTCGCGTCGACACCGGAACACCCGACTCTCTTAGCCCATGGAAAAAATTAATTAACATGTTTGCTCCCGCGCACCGCAGCGCCGCCCGCTATCGGGTCTCTCTACGATGCATAAATGCCAGACGCTCTAACAAATGTACGTCCTGTTCGTTTTTCAACAGCGCGCCATACAGGGGCGGAATTGCCTTGCTCTGATCTCTTTCCTTGAGAATTTCATCAGGGATATCATCCGCCATCAGGAGCTTCAACCAATCAATCAGTTCGGAGGTGGAAGGCTTTTTCTTCAGCCCGGGTATGGAGCGCACGTCGAAAAAGATCTCCATGGCTTCCTGCACCAACTCTTGCGTGATATTGGGATAATGCACATCGACAATCTCGCGCATAGTGTCGCGATCAGGGAAGTTAATAAAATGAAAGAAACAGCGCCGCAGGAATGCATCGGGAAGTTCTTTTTCATTATTGCTGGTAATAATAATAATCGGCCGATGTTTAGTCTTGATGGTTTCGCCTGTTTCATAGACGAAGAATTCCATCCTATCCAGTTCGACCAGAAGGTCATTAGGGAATTCAATATCAGCCTTGTCCACCTCGTCAATCAGCAGCACTACCTGCTCGTCGGAGTCAAAGGCTTCCCATAATTTTCCACGCTTAATATAGTTGGCAATATCGTGGACTTTTTCACCGCCGAGCTGGGAATCCCTCAGACGGGAGACCGCATCATATTCGTATAAGCCCTGCTGTGCTTTAGTTGTGGATTTGATGTGCCATTGAATGAGGCGCTTCCCCAGTCCTAGCGCAACCTCCTCGGCCAACATGGTCTTGCCTGTTCCAGGCTCACCCTTAATTAATAGCGGGCGTTCCAGCGCCACTGCCGCGTTGACTGCCATCCGCAAATCGTCAGTGGCAACGTATCTTTCTGTACCTTCAAATTTCATACTACTCATCACTCATTCCCATTTCGAAAGGCGAACAGGTTACAGATTGGTTGCCTGCTTATCAATACTGCACCCATGACTGCCATGCCGCTGATACCTCGATTTGGACCAACAATCTGGCGATTACTTATGATTGTGCCGGCCGTTTAGCCTTGCTGGCGGTAACTTTCCTGGGCCGCCGAAACACCAACAAGCGAAGTAGCAATGCAATCGCCACCGCTACCTGGGAAAAAAAGACCAATGGCTTCAGCGCATGCCGCGCGGAATCGACATCCTGTGTGAGCATCTGAAATGCCACAACAATGACGGCCGGCGCCATAGTATCCACCCCTGCCTTGGGATAGGCCGGGGTCAGCAATAGTACCGCTGTCAATAGCACCACCAGCGCCACCCACGCTGGCCGCCAGTGCCGGCCCAACCACCAGCAAAGATAGAGCAGTATTATACAAGCTGAGCCGACGTAAACGTAAATAGCCGTCAGATATGAGCTTTCGCTTAACATAGGTGCTCTCCTATTCTACCCAGTGCACGATATGTTCATCATAACCGTCCGGATGAACAAATTCGTCAGATACAGCGCGGCCGCGGATAGACACGCCCGCCTGATGCACAGATTCATCGTTGCCGCTAATCAACGGGTGCCATTGAGGCAATGGAAGACCGAGCGCGCGCAGGCGATATGCACAGGTATTGGGTAACCAGCTTAGCGTTTCCCAGTCCACAGAGCGCAGCGCGATACAGTGCGGGACCAGCGTTGAGCGGTTGGCGTAATCGGTGCAGCGACACGTGGGTTCATCAAGGTGGCGACAGCGAATTTTGGTGTAATAGACTTCACCGTCGGCCTCGTCTTCCAACTTATGCAAGCAGCACTTGGCACAACCGTCACACAGGGCTTCCCACTCGCTGGTACTCAGTTCTGTCAGACTCTTCTCATGCCACCAGTCAGCCATCGCTGCCGTCCCTGGATAATAGTTCTGCAACGGTCGGCGGCATCTGCAGGTAAAAACCCTGGCTTTCAATACTGGCCAGCACTGCTACTGCGTTTGCTCTGGCAAGCTTGCGCCCGGGCGTAAGCAGCAGGACCATCACTGGAATTGGCTCACCAAACTGGGCCATTAGGTCCGCAGGTATATCTTCAAATCCCCGCGCCTTATCGACGTATAAGTAGCTCTCTTCCTTGCGAGAACTCCTGAAAATTTGACACAGCCTACTCATATATCTGCTCCCGCCAGAGATTGACGCAACGGGGCCAGGACAAGAGTATCGCGCCATCCCTGCCAGTGAGCCGGTGACTTCACACTTTCCCCTGCCGCCTCCCGCAGCAATAGCTCATAGTCCTTGCCTGGAACCAGTACTTCCGGCGCCACCGCCAGTTCCTCGGCAATTTCGCGTACCTTGGATTTCAACATTTTCACCTGACGGCGTTGGGCGGCGTCGAGTGGCCGAGGCAGTGCTGACGGCAACTCATTCTCTGGCACCGCACGCTGCGTTTCCAAAAGCGCCAGTAACGCATCGCCATAACGACGAACGGCGGGTGCCGGCAAACCCACTTCATCACTGAGTTGCGCCAAGGTCTGCGGGCCCTTCTGGGCCAACAGCAGGCAGGCCGCATCATCAATAATCCAGGACCGCGGTTTATTTCTGGATCTGGCTGTCTCTTCGCGCCAGCGGCAAACGGCCACCAGGGCGCCCAATTCCCGTTGGTTCAACTTCCATGCTGTCTTGATGCGCCGATGAGAGTCAGTCATTTCCGTGCCCAACGCGCGAATCGCGTCCTGCCCATCTCCCAGCACCCAATCCAGTTTTTCCTGGCGCACACACTGCTCATGCAATTCTCGCCATACGGGTAGTAGCCAGGTGACATCCAACCCCGCGTATTCACATTGAGCGGCCGATAATGGCCGCTGTAACCAATTGGATTGCGTCTCCCCTTTGGGGAGATCAATCGCGCAAATATCCTGGACAAGCGTGCGATAGCCCAACCCAAAACCTCGATTGAGAAGCGCCGCCGCTCGCTGAGTATCAAACAGTGGTTGCGGCAACACATTCAGCCAGCGCTGAAAGACCTCGAGATCTTCACTTACGGAATGCAATACCTTAAGCACGGCCGGATTTGATAGCAGGTCAGCCAAGGGTGCAGGGTTATCGATACAAAGGGGATCAATCAACCAGGCGATGTCGATATCAGACTCTTCGGACACAAAACACAGCTGTACCAGCGCGACCTCGGGGTAAAAGGTATTGCGACGCATAAATTCAGTGTCGACGATCACCACCTCACAGCTCTGGTGCTGCTCCAGTAGGCGTTGCAATGCTTCATCAGACTCGATCAATTGCCAACGCATCATTCAGTCCACCGGTCGTCGCCCCGCCAGGGCGTGTGCCAGTGTTGAACCGTCGACGTATTCCAACTCTCCCCCCAGGGGCACGCCCTGAGCAATACGGGACACGATAACCCCCAGCGGCTGCAACATGTCTGTAAGGTAGTAGGCAGTAGCCTGCCCTTCCACTGTAGGGTTTGTCGCCAAGATAACCTCTTGTATTCCTTCGTCGATAACACGCTGGTGAAAGTCCTCCAGGCCAATCTCCGCTGGGCCAACGCCGTCAATAGGAGATAAATGCCCCATGAGCACAAAATACAGTCCGCGAAAACTTCCGCTATCTTCTATGGCCAGCACATCAGCAGGCGTCTCTACGACACAGACCATACGGGCATCCCGCTTTTGATCACTGCAGATTTCACAGACATCCAGCTCCGTGAAGTTTCGGCAGAGTCTGCAGTGCCCTATCTTGTCTACCGCCTCACGCAGCGCGGTGGCCAACGCTAATGCACCATCCCGGTCTCGCTCCAGTAAATGCAGACTCATGCGTTGTGCAGATTTGGGGCCAACGCTAGGCAGTGAGCGCAGCGCTTCGATAAGATTGTGAAGTGCGGGACTAAATTTCACGGCAATGGCTAAACGACATCAAAATGGCATTTTAAAGCCGGCCGGGAGATCAAGCCCCGAAGCCAACCCGGCCATGGCATCCTTGTTGTGAGCTTCCACTTTCCGTACCGCGTCGTTGACGGCAGCAGCCAGAAGATCTTCCAACACCTCTTTTTCTTCGGTAAACACGGAATCGTCAATCACCACTCGCTTGACGTCGTGGCGACCTGTCATGATTACCGAGACCAGACCCGCACCCGCCTCGCCTGTTACCTCAGCATGCGCCAGCTCTTCTTGCGCCTTTTGCATGTCGGCCTGCATTTTCTGTGCCTGCTGCATTAAATCAGCAATGTTTGGATTCATCAGTTGTCCCTCTTTCGTTAAATATCCGTTGGGAGAATGGATGAGTGATCCAGTTCACCATCAAAGCGGACCATCAAAGCCTGTAGTTGTGGATCGCCCTCTATCGCAGCCACTGCCTCTGCCTGGCGCTG
>PKCY01000277.1 GCA_002862985.1 Haliea sp.
ATATTTTTGACCGAGTCCAACACGGGCTCAGTACCCCACTGGACGACGTTCACTTCCTGATTGAAGTTAACAATGATAGGGGGGATAACAGGAGAGGGAGACACCACCAACTCATCTTCAGTGACGTCTATCACACCTTCTTCCCTGTCATATACCGTTGCGGTCACCGTTAAAGGAATATCACGGAAATCGCAGTTGGCGCCCGTTGCTGGAACGTAGGGATTTACTTCTACGGAAAGGCCTGTTACATCAGTATTGCTGGGCAAGATCCCGCCAGTACACCTAAGAGTCCCGGTGAGTGCATCTGCCGGATCAGCACCGTCAGTTGTCTCTTCAATCGCATCAATGTAGGCTGCTTGGTTGGTCATCAGGTACTGTCCGGGCGTAGTTACTACCCAGTCTGTATCCACGGTGAACAAATCATTGACAGCCCCTGACCAATCATTAATCACCTGGTCTGCACCAAGGGCATTTCGCAAGGGCTCATACGCACCAACAGAGGCCGCACCAGGCCAAACCTCGAGAGCACTAGTCGGCGCACCGCCGTCCAGATCCGGGTGATCAAAGCCCTGCAGATCACCGGCGTTGATGCCACGTTCCTGGTTAGTCATCGACGCTCCGTCCAGGAAATCGGCGATGTGCACAGCATCATTACCAAATTCAATACCGGTGTCATCGTCTTTAATGAAGTAGGAGACCTTCAACACGTTGTCAGGCGCCACATAAGAGCTAGGGACCGGGGTGGCAGGAGACAAAACCGCTCCGGTGGCAGGATCAGTTGCGCGCTGCCACGTAATGGCAGAGTTGATCACACCGCGAGTACGAGTGGTGCTCGCCAAAGCAGCTGCCGTGGTTGGGTAATAATCAGTTGCAGTGGTGCCTGCGAAGAAGTTATCGCGAACCCGGTCGCAATCCGCTGGGATGCCGTCGGGACCGTGCAATGCACTGATAGCAATCGGCTGGATCTCATCTAAGGGAGACGCCATACCCATAATTTCAATGTAGCCTTCTTCCGCACCGACTCTGAAAGTCTCGGGCATTAAAAAGTAGTTTTCGTTAGTAAAATCAGGAACTACGCAGCTTTTATCATTTGAGTAGAAACGGATTTCGTTGAACTCCTCGCCGTTAAACGGTTCTTGCTGGACATACCCTGTCCACACGTCGAAGGGAGACAGAACCACGTTGAAATCCAGCGCGTCCATCGAATCAACGGCACGACGCAAGCGCACCTTCACTACTTGCGTATTTGGGCTGGTGTTGATAACGGAGACACCCGTGGTGTATCCAGAGTTAACGGTATAATAGGGAACAATACCCAGATTACCCAAGCCAGCATTATCGGCCAGTGTCTGAGCATTAACTATTCCCGCGTAGCCAGCAGACGCGGTAGCAACCGCGATAGCAAGGCCTAAGGGCTTAAATGTTGCTTTCATATTGGAGACTCCTAAGGTTTTCACTTTTTACAACCATAATTATTTCGATTGCTAGCGCTATTATTGCTAACCGCAACTAGCTGTCAACCTGCAACTACATCTAATAGTTGGCCGAAAACCACCACTGACCGTTGGCGAAAATCCATCTTTCACCCCGGGCAAAAGGGATTGCACCGACTCCTACAGATGCCGAAGAGGTTTGTTTGGTAGGCTTGGACATGACCCTCACCACCACACTTGCCACAGCTGCGACGCTATCATAGTTAACTATTTCGACTCCTGTCAACTCCCACTCCACCGCATAGGAAAACTTTTTTGCATACAGTTGCTTAGAGAATATAGCTCGATAATTGGGACTGCTATATTCCCAGGCCTTTTTAAAGTCTTTTTGCTCCAGCGCCTGCCACCTTTCACGCACTCTTTGATCCAGTTCAGACCGCTGTGTTTCGGTCAACTGGCCTGTGTTTATGCAGCCCGCCAACAGGACCAATAACACCCCCAGCAGGGCTTTTCCAAACAGGCGGGAATTACAGCTGAAATCGTTTAACATGTTGTTTTTAGTCACCATTTTCGAATTAAGCGGGGGATTATACGCCACTGTATTGACAACACAAGCAGCCCCCAAGGCCACGCGTAAAACGGTAACAGGGTGCGTCAACCATAGCCGCCTGCAGAGACGCAGGCGCAAAGCCCATCGTGTCAAGTCAGGTTGTTACGAGCTGGGAACCTGAACAGGGGCCAACCTGCATGGCACTCCACAGCACCAGCAAAACCTTCAAACACACCAAAGAGGGTTGTGAAAAGTACCAGTAATTTCTTACCGGTTTACCCCGAAACCAGCCTTCCGACTAACGGGATTATGGAACAAAGTCGATCAGCTCCATGTGACGAACCTGGGATCGCATTTCTTCACCAACCTCCTGTAAGTCATTTTCAGACACCAATGCACGCGGCGTAATGATGACCAACAGTTCTGTGCGATTGTTTTCTTTTTTTGTGGCTCCAAACAGTGGACCCACCAGCGGCAACTTATACAGAAAAGGGATGCCAGCGTCATTATCGCTGGCGTTTTCGCGAATTAACCCCCCAAGCACCACCGACTGGCCTGATCTGACAGACACCCTGCTCATGATAGTTCGCTCCAGGAATGTCGGGTTCTCCTCGTCCCCCGTTGTGGTCTTGCGCACGTCTGTAACAGACTGCTTGACATCCATGGTCACCAGGCCGCCGGCGTTCACGGAGGGCGTCACCTCAAGCTGCACACCCGTATCCTTGTAGATCACAGACTGGGTGATTCTGTCATTGATATTTAGTCCCGTGCTTTGCTCACTAATAATTGGCACCTGGTCACCAACATGGATAAACGCGGTATTGTTATCCAATACCATCACTGAGGGCGTCGAAATCACGTTGAGCAGGGCTTCCTCCGCAAGTGCGTTCAAAACCGCTTTAATGGGAAGTTGGCCCGCAGTATTGGCAATGACGTAAGAGAAGCCACCCGTATTGGCGGCTGACAGGGGACCTCCAGGGGGGGTTGATAAAAGCCCAGTCCCTGTGTTGTTGCCGACACTGTTGTTAAACGTCCATTCGAGTCCATATTCGAGCTTATCTGTGAGCGTGACCTCCAAAATACTCGCCTCTATAATCACCTGCGTCGCCACGGTATCGAGCTGTTCCAGAGCCGTTTTAATCAGGTCAAACTGTTTTCCGGTGGAGTAGATCATCAGGGCATTGTTGTCATCATCAGCAACCACCCGCACATCTTCCATCGCAGATGGACCGCGAGACTCGGAAAGAGCGCCTATGGATGTGATCGCGCTGCCTTGGTCGCGGGAATCATCAGATATGGATGCAAAACCACTGGGGCCGTCGCCCATAGTCTCAAGCGACATGCCCGGAGCAACACCCCCACCACCCCGACCACCGCCATTGGAGTCCGACTCCATCGCGGTAACGACGCCTAACTCATCAGCGTAAAGGCCGTTCAACAGTTTAGATAGTCGCCGAGCGCTGGTATTTTGCACCGGATAAACGAAAATTCTTTTCTCAAACTTGGAGTCGGGTGCACTGTCCAAACGCTCTATCCAGACTCCCAACGTGTTCAGGTAATGGCTGCGTGGCGTCACAATGAGCAAGCTATTAAGCCGCTTGACCGGCACAATGCGCACAAGGTCTTCTTGACCGCCGTTGTCGAGCATAGCCGCCAGGGCCTCTGCGACATCCTCAACATTACTATTCTCCAACGGAAACATCCCTACAGACATACCCTGCAACTGATCGACATCGAACGTGGTGACAATATCAAGCCAACCATCCAGTTGTTCACGCGTACCCGCGAGCATCAATATATTGCGGCTATTGTCGACTAAAACAAAAGACCGCTCCTCGGCGACGGGCTGTAGTATTTCTGCCATATTAGAGGCACTAATGTAGCGCAGTGGCACGATAATCGTGCTGAAGCCAGCACCACTGCTTCGCGGATTGGAGATCTCCGGCACCAGACTGCTGCCCTGCGACCCCGTCACCAGATAACGGCCATCAGAGCTTTTGATCAGCAAAGCATTGTTAGCCTTTAACAATGACTCCAGCACCTCCAGCAGCTCGTCACGCGGTATTGGAGTCCGTGTGCGCAGCGTTACCTGGCCCTTTACCGGACGATCAACAATATAATCGAGCTGCAGGATATCCCCCATGATGGCATGCGTCACCTCGCTCAACGGCGCCTGCTCAAAGTTCAAACTGACATCGTCTCCTATAAATTTTACCGGCTGGGTAGCCGCTGGCATACGCCACTGGCTATCATTCCCCCGATAAATAGTTGGGGCCGCTCGCGGTTGGTCGCCTGCGTTAGCATCCGCTAATGCGGACGCTGAGGTGGACAGAGCAGCAGACGCATCTACAACCGCCTTGGAAGCAGGCGCAGCCGCCTGCTGCGGGTCTGTTGTGTCAGCCGACGCAGTCGTCGCCTGCTCGCTGTCCATCGTGGCGCAACTGGCCAACAGGACCACCACCAGAGCGCTCTTCAGATTTCGTAACATATTCAGTCCAATAGCCCCAATTTTTTCATTGTCATCGCCCACGCCGCGCTCTTGGGTTGCGAGTTTGAACAGCAGATTTAACGGTTTCAGGCTGCAGAGTCGCTTTTTCCCGTCGTGATCCCGCTACAAATACCGCATCATTGCCCTCTACCGCCTCCAACGTCCATCCATCGATCTTCTCTCCCAGCAGGACCCGCCGCGGCTTGCCCTTAACCTGCGCAATGATACCAACCGATTCACCGGCTCCGAACACACCCAGTAACCTGATACCCTCAAACGTGTGTTCTTTTAATTCCTTCAGTTCCTGTAACTCAGCCGCATTGGCAACAGCGTCCGCAGGGCGGCGACTCGTCCAGAACAAAGGCCTACTGCGAATTTCGCTGCGCTGCCTGGCCGTTACTTTGCCCCGGGGAATTGAACTCATCACCTCCAGTGAGTCTGTGGCGGGTAAAATGGGCGCTGGCGTTGATAATATTGCTAGGCGGGCGGCCCCGTATGCGAGTTGCAATAACAATACCAGGAGCAGAAGAATGACCACCACCTCTATTCTGCGCTCGGTACGCAGTGGATCAATCCCTACGCGGTACCTGTCCTTAATAGCCCGCAGCCAGCTCATAAAATCGCTCTTAGCGAAAACAACTGTAAACTTGCGGTAATGATCTGCGCGCCCTTGGCCATCCTGCCTGATCGCAGAGATCGCATCTCCAGCGACTCCACCAACAGCAAAGGTCTGAATTTGCTGATATCGCTCAGCGCGGCATCCAGGGCCGACAAATCACCTTCCACTGTGAGCCTTATGCTGATGTAATCAAAATCGTCCTGCTCACGCACGGGAAGAACCTGGCTGTTGCTTATCGTAAGCCCTGCTTCGGACAGAATCTGGCGAACACTCGTCTGCAACTGGGCAGACACCGTCGCCTGATCACCGGACGCCGGATATACCAAGTCTACAACCTCCTTACTGGCCAGACTGGCGGATGCTTGCAGTTGACCCTCATGCCCAATCAGGCCCTGCAACCTGGCAATGCGCGGTGTGAGATCATCGATGCCAGACTGATAGTCATTACGCATCTCCCACACACCCAACAAGGTATTGAGGTAAAAAATCAATGGCACAAGCAGTGTGAGGCCACATATCCACGCGTTGCTCCGGTGGGATCGCAGCCAGCTCACTGCACTACTCCTTCGCGACGACGAATACTTAGGTAGAACTGCTCGGCCTGCGAGTTTTGGACACGCGTGATGGCACGCGGGGCCGTGACTTCCGCATAATCTGCTTCGTCCGTTAAACGCTCCATTACCGACGCGGCATTTGCGGCCCGACCCACTAACTCTATCTCTAAACCCTGCATCGAAAAGCTGTTAACGAATTCTTCATCTTTAAGCAAATGGGTCAAACGGCTGAGCTCAATATGTGGGTTGGGGTAGGCGAGAACAACCTTATTCACGCCGGCAATTAACGCATTGGATACCGCCAAAGACGCACGTAACCGGGTTGCGCCTGAGGATTTTCTCTCGGTAGTTGCCGCCATCTTCTGCACCCCCTGCAACTCCCAGGCCTTGAGAGTCGCAGCGGTGCCAACCAGAGCCAGCAGTACTAATCCCGCAAGCACTATCATAGTGGCGGCACGTATCAGGCGTTTGCGGTAGCTCGATTCCCGGCGGGCCTCACCAAACCCCTCTACCACCACCATTTCAGCGTCCACTTTCGCCCAGACTTCCTGTTGCTGCGCATCATGGATATCGTAACGACGACCCAAATAGGCCATCGTGGCGCTCTTTGAGAGTATCGCCAACAACACCGTTATCTGTGACTCGCGCCTTGCCACAATATCCCAGCCATAACCGGTATCATTCGCAGTAAATGGACTTGCAGCATTCACTTCCAGTGCAAGTACGGCCGCCAAGTCAACTTCGACGGCTCTGTGCAGATCAAGCGTTTTGGTCAATACAAGATCGTCGGGCAGCACAATTGCCGCGTAATCACTCTCTTTCACATCACTGGGCATTCCAGCCTGATAGCAGATTTGCCCGTCCTCTCCCTGCACAATAACCGCGTCATCCAGATGGCGCCGAACCGGAGAATCATTTGCCCACAGTAGATCACGCCAGGCGTCCACCCAGTAGCGGCCTACGTTTCGCATATCGTAGCCGAATAGTTGCCAGTTCTGGTTTGATTCAAACATTACCGATTACCAATAGCGTACTCATAGACCCTCGCTGGTTCAGTGCGCAGCACCTGCCAGGGCAACAACGACCCTCGGGTCGCACCCACGGCCACCCAGCGTCGCCGCAACCAGGTCTGATCGCCATAGCGCACCAACGCATCTATACGATAAGTGCCTGAAAGAGAACGAGGCTTAGGCTGCACTTCTGCCCCTGCTTTTCGATCGGCCTGGGCGTTCGCCAATTGCTCGCGGCGTCTTTTGACTCCTGCCAAGTCTTCGGGCTTGCTCTTTTCCAGAACCTGCAACAGCACCTCTGGCGCGAGGGCCCAATTAGTCGCAGCTCCAGGACTGTCACTTGCCACTATGAAATCCTGGACGGCATCAAACAGTGTTCGACTTATTCCCTCAACCCGAAGTAAATCCTCGATCGACCGAAATCGGTTGCCCGTTTTTCTTGGCTCGTCTACGCCCGCTAAACCGCTGCGCCACTTTACCACATTGTCTGCCAATACATTCGCATTGCCCTCGGGCACCTGTGCAATGGTAAAAAACAAAGCCGCCAGTAGTTTTTGTGACGCGGCGTTTAAATCAATCAAGCCTGCACTAGGATAAAGCATGACCACTACTTTAACGTTTCCTAGCCAATATTCGCCGGCATTGAGGCCGCTTGCTCCCGCGGCAGGTGCTTCACGCAGCAGGTGATCCGCAAGCATCAACTGAATCGCACCGTCCCCCGCCGCCACCGATTTGGCTCTGGCTATATGCAGCTGCGTCATTTTGGTATCAACCCTTGCAGAGGACACGATTCCCGCCACGAGCAGGGACATACCGGCGATAAACCACACCACAATGGCCAGTGCGACACCCCGCTGCCCCGCCTGAGCAGGACGTGCCTGACCCGTATTGTTGTAATTTTTCTGCTTTATCGCCTGCTTTTTCATAGGGGCTAACGCTGCACTTGCAGTATAAGGTCTGGCCAGTCACGTCCAGCGGCCTTCATTTGCAATCTGACCAAAGCAGGCACAGACAATTGCCCTTCGCTCTTACGATCCGACCAATCCTCACCATATTCCGCCCGTGTCGCCAGCGAAAATTCCTCCAGATGCTCTATCATCACCCGCGACGATGTCCCGCCCCAATCCTCCAGCTCCCCGCTGGCGGGTCGTTCCTGCCACCGCAACACCAGCGCCGAGTTCTCTTTACCCACTCGAACAAGGTAACTACCGCCGTAGCGTTCACCAAATAGTACGGTTGATTCCAGTTCCAAAAAATCGTCACCCCACAGAAAGTAGGTCTCTTGTCCCGAACTTCCACCTAATCGAAGTCCTCCGGGGGCCTCACCGACCACCGCTGACTCTAAAAGGTCACGCAGAAAACCACTGACGCTGCGAATTTCATCAACACGATGTGCCGCTCTTTCAATTGCGGTCTGGGTGTTCGCCAGAGTGCGCAGACCGGTTACGGTAGCCATCACCACCAGAGACAAAATGGTCAGGGCCACCATTACCTCGACCAGCGTGAAACCGCGACCGCCGATTGCCTGATGAAAGCCACTCGTGGAGAGCGTGTTAACACCATCGGAGTTCACCGAACGTATCCTTCTACGACCGAGTTCAGTGTGACCAGTCGCCGTTTGCTGCCGTCGACCCAACTCACGCCGACCTCGATCTTGTGTAACAAGGGCTCAGCCAGAGACCTGCGTCCCAATTCAACGGGCTCTGTGCTTACAGTCCAGTTGAAACCATTGCCGGCCTGTCCCTGTGCATTGACACCACCAGCAGCTACCGCGGCATTGTCTGCCAACACAGAGCGAGCCAGTTCAACGGCATAAGCGTATTTTTCATCGATGCGCACATTGCGCGAGGCACCGCTGGCTGCCTGATACAGGGCACCCAAAGCAAGAGCCAGCATCACCATTGCGATCAACATCTCCAGCAGAGAAAACCCCGCGGCGTGACGTTTTGGCGTGGACCTAGTCAAAGACATATCGCTCTTGAGTCACCCGGCCCACCAACCAATCCACCGAAATTTTCACCCCAGCCCCACTGGGTTGCGCAATTTCGATATCTCCGCCACTGGAACCGCCGTCAGGGTAGAATCGAAAAACACCTTCTGTGTCCCGATTAATCTCCGCAGCGGCGTTGACCACAATGCGAAAATCTGCGGGGAGCTGATACACCTTGGTATTCAGTCGCACGACATTAGTGTCAGGATTGATGAGTACATCCTGCGCCCTGCCAGAATTGACTGCCTTGTAGCGCGCCGAACCCAACGCAATGATTACGTCGCGTATTGCCTGTCTGTACTGGATAGACTCATAGAAACGAACAGACGCGGGAACCGAAGCCGCAAGCAGCAAGCCGACAATAGAAATCACAACGACCAATTCTACCAATGTGAAAGCGCGGCCGGACTTTTTACGCGAGACCGCCCACCCATTCTGTGGATTCATAATCGCGCTACACGCTATAGCCTGGCCACGCACATTATCCTGCTAGTTCCAATTGCCGACATCTGAATCCTCTCCCTCTCCGCCCGGTGAGCCGTCTTGGCCGTAGCTGGAAATATCCACTTCGACACGTTCGCCGGGATACTTGTAGATATATTCTCTGTTCCAGGGGTCGAGCGGTACATCAGACTTCAAATAAGGTCCATTCCAGCCCGCCACACCTGCAGGCTTTCGCACCAGGGCATCCAGTCCTTGCTCACTCGTTGGAAAGCTCCCCACATCCAGCTTATAGATCTCAAGGGATTGCTCCAGATCCTTGACCTGAACAACAACCAATTCACCAGCCTGAGCGCCTCGATGTTCGACAGTCTCCCACGCACCTTATATTACCTCGACTTTTCAAAGAGCAACCGTCTCTTGGCAATCGAGGAGCGCACCTTTGCCAACATCGCCCCGCAGCTGACCTACCTGTGCCTTAAGAGCGTCCCCAGCCTTGCCTACGTCGGACCAAGCGCCTTCGACGGCATGGGACCTTGTACAGAGCCGGAATGCAGCACTTGTGTGAGCTAATGACTCTCATGCCTAAATTGAGGGTGTTGGACCTGGATGGGAACTCAATGGGTGTGGAGGCAATGCAACATTGGCCAGCCGTCGTCATGCAATCTCCCGCGCTCACTGATATCAACTTAGCTAGTAACAGATTCGGGCATCACGGTGTGCGCATGCTT
>PKCY01000243.1 GCA_002862985.1 Haliea sp.
AGATTTTGCAGACCAGGTTTATCGAGCACTGGAAGGTCGCTATCGAGAATTGGTTACGCAGGCCTAGCGATGCCATCGGATGAAAAAAAACTTTCCACGACAGCACTCGCCAAAAAGTTAAACATCCCGGTACAGCAGCTCTTTGTCACACTCAAGGACTACGGTTGGATACTGCGTACCGAAGAGACTTGGACGTTGACACCCAAAGGTGAGTTTGAGGGCGGCAGTTACCAGACAAGCCGTCGTTATGGACCTTATATAGTCTGGCCAGAACAGTTAGAGCAACATCCGCTTTTGCAGGCCATCGAGTCCAATCAACGTATCACGGCGGGTTCGATGTCCCGTTATTACCCACACATGCAAGCGCGACAAATTAATCGAGCTCTGGCTGAACTGGGTCTGCAAAAACAGAGTATTTTGGGTTGGGAATTAACGCATCGCGGCCGTTCGTTGGGCGGCCTGCAGGAAGAAGCCGGTATTAGCGGCGCGTTTTATGTTAGCTGGCCGCACGAAATAATCGACAACCCGGTTATTCACCGTGAGCTAAATCTTCAAACCGATCGGATTTCACAAGTCGATCTTCCCGATGGCGCTGAGCCGGACCTTTTCAATGTGCAGAGTGCGAACCGTGTCTGTCAGGGAGTAGATGGGCACCACCTGGGGTCTGCGCTGCACGTTCGCGTTTGCAACTGGTTGTACCTGGCTCAATTGGCTCACGCCTGTCAGCGCGCGCTGCCCACCCAGGAATTGTTTTACGCGGACTTTTATGTGCCGGCGGGTGCCATCTACATCGATTGCTGGGAAGCAGAGGCACCCATGGGAGATTTGTCTGCGAAATTTCGAAAGCGGGAGCTGTATCGAGAGATGGATTTGGATCATCTGGAAATAAATGCTGACGACGGTGATAATTTAGACGAAGTGCTCGGACGAGGGCTTTTAGCATTCGGTATTCGTGGCTAATTGTGTGTGAAGGACTCACAAGTGCTGTAATACAACACCGCACTCCATATGATCTGTGTATGGAAATTGGTCAAACAGCGCGAAGCTCACAAGCCGGTGACTCTTGGACAAGGTTTGCAGGTTTTCAATCAACGTGACTGGATTGCACGATATATAGATAATGGTCGGAAATTGGCTGGCCATTGCCACCGTATTCTCGTCTAGTCCGGCGCGCGGCGGATCGACGAATAGTGTTGAAAGCCGATATTGGTCCAGGGGTTTCTGCAGCTCCGCTAGCCGACGAAAACTGCGCTCCGCGTTCATTGCCTGCGTGACTTCTTCGGCAGAGAGGCGCACCAGTTGAACATTTTTAATGCCGTTTTCGAGTAGATTTTCCCGTGCGGCGCGTATCGAACTCTTGGACAACTCTGTGGCAATGACGTTGTCGAAATGTAGTGATAACGGTAGTGTAAAATTTCCGTTGCCGCAGTACAGCTCCAGTAAGTCCCCCTGCGCCATGGCAGCCTGCTCACAAGCCCACTCGATCATGTGGATATTGACACTACCATTGGGTTGGCTAAAGGCCTGTTCGTACTGTCGGAAGCGGAACCGGTGGCCTTGTATCGGCAGAGTCTCCTGCACAAAGTCTTTGCCTAATACAATTTTTTGTTTCCTGCTTCTTCCAATGATAGAGAAAGGGGGCGCATGCGACGCGAGCACACCCAGCAATGCTTCGGCCGCGTCTTCCCACTCGGTGTCCAATGTCCGGTGATAGACCAGGGTTATGAGCATCTCGCCAGACAGGGTCGCCAGAAATTCCACCTGGAACAATTTGTGACGCAACGTACTGTTATTTCGCAGATGTTCTCGCAGTATGGGCATCAGTCGCTGTATACAAGGATCGGCGATGATAAAGTTTGTGATTGCGATGGGTGTTTTGGGCTCTCCGCGGCGAAACATCACATAGTTGAGCTCATCGCCCTCATGCCACATTCTGAATTCGGCACGGAGGCGAAAACCTGACGGCCTGGAGGGGTAAATTTCGGGTGGTGGCGGAGAAAATGGTGCCATTAAGTGACCAGTCGCATTCACTTTTTTCAGAAGCAGGGCTGCATACTGCTTGGGTTTAACGCTGGATAATGGCATCAGGTGAGTCTAGCCAGATCACGGTTTTTCCACAGGCGTGCGGCCTGCTGTTGGGCAGATTTCAAGTCGAGTTCAGGCCTAATAACCATAAGCGCTGAGGCTGCTGTGGCCAGGCTCGCGTTCAATCCGTACGGGTCATTGCTCTTTCCCTGCCACAACGCACGCAGCGGTTCCACGTCGGGCGCCTCTACGCTAGTGGCGCGATTCCGTAGGGTTCTAGGCAGCAGAAATTGGTCCATCTCCCCAGCGCTTAGCCGGTGTACTGTGGTGTCCGCATGCGGTTTTATCTCCACTTCGCCACTGTCTCCCTTGAACACTATTGTTCGACACTGACCTAGAAGGTGATCCGCCTCCAGGTGTAAGCGTGCGTAAGCGGGGTGGAAAATGCTTTGCAGGCTGGCGGTTGCTCGCAATGGGTTCAACATCCGACTTAAGGTGTTTACCGGGGAGCGAAGGCCTAACAGATGTCGCAGCTGAATCAATGTTTCGAGGGGGTTGCAAAATGCTTCCAGGGGTAGGTAACTTAGACACTGTTTTTCGAGCTGTATACCGACTTCGTTCCAGTTAGAGGCTACGGGCAGGTTCAACTGTCGCATGGCGTCTTCGGTATAGAGTCTGCCGGGAGTGTGCCCTTTAGCGCCGTGGATAAACACGCGGTTCTCCGCTTGTGCCAGCAGTAGAATGGCGAGAATGAACCACGGATGTTGGTGCTTTTTCCCAGCATAACTAGACCAGTCAAGATCGGCACTCAGCCCCGGAGGTGGCGCAAGCATATTTTCTCGACAAGCTTCAACAAAGCCCGCCAGTTCCTCGGACGTTTCTTCCTTAACGCGCAGTAACATCAGAAATGCGCCCAGCTGAACGGGCTCGGTCTCGCCGCGGAGTATCATGGCGAAGGCTTGTCGGGCTTCAGACCGGTTGAGCGAGCGAGTGCTACTTTTACCTTTGCCCAGAATTCTAATAAAGGCGGCAAAGGGGTGCTCAGGTGCTGGTTGTTGTTCTCCCGTTTTAGGCACGACTATTCATCAGAGGCAATTATCTGGTTTGGGCAGGCCAGCAACTTTACAGCCGATCTTTGCTGGAGAGCCTGGAAACAATGACAACAGATAAATACTCTTGCCTTTGTCCGGCCCCAGGTTTAGCGCACAGTATTTCACCAGCGCCCGCATTGCGGGGGAACTGTCAAATTCTACATAATACGTCCTGAGCAATTCCAATATTTCCCAGTGGGAGGGTTCGAGTTTGATGCCTTCTGCCATCGCAATTTGTTCGGCAACTTGTGGGTTCCAGTCGGACAAATTCCGCAGGAATCCATCTGTATCGAAGTGACTGGTGGGCAGCATCTCCGTCAGTACCACGCCTGCTGACGAGGAAACTCTTCCGTAAGAGCAACTAAATCATCCATATCAATGGCGGTGATGTTTGCACCCGGTGCAGAAATTCCAGCAACCTTGGCATCTGTGAGCAGCATATACAGTTTGGCACCGCAGGATAGAAGTGCGGAGTAGGCTTCGGCAGAATCTATTGCGGCATAGACGCCGTCGCCCATCAGCACAAGTGCGTCGTGTGTGCGGGCAATCTTGAGGCAGTCATTGAATGCTGGGCTACTGGGGGCTGCATTGAGGGTATGTAAAATCACAGCTAAAAACCCAGTATATGATCAAATTCTGTCATGAGCTGGTGTATTTCTCCCGTACTGATCGATTGTGTATCGACAGGACTGATTGTCAGGTCGATGTTATAGCGGGCTGCAGCCTCGGCGTCCACGTAAACCGAATCGATATCGTAAAGTGGCAAGGATGCAAGTTGGCGACCGATGTTTTTCTTTCCCAGTGCAGAACTTTCCTGACGCGGTATTAATTGTAGTACGCCATCACCCAGAAAAAGGAGCGCAATATTTTGTTCAAATGCAGCCGCGGCTAGAACGACATCGAGCGAAGCTTTGGCGAGGCTCGACCCATAGGGACTGTGTCTGATGACGACCAACATACGTTTTTTGTCCCGGGTCGTCATTGTCAGCCGCCGAAGGTAATAAAGCGGTCAGAATGCGCACACGCGTCGACTAGCTGCCCAAGCCCCGATATAGCAAATATCGGTCTTATTGTAGGCCCAGAACACTCGTAGCGTTGAGCTTCCTCCTGATCCACCATACCGTGCCTTAAAGCCGAAGAAATACAGAGCACCAGGTCAACGCCTTGCGTTTCGGCTAATGCTTGCCAGCGAAGCATCGGGCTCTCTTCATCCTGGGGCAGCCTGGTATTGGCTGACCCGCAAACTGTTCCCGCATCAAGAAAAAATATACGGTGGATACTGTGGCCTCGTGCGATGACGCATTGTGCAAATTCAGCAGCACTGCGCGCACAATGTCCGGAGACGGGAGAGGACAATACCATCAGTGAATAAATCAACAGGTACACCTGCCAGAAACGAAAAACCCCGGCGAGCGCCGGGGTTTGTTCACCTCAATAGAAAGTTTAATCATCGCCGCTGAAAAAGCTCAGCAGGCTTAAGAGGTGGATGAAGAGGTTGTAGATATCCAGGTATAAAGACACCGTGGCCCGAATATAGTTTGTCTCTCCGCCGTTGATGATACGACTGGTATCATACAGGATGAGCCCGGACATGATCATTACGACTGCTGCAGAGATGGTCAGGGACAGCGCTGGGATCGCCAAGAATATATTGGCAATCATGGCAACTACAGCCACGAGCAGCCCAACCATCAGGAATCCACCCATGTAAGAAAAATCCTTACGTGTGGTGAGGGCATAGGCCGAGAGACCAAAAAATACCACTGCCGTGCCGCCCAAAGCCTGCATTACCAGAGCGGGGCCATTAGGCATAGCGAGATAATAATTGAGCATCGGGCCAATCGAGGCGCCCATTACACCGGTAAATGCGAATATGGCAAGCAGCCCCTTGCTGCTGTCCGCCGTCTTATTCACGACGAAGAGCAATCCGAAGCCCACAAGCATAAAGATCAAGGCCGTACCTTGACCGAGGCCGATTGCCATGGAGATACCAGCAGTTACCGCGCTGAAAAGCAGGGTGACGCCCAACAGCATGTAAGTATTTTTGAGGACCTTGTTAGTGCTCAGAACCGATTCAATGCCGGTTGAGCCCGCACTATATAAACTTTTGTCTTGCATAGCTTACTCCGTCAGTAGCGCACAGGCTGTGCGTTAAACCCTTAGACAGATAATAAGGGCGAATTATCCAAATTCCAAGTCAAAAAAGTGGGAAAATAGGGCTCGTTAAAGTCATGCCGGGATAGTCCTGGAAGAATACGGCCCCGATGGGCTGGGGCCTGCGTCATTTTGGCGGTGGGCTAAGGATTCGAACCTTAGGAGGGGATAAACCCTCAACGGTTTTCAAGACCGCCGCTTTCGACCACTCAGCCAGCCCACCGGAAACTTGTTTCATGCTGCGTTAACGTATTCTCTTAAAAAGCGAGCGGGATTATACCGTTATGAACATTGGACACAAGAGGCCGCAACCGAGCCTCTGTGTATCCCCTTGCAGACGCACACGCCAGCTCAACTGGCGGCCTGGGTGGTTTCCGTTTCAGTTCGAGGTCCGCGGGGGTCGTTACTGACCCGCGGAACTTTACGGTCGCTAACGCTGGCTGGTGGAGCGGTGTGCTCGCCGAACAACGTAGGATGGGAAGTTGTGGTTTTCACCATTTCCACCGGCTGAGACTCTACTCTGGGGTCGTTAACTCCTCGGCCCTCAACGGTGAGCCCAGCTGTGCTTCGGGTTTCAACTTCCCGCTTCGCGTCTTCAACTTCTGAAGCATCCGCTGGTGCCTTGGGCTTCATTCTATCGGGGGTAACGGCTTCAATATTGGCGGTTACCTCAGCTGGTGCGTCATTTGTGGCAGTGACTTCTAGCTCTATTACCGGCGCTGCAACTTCCGACACCGTGCTGGTTAATGCTGATGGAGGCTCAGGTGAATCCAGAGTTTCTTTAGCAGCAACCAGTGCATTCCCGCTTGCTGGGTTGATAATGGATTGTTTAGCCGTATCTTCGGGTGCAGGGTGGTTAATGCCTTCGGGGGCATTTGAGATGCCCGCATCTGCCGCTTTAACAGTCTCCGACTCGGGTGTGCGGCCCCGATTTCGACGACGTCGTTGTGGCGCACCCCGTTTCTGGTCGCTCGGCCGCTTGCGCGGTTTGGATTGAGCGTTTGCGGCGTCGACACCATTCTGCTCTTGATTAACCTCTGCAGTGGCCACAGTCTCGTCGGGTTTACGGCGTCTGTTGTCGCGATCAGCGCGGCGCGGCCTCTCGTTTCCCGCTCGCGATGAGTCTCTGGTACTCTCGCGCTTCTGCTGGCTTCGGCCACTGCTGCCGGCATCTTTATCGCGACTTCTTGTAGTGCTCCTTTCTTGAGACCGGGTCGAGGAGTTACCCTGGCCCCCACCGCGGCGACTGTTTCGGTTGCGACTGCCAGAAGGTTGATTGCTTGATGGTTGCGACTGACGCTTCGCCGCCGGGCGCTCAGACGCCTTGGCTTTGGGGGCTTCAGTTTCGGTCGTAGATCCACTGCCAACCAAGGCTGACATAATTCGGGAGAAAATTCCCTTTGGAGCGCTCGTCGATTTCCGGTGTCGCTTTTGTTTCTGCGTACGGCTATCGACCGCAGTTGCAGTTGGAGCGGCACTAGCGGGTTTTGCAGTGCGCGCTTTGGGGCTCACGCCCTGCACCGCAGCCTGCTTTGCAGGGATGTCAGTTGAATGACTATCACTAATATAAGAGGTGTCGGGCACCGCAATATCGACTGCGTAGCTGACTTCTTGCTCGCCATCTACCTCATCATCGCGCAGGCGCTGAACTTCAAAGTGTGGTGTTTCCAGATTAGGATTTGGTATCACCAGCATACGTGCTTTGGTTGTCTGTTCAATTTCGCTTAGCGCGGCGCGTTTTTCATTCAGAAGGTATGCGGCAACATCTACCGGCACAATAGCCCGTACTTCCAAGCTCCGTTCTTTTATCGCTTCCTCCTCCAATAACCGGAGGATAGACAGTGCCAGAGATTTGGTGTCGCGAATACTTCCCTGGCCGTTACAGCGAGGGCAGACGATTGCGCTCGTTTCTCCCAGCGACGGCCGCAGGCGCTGTCGCGACATTTCCAGTAGGCCAAAGCGCGAGATCCGGCCGACTTGTACCCTGGCGCGGTCAATATTCAGCGCATCGCGCATACGGTTTTCTACGGCACGCTGGTTTCGTGGTGCCAGCATGTCGATGAAATCGATGACGACGAGCCCGCCCATGTCGCGCAATCGCAGTTGCCGGGCAACTTCATCAGCGGCTTCCAGATTGGTGTTCAAGGCCGTTTCTTCGATATCACTGCCACGGGTCGCTCGGGCGGAGTTGATATCGATAGAAATTAGCGCCTCAGTTGGATCGATTACGATCGAACCGCCTGAGGGCAATGTGACTTCCCGCTGGAACGCGGTCTCAATCTGGCTCTCGATTTGAAATCGGTTAAACAATGGAATGTTGTCATCGTAGATCTGTATGCGAGAGGTGTACTGAGGCATAACCTGCTCAACAAATTCGCACGCCTCTTTATGTGCTTCGGGAGAATCAATGAGCACTTGGCCAATATCATCGCGCAGGTAGTCGCGGACGGCGCGAATAATGACGTTACTTTCCTGGAATAATAAATCTTTAGGTTTGGCCTTCTGGGAAGCAGTGGCGATGGATTCCCAGAGGTGCAGCAGGTAATTCAAATCCCACTGAAGCTCCTCAGCGGCTCTACCTACGCCAGCTGTGCGGATGATGACACCCATTCCCTCGGGAATTTCCAGCGCACTGAGCGCTGCTTTCAGTTCTGAGCGATCGTCACCTTCGATGCGGCGTGAAATTCCTCCGGCTCGAGGGTTGTTTGGCATCAGCACCATGTACCGACCAGCGAGGCTAACAAAGGTGGTGAGGGCGGCGCCTTTGTTGCCGCGCTCTTCCTTGTCTACCTGGACAATGACCTGCGTACCTTCTTTGACAACTTCCTTGATTTTGATACGCCCGTCGCCACCCGGAGGTTTGCGGTAGAAGTATTCTCGCGCAATTTCCTTGAGTGGCAGGAAGCCGTGGCGGTCTGCGCCAAAGTCCACAAATGCGGCTTCAAGACTGGGTTCTACGCGGGTGATCTTGCCGACGAAGATACTGGCTTTTTTCTGTACACGGGTGCGGTTTTCGATATCGAGGTCATACAGCCGTTGCCCATCGACCAGTGCTACGCGCAACTCTTCGGGTTGAGTTGCATTGATTAACATTTTTTTCATAGTGCCGTTGCCTTTTGACAGCAGGCTGGCGGGTCAGAAGTTCAGTTATAAAGCCGACACGGGGTCGGTTAACAGTAGCAAACGTCTAAAAACCTAAACATTTTTAGACGTTTACCGAACGCATTTAACAATTTTATCGCGGCGTCCAGGTGTCATGTTAACGTCAACCACCATTTTCTAAGTGGCTGGAACAACGTCAGTCGGGAAAGTACAGTGGTACTGTCTCCGCCTTTTTGCTAGTGTCGCAGCACTTGTGGCCTGCGACGACGCTGGTAGTTCTTTATTACTGATTCTGTGTCCCGGCAGTAAACGCTGCTCGGTTCATCATATTGCCGACGTGGCCTTCATTTGCGTGGCTTGTTCCGCCCGCGCTGCCAAGATGTCGACATCCGTTTGGTGTACGTGGCTGAGCTGGCGGTACCATGCGTCTTCTTGCGCAGGACCAATCAATCGCCAGTGAATTTGTTACCACCGAGGTCTTGTTTTGTTGTCAGACCGGTGAAACCACGGCGTCATCATACCAGTGTATACGGAGAAATGACATGATTTGCATGGTTTATGTCCGATAGTCCAGATGTCACTTCTGGTCCGCAAACGCGGCACCTGACTGTGGATGAAAATTCCGTTGGCCAGCGTCTGGACAACTACCTGGTGCGAGAAATGCGCGGTGTGCCGCGCTCGCGGCTGCACCGTGCGCTGCGAAAAGGGGAGGTGCGTGTTAATAAGGGCAGGGTGCGTGCAGACTATCGATTGGTTGAGGGTGACGTAGTGCGACTTCCGCCTCTGCGTCAGGCCACACTCGTCGAACAGGCGGCCATCCCGCAGCGGCGATTTAACGAACTGTCGCGTCGTGTCGTCCATGAGGACGACAGTCTACTCACTAGTGTCCTGCTATTTCCGTTTCTATTGGAAATTTTCATATGTAAGTGCACATGCAAGCAATCTTACTTTTCACTGCAACGCTTAATCGTCTTCTGCCGATTGCGTTTTTGCTTTGTTGTCTGGTTGCATTCACCCTCCGCCATACCTTGACCATGAGTTTTGCAAGCGAGAGGCTAGTGGGGCAAGATCGTGCTACACTATTGATGCTATGCTCTCAATTCCAATGATGCTGCGTATTTACATGTTGCAGCCTTAACAGAAACAAAAGCAGCTAACCAGCGTTTTATAGCAACTGAAAAAATAGGAAGAAGTTTTCAATGGATATGCCAATTTCTTATAGATAATGGTTATGATGGTCCAAGTACTAGACTGGCACCAAATTTTATGTTGAATGTAGCCCAAGCTGGACCCAAATGATATGGATACTATGCACATGAAAGCAGACTGGCTCACCACGCCAAACCTTAATTTTTATTCATT
>PKCY01000307.1 GCA_002862985.1 Haliea sp.
GCTGTCCAGAAGGCAAATAGCGGCCACCCCGGTGCCCCGATGGGCATGGCGGATATTGCCGAAGTGCTGTGGAACGATTACCTGCGCCACAACCCAGCCAACCCCGATTGGCCGGGCCGAGACCGGTTTGTGCTGTCTAATGGTCATGGGTCCATGTTGATCTACTCCCTGTTGCACCTTTCTGGCTATGATTTGCCTATTGAGGAATTGCAGAATTTCCGCCAGCTACATAGCAAAACGCCGGGGCACCCTGAATATGGGGATACTCCGGGTGTCGAGACGACCACGGGTCCGTTGGGTCAGGGACTGGCCAACGCCGTGGGCATGGCGTTGGCGGAAAAGATCCTGGCGGCGCAATTCAACCGCCCGGGTCATGCCGTGGTGGACCACGACACCTATGTATTTGTCGGCGATGGCTGCCTCATGGAGGGTATTTCCCATGAAGCAAGCTCCCTGGCAGGGACATTGGGGTTGGGTAAACTCATCGCTTTTTACGATGACAACGGGATATCGATCGACGGTGAGGTGGAAGGTTGGTTTACAGACGATACGCCCGCTCGTTTTAAAGCGTATGGCTGGCAGGTCGTCACTGACGTAGACGGCCACAATGCCAGCGAGGTGAAAGCCGCGATCGAGGCTGCGCAGGCGCAGACCGACAAGCCGACACTCATTTGTTGTAAAACCGTGATTGGTAAAGGATCACCCAACAAGCAGGGCACCGCCTCTGTACATGGTGCTGCGCTGGGTGATGAGGAAGTGGCAGCGACCCGCGAGGCTTTGGCGTGGGAGCATGCGCCGTTTGAAATTTCGGACGATATCTATGCCGGCTGGAATGCGCGAGAGCGCGGCGCAGCCCGCGAAGAAGCCTGGGACGAGGGAATGGCGGCTTACGCCACGGAGCATCCCGAGTTGGCGGCGGAGCTGCGCAGGCGCCTGGCGGGAGAGCTGCCGGTTGATTTTTCTGAACAGGCCGCAGCGTACATTGTTCAATGTCAGCACGACAGTGCCAGCATCGCCTCTCGTAAAGCTTCCGAGAATTGCTTGAACGCATACGGGCCACTGTTACCAGAGCTACTCGGTGGATCCGCAGATCTGGCAGGCTCCAACCTCACTTTTTGGAGTGATTCCAAGGGCGTCAGTGCCGCCGATGCCAACGGCAACTATATTTACTATGGGGTACGAGAGTTTGCGATGGCAGCCATCATGAATGGCATTGCTCTGCATGGCGGCTTTATAAACTATGGCGCGACATTTTTGATATTTATGGAATACGCCCGCAACGCGGTGCGCATGGCGGCATTGATGCGCCAGCAATCGATCTTTGTCTTTACTCACGACTCTATCGGGTTGGGAGAAGACGGACCCACGCACCAGGCGGTAGAGCAGCTCACAGCGTTGCGTGCCACGCCGAATATGGAGACCTGGCGGCCCGGTGATGCTGTGGAGTCCGCCGTCGCCTGGAAATCGGCGATTGAACGACGAGACGGTCCTACCTGTCTGGTTTTTTCGCGACAGGGTTTGCCCCATCAAGAGCGAGATGATCAACAGGTTGCGGATATTGCTCGTGGTGCCTATGTGCTCAGAGACACCGACGGCACACCTGATGCCATCCTCATTGCAACAGGATCGGAGGTCCAATTGGCGGTAGCGGCGGCGGAGGAATTGGCTTCTTCGGGTAAGAAGGTGCGCGTGGTATCGATGCCGTGTACCGAGCTGTTTGAAAAGCAGGATGCTGAATATAAAGAAGCCGTATTGCCAAGCGATGTGCTGGCACGCGTAGCGGTGGAAGCTCTGCATGCGGATTTTTGGTACAAGTTTGTTGGCCTTGATGGACGTATAGTCGGGATGACCACCTTCGGTGCGTCTGCTCCTGGCAAGGTATTGATGGAACACTTTGGATTTACTACGGAGAATGTCGTCGCAGTCGTCGAAGACATTCTTCTGTAGGATAGACAGCCGTGTTGCGTTTGGCCATTAACGGCTACGGCCGGATCGGTCGCAGTATTCTGCGTGCACTTTACGAGAGCCCGCTGAAGTCCGAGCTAGTGGTGGTTGCGATCAATGAAATAGCGGACGCACGTACGGTTTTACATCTAACCCGCTATGACTCCACACATGGCCGCTTTCAGCAATCTCTCGACGGAGACGAGCAAGAGTTGCGAGTCGATGGTGATGCCATCGCTCTGTTGAATCATTCCCGTATCGACAAACTGCCCTGGAAAGAACTGGGCGTGGATGTGGTGTTGGAATGTACGGGGTCTTTTTCCGATCGCGCGACCGCGGAACAGCATTTGTGTCTGGGAGCAAAAAAGGTGTTGTTCTCCCAACCAGCGCAGGCCGATGTCGACAAGACGGTAGTCTATGGCATCAACCACCGAGAGCTTAGTGCGTCTCATCTAATTGCGTCTAATGCATCCTGTACTACCAATGCCATCCTGCCTGTAATTCAGGCGCTGGAAGACGTGGTTGGTATTGAGTATGGCACTATAACCACCATTCATTCGGCGATGAACGATCAGCCAGTGCTTGACGCCTACCATCACACAGATTTGCGCAAAACTCGCGCGGCTTCGCAGTCCATCATTCCCGTCGATACGGAGTTGGCCAAAGGTATTGAGAGGATGCTACCGGCCATGGCGGGACGATTTACCGCACAGGCTTTGCGTGTGCCGACACTGAATGTCTCGGCACTGGATTTGACCGTGCATACGCGAAGCAACACTGATGTGGTTGCAATTAATCACATTTTGCGAGAAGCGTCACAGTCTTGCTTCAATGGTGTGCTTGGCTATACAGAGGAGCTTCTGGCATCCTGTGACTTCAATCACGACCCCCGCTCCAGCATTGTGGATGCCAGCCAGACCCGGGTCAGCGGTAAGCGCCTGGTGAAGATACTTACCTGGTTCGATAATGAGTGGGGCTACGCCAATCGTATGCTGGATGTGGCCAGGTACTGGGGTAGTTTGTAGAAACTCTCGGGGTGTGCAACCCAGGTGCAGTGACTGTGCTCCGGTTGCGCACTGTCAAAGGATGGTCGCATGGGATTAGAAATCGATTTGATGCAGGATCAGGATTTACGCGGTAAACGTGTTCTGATTCGAGAAGATCTTAACGTGCCAATTAAGAACGGGGTAGTGACCAGTGACGCCCGCATTCGAGCAGCTCTGCCCAGCATTGAGGCGGCCCGCACCGCGGGGGCCAAAGTTATTCTTATGTCGCATCTCGGTCGCCCTGTCGAAGGTGAATACGATCCGCAGCTTTCGCTAGGGCCTGTGGCGGAATATTTATCTCTTGCGCTGGGCAGCCCGGTTTCACTGGTGACTGATTGGCGCGTGGGGGTAGAGCTGGCGGAAGGTGAAGTTGCTCTGTTGGAAAACGTGCGTTTTAACCTGGGCGAAAAATCGGATGACGAATCACTGTCCCGCGCCTATGCCGCGTTGTGCGATATTTTTGTGATGGACGCATTTGGCACTGCGCACCGCGCACAGGCCTCGACTCACGGGGTGGCAAAACACGCGCCGGTAGCCTGCGCTGGACCCTTGCTGGCCGGCGAATTGAGCGCGCTGGAGCTGGCGCTATCCAGCCCTGCTCGGCCCTTGGTTGCGATAGTCGGTGGCTCGAAAGTTTCAACTAAATTGAAGGTGCTTGAGACGTTGTCTGACAAAGTAGACCAGCTGGTAGTTGGCGGTGGAATCGCCAATACCTTCCTGGCTGCCAATGGCAATGCCGTGGGTAAATCTTTGTGTGAGCATGATCTGATTCTTGTCGCCCAGGCCCTGTTGCACAAAGTCAGTATCCCCCTGCCGGCGGATGTGGTCACCGCAAAGGCGTTTTCTGAGGATGCCGAAGCGCATCTTAAATTTGCCAGCGACGTCACCGAAGATGATATGATTTTTGACATTGGCCCCGAAGCCGCAAAACAGGTTGCAGAAATTATCGCTGGCGCGGGCACCATTCTTTGGAACGGACCGGTAGGTGTTTTCGAGTTTGAGCAATTTGCCAGTGGTACCAGAGCCGTGGCCGAAGCGATCGCCGATAGCAACGCGTTCTCGCTGGCGGGGGGTGGTGACACGCTGGCAGCCATCGACCAATTTGATATTGCGGATAAAGTGTCTTATATATCAACCGGCGGAGGAGCATTTTTGGAGTATGTGGAGGGCAAGACCCTGCCCGCTGTCGCGATGCTTGAGCAGCGCGCCGACAAAAAGCCAAACTAGCATAATCAACGTAACGATCGAAAGGATTTCCCATGGCATTAATCAGTTTGCGTCAATTGCTGGATCACGCTGCCGAACACGACTATGGCGTGCCGGCTTTTAACGTTAATAATCTGGAACAAACTCGCGCCATCATGGAGGCGGCCGATGCCACTAATTCTCCGGTGATCATGCAGGCCAGCGCTGGCGCGCGCAAATATGCGGGTGCGCCATTTCTGCGCGCGATGATGGAGGCTGCCATGAATGAATTTCCTCACATTCCGGTAGTGGTGCATCAGGATCACGGTGTTTCGGCCGGCGTGTGCCAGCGTTCGATTCAGTTGGGTTTCAGTTCGGTGATGATGGACGGCTCTCTGGGCGAGGACGGCAAAACCCCGATGGATTTTGATTACAACGTGGCCATTACCCGTCAGGCTGTAGAGATGGCGCATTCCTGTGGCGTCTCTGTGGAGGGAGAGCTCGGTTGTCTGGGTTCACTGGAAACTGGCGAAGCCGGCGAGGAAGACGGTATCGGGGCAGAGGGTAAGCTCACCCTCGACCAGATGCTGACTGATCCGGAAGAGGCGGCGCAGTTCGTCAAAGCCACCGACGTCGACGCGCTTGCTATCGCCTGCGGCACCAGTCACGGGGCCTACAAATTCACGCGCCCACCGACCGGCGACATTCTAGCAATAGACCGTATTAAGGAAATACACTCGCGCATTCCCAATACACATCTGGTCATGCACGGCTCCTCTGCAGTGCCCCAGGATTGGTTGGCGACCATCAACGAGTTTGGTGGTGAAATACCTGAGACTTACGGTGTGCCGGTGGAACAGGTCCAGGAAGGTATTCGTCACGGCGTACGCAAAGTCAATATCGATACCGACCTGCGCCTTGCTTCAACAGGCGCGATTCGTCGTTTTCTGGCGCAGAACCCGTCTGAGTTTGACCCGCGCAAATATCTGGCACACACTATTACGGCGATGAAGGATATCTGTATCGATCGGTATGTTGCTTTTGGTACAGCCGGTAATGCCGATAAGATCAATGTACGCACTTTGTCAGAGATGCAGGAGTCTTACGACGCTGGTGAACTTGCGGCTAAAGTGAACTGAGGGATGTCGACGATTTGTCTCCCGAACAGCTCGAACGACTGCGCAGTCAACTCCCTCCGTTTGGCGAAGCGGCTCCATCGAGCGCACTACTGGAAGAATTTTGCCGGTTCTACAACATCGATTTTGCAGCCCGCTATCCACAGCTGAATCATTCTGCCGGTACTGTGCATTCCGGTGCTTATAGTCTTGCTGTCCACTATTGGCATCAACCCAATGCGAGCGCCAATCTACTACTATTGCACGGCTACTTTGATCACACCGGCCTGTTTGGAAAACTGATTGATTGGGGTCTATCGAACAATTGCAATGTACTCATATTTGATTTGCCCGGACATGGCCTGTCCAGTGGCGAGCCTGCGGTTATCGAAGACTTTAGTGATTATAGCCGGGCGATAAAAGATGTGCTCGACACGGTGCGTGGGCCGCAGCTACCTCAGTGGGTAATGGCACAGAGCACGGGGTGCGCGGCCCTGATTGATTTTGCTGGTAAGTATGCCTGGCCGTTTTCGGCAACGGTATTGCTGGCCCCGTTAATTCGGCCGGTCAATTGGTTTGGCGTTCGATTGGCTCACAAAGTGCTGCGGCCATTTGTCGATAGCGTGCGCCGTAAATTTGTCGTGAACTCATCTGATTGCAAATTTCTGGACTTCCTGGAACGCGACCCACTGCAATGCAGAACGATTTCACTGCGTTGGATCGGCGCGCTCAGTCGTTGGCTGCGTGATCTGCAACAACACGATTTGGATGTGGGGCCGGCATTGATTGTTCAGAGTGACACCGACGACACGGTGGACTGGCGTTATAACGTTGGTTTTCTAGCCAGCTTGTTTCCTGAAAGCGAGGTGGCGTATCTTTCCGGCGCGGGTCATCAGTTGGCAAACGAGTCAGCTGAATATCGCGAGGACTATTTGCAGCGCGTAGAAGAGTATGTTGGCAAACAGGGAGTCATTCTTAGCGACTATTCAGGAATAGAAGCCCGCTGATTTCAGCAGTTCATAGAGCGGCTGCATCGCTTCACCGTAGCGCTGCCAACGATTGACCGAGCTCGTATAAATACCCTGCCTGACCTGCACTGCGCTGGGCGTGGCCACACTGGTCTTTTGTTGATGAAAAGCAAGGCACTGTTCTTCCCAGGGAAGTTCGCAGTACGTTAATAGTTCTTGTGTGCTTTGTTCTGGTTTGTCTACTAATGACTCATAACAAATCTCGTGCACTGCGCCTGGCATTACCTCTTGCCAGTGACGTATCAGCCGGTCAAATCCAATATAGTAGCGACCGCAATCCAGCAAGTTGTAGTTGTAGTGATAGTGCCCGAAATTAACGGCGAAAAGCTGGCGAAAATTACTTAGGCAAGTGTCCATGGGGTCCCGCCGCAGGCAGATAAACTTGGCCTGGGGGAGCGCGAGCTTGATCAGGCCCAAATAGAGAAAGTTGAGGGGTAGTTTGTCAATAAACCTCGACGAATGACCGGTTCTAGGCCGAGTGCTTTCTATATAGCGGGTTCCCAGGGCCGTGTAATTAAGCTTAGTGAACTCACTCAATATCTTTATATCGAGAAGTGCTTTCGTTGTTGACCCAGTAGCGCGTTTAACTTGAAGGGGGAAATTCTGCAGCTCGCCGGCGGCGAAAACCTGCGAGTGACTGGATAGAATCTGCTCCACCAGGGTCGTTCCAGTGCGTGGCATACCAACAATGAAAATAGGCTCCTGATTATCGCAGCCAGTATTTTCCTGGTGCAGCAGTTCAGCGGTGAAGAGTTGCTGGATGCCTGTAAAGAGGTCGGCATCAGATTTCGCGTTATAGCCTATTTTTTCTGCCTGCGCCTGTTTGGCCCAGGTCAGGTTGTCAAACGCGTTCTGGTAGTTACCCAGATCCTCTTGTTCTTTGGCTATGGCATGTCCCACGTGCAGTTGATCCCGAGGTGTCGCTACTTCGTTGCGTAGTTTCGCCAGTCGTTCGAGGTGATTTTTTTGTGTGGTCTGGCGACCCAGGGCGGCTAGTGCTGCATGTGCCTTGAACATAAGCGGTTGCGCGGTGATGGCTTTCTCATAAGCTGCCTCGGCGTCTACAAAACGTCCGGCAAACTGAAGCGAGGCGGCTAGATTAAAAAACAGGTCCGCCTGCCACTCACTCGACAATATTTTTGTAAGTTTAAAGTGCTTTTCCAACTTCAGGGCTGCGCGCTCGAAGCAGCGTAAGGCTTTCTCATGTTCGCCGGTATGGCTGAAGACGGTCCCCAGTGTGTTGAGTGTTGGTAATTGATCGGGCTCCAGCAACAGAGCCATCTCCGCTTCACGCAGCGCCTGTTCAGGGTGACTGGATGCGATAAGCTGTTTACCCAGTTCCGCACGATACTCGGGATTTTTGGGCGCAAGCATGACAGCGTTGCCCAGAATCTTGGCTGATTTGGTGAATTGCCCGTTGTGTGCGGCGATAACGCCACACATAAACCAGGCATCTGCGAAGTTTTGGTCAAGCGCGAGAATGGCTTGGCAGTGCCGATGGACTTCTCTTAGCAGACCTTGCTGCAGCGCTTTTTGGGCCGCCGCATGGTGCTCGAAAATTTGTTGTTCGCTGGAGTTCATGGGTACAGCATTCTAAGCGCAGGAACCGCACTCGTCACCTGCATTACTCAATCAGGCTTTTGAAAAATGAAAGGCATAAAAAAGGGCGCCGCAGCGCCCCTCCTCTTAGCAGTGCGGCTAGCCGTCAAAATTGTAGGTGAATTTTAGACCGAGCTGCCGCGGGCGTACCACGTTGTGGTAGTAGCGACGCAATGTAAAATCCCCTACGTCGCGGATGAAGCTCTTGTCTGCACGAACGCCGGTTTCGGCATATTTGTCAAAGACGTTATCCGCATACAAGGTGACCATCCAGGAATCTTTTAGCCAGGTTGTCGAGACGTTGTAAAGGGCGAATCCAGACAGCTTTTCGCCGTTGTCCCGCTCTCCCGCCTTGGTAAGGACATCGCTCTGTGCGGATACCGCTGTATCGAAATTCAACTGTGAGCCATCGTTTAAAGGCAGCTCATAGTGCGCTGCGAGGTAAAACTGGTTCTCCGGGGTGCCTGGTAGTCGATCGCCGTCATAAGCGGCGCACTCAGGGTCTTCCTTGGAGCCGTCGCCACAAAAGGGACTTGAGAACAGACCTGGGACATCTGCCGTCAATTTCGCCTTGGTATAGGCGTAGGATCCGGTGATTGAGAGTTTTGGTGTGATATACCATTGTCCGTTCAGCTCAACGCCGTAACTTTCTGCGGAGTCACCGTTAGTCGTGATGGGTATAGCGCCATTGACAGTGGTCGAGGTCAGCTGAACGTCTTTCCAATCGATGTAGTACAAGGAGGCATTGAATATTACCGAATCGCTAAACTGAGACTTCATTCCGATCTCATAGTTAGTGGTGGTATCGGGCTTGTATGATGCCTCGTCAGGTTGGGCACAAGTGTTTTGTTCATTGGGGTCCACGGGCACGGGGCAAAGGGCAATGGCATTGGAAGCGCCCAGCCGGTAGCCCTCGCTAACCGTCAGGTACCCCATGATGTCATCGTTAAAGTCGTAGGACGTATTGAACTTATACACGACATCGTCGTCATCTGCTTTGCCGGTGTCTGAATTGGTGTTGATTGAATTCTGCGGCGCGCCGTCGAAGACGGTATCGAACAAAGGCAGAGCGAGTGCGTTGGTGGCTTCGTAGTCATACTTAAACCAGCGAGCGCCGACTGTTACCTGCCAGGCGTCGCTAAACTGGTACGCGAGTTCTCCGAAAAAGGCAGTTTCCTCCAGGTGCTCATCAAAAGTTTGGTAAAACTCCAGTGAATCAGGACGAAGTTGAACACCGCCAAGCTCATCCACGGCAAACTGGTCAAAGCCGGGCGTGAACTCTTCGCTCAGCGTATTGTTATCAAAATCGTTGTAGAACCCGCCTGCAATCCAGCTCAGGGGACCGTCAGACGTTGAGACCAAGCGCAGTTCTTGAGTGAACGTGTCTGCATCAGCGTTCTCGCGAGTGAATGCGGAGAAGCTTGGGAACAGCTCATAACCATACTCGAATGCGAGCAGAAGATCGGTTTGGTCCCTCTGGCCATTTTTTTGTGTGTATTCCGAATAGCCGGTAGCAGACGTCAGCTCTGCAAACCCCAGGTCCGCCAATATTTCAAGCGCAAACAACTCATTTTTACGCGAATTGGGCTCCTCGAAGCGGTCTGCTGATTCGTATTTGCCGGTACCATAGCTATCCCGTTGGTTGATCTGGCGGCCGCCAGTGTCCTGGTCCTGATAGTAGTAGGAAAGCGTGCTATCCAGGTGTTCGCTGGTATAGCGCAGTGCTGCGCGCCCGGACCAGGTCTCTTCGGTATTGACGTCCTTTTTTTGCTTCAGGTTCGCATCTCTTTCGCCGGGCGGTGGCTGCGGATT
>PKCY01000328.1 GCA_002862985.1 Haliea sp.
AGCTCCTGCACCGCCTGCACGAGCGCGGGCACAGATTTTCTATTTAACTCAAGATCGATCAACACCGGCTGGGAGGCAATGTCGTAATCCCATAGATCGTGGTGCACTACCTGGAAATGCCACATCACCTCACCTGTTAGAGCATCCAGCGCCACCACAGAGTTGGCGTAGTGAGCGCGATCAAAACCGTGTTGCCGACGATGCCCGCCAACAAAATCCAGTCCCGGACTCCCGAACGGCAGGAACACCAAATTGCGTTCTGAATCTGCTGAAAAAATACTCCAGGCGTTGGGTGTACCCGTGTGGTAATGCTGTTCAGCAGGTGCTCCATGCGCCTGAGGAGACCGCGTACCCGGCGGTACGGGATCAAACGCCCAGCGCAACTCCCCTGTGCGTGCATCCCATGCGCGCACTACGCCTGGCGGCATATCGGCACGCTGGTTGTCCTTCACCATTGCACCAGTCACCACCAGATCATTGATTACCAGGGGAGGCGAAGTCATGGCCATATCATTGTCGCTCAGCACACCCATGCCAACAGTGAGATCGACAACACCCTGTTCACCAAAATCGGTACAGGCCCTGCCGGTCTTGGCGTCAATCGCCACCAAACGAGCATCCAGAGTACCCATGAAAACCCGCGTCTGACAGAACACGGGGGCTTGGCCACCGGGGGCACCTGCATCTTCTGCCGGGGATTCATGCCAAAGTGCAACCCCTCTGCACTTGGTGGTACCGTCACTCCTTATCTTTGGCTTGCTGTCGAAGACCCAGAGCTCTTCTCCGGTATCAGCATTCAACGCAAACGCGCGGCTCAGCCCGGAGCAAAAGTACAGTGTGTTGTTATCCAGTACCGGCGTCGCCAGGAACGACGTTGGTGGCACGCCAGACTTTAAATTGGAGGAATCACCGGTATGGTATTCCCAGGCAACCTCCAATTGGTCGACATTTCCGCGAGTGATTTGGTTTAAAGGTGAATAGCGGGAGCCGCCTTCATCGGCGCCGTAGATCGGCCAGCCTCCAGTGCGGTTCTGAGCGGAGAGGTTAAACGTCGCGCAAAGACACGCGGCCACACTGAGCAATTTTTTCATGAGTCTGCCTTTGACTGCGACCGGCTACCCGGCGGTGACCTTAGCCGCAATCTCATCCGGCTCTTTTGGCGCAACCAGCTCGGTGGTATCGAAAAGGCCTGACCCTTCGATGTCAGGGGCGCCTGTTGGGTCCAGGCGTGTCACTTTGGGTATCCCACCCTCCACGTGCCAAGCCGGGCCGCTGGAGTGGGAAGTCCAAATGTGATTGTTTGCATCCATATCCAGCTCTCGGGTGTATGTCACTTGGGTGGGCAGCGGATAGATGGTCCAGTTTTCGGTTTCGGGCTCGAAGCGAATGAGGGTGTCACTTTGCGTACCGGTGATCCAGACGTCATCAGTGCTCGGATCAATAAAAACTGCGTAAGGGACCTCACTGCCTATCGGTTCGACCGGAATCTCGTAACGCTCCCGCCACGCCATGGCCTGTGTGTCGAAGCGATTGATGGTGCCCTCTGCGTAGCTAGGCACCCACAAATTTCCCTTGGAGTCGAAACGCAATCGTCGCGGCGTAACAAACGGAGTGGTTATGGATATAACCTCAAACGTCTCAGGGTCTATTCGACCAATATGACTCATATTCAACTGGCTGAACCAAATACTGCCATCGAGAGGACTGATATCAATGCCATAGGGCATAGGCATGGTCACGCCATCCATCTCCGCTGAGCGCGCTTCCAGATCGAAAAGATCAGCGTGCTCAATAAAAAATGGGGTGAACCAGGTAACTAGTTGCGTCAAAGCATCCGGAAAATCTAGCCGGATAAATGTTTGTTCGCGGATTTTGGGATCAAACATGGCGACATGATTGGTCGCGGTAACGGTGTACCACAGACGCCCTTTCTGATCGAATCGCAGCGTATGAGGATTGATGCCCTCTTCCAGATCCACCATATCCCACGTTTCCGTATCAGGATTGAACCCCGCTAATTGATTTCCCGACGCCAAGGTTAGCCAGATAACACCATCCGGGCCGGTTTGAAGTGAGTGCGGAGCGAGATAGGTGTCCACGCCCTTGTTTTTGCCTTTGCCCATCTTCCAGTAGACGCCTCCGGGCTTATGGTCGCCCCGGGGAATCAGGTAACTTGTGCGATCACCGTCTGGATTTTTGTCAAATCGGATCACATGAAGGGTGTCCATCGGCCCATCCACAGTCCAGATTGAACCATCCGGATGATAGACCATAAGATCATGCTGCCCTGAGGTTGGGCCGCCCAAATCCCACTCCTCAATTACCGCCCGGCGCGCTTCGACTGATGGCACCGGCAACGGCCCATTGACGCCGTCATAAGCGGGCAATTTTTTTAATACATTGGCATCATCGTAAGCGGACATCATGTGGTCTGGCAGTACTTTCCGCAAACTGTTGGTAATGATAGCGCTGCGACGACCCATGTCATGAATAATGTCCAGCCACTGCTGCCGTGTGTATTGATGGCGAGACGTCAGTGGCGAACCCTGCTGATGACAGTAGGTACACTGCATCTTGAATTCCAGCAAGTGGTCACGGTCCTCGAACTCCTCAAGCACCAGGTTCATCCAGTAGTTGCTGGGTAGTTGTTGAACCATTTCTGCCGGATCATCGATCCTCACCATGTCCACGGAAAGCCGCTGTCCATCTTTTTTGGGTGCCTGATCCTTGAGCACTACATCCTTCCAGCCTACCCGGCGTACCCGGATGATGTATCCCTCTTTCCACGGTAAATCAGGAGAAAGAAACCGTCCCGCTTCGTCGGCAAACACACTCAGCGAATGAACTGGCTTACCGTGCGAAAAGGTCACCATAGCGCCTTTAACCGGGACATCGTTGGACGACACATTCCCATAGAAGAACCCCTCGCCCCCAGAAACATTACTTAGCGCAGACACAGAGCTTGACGCGACTTGCAGAAGTAGCAGAAAAAGGAGAGCAATCAGACGTTGCATATTGGGATACCTTGTTTCTATCCTAATGTAGTATCTTAAAAATAGAGTGGCAGAAACAAAAATATTATTCAAGCCAAGTGCCTGAAAAAAAACCGCGACCCAGTTATCAACTACAAATGGAAAATCTTTCCCAACGGAGTGATATCAACGCTCTCCGGTTGCGTATACTCGGTATGAGGCGTAGCGTTCCGTGACGTCACTGGAGAATCACCATGTCGACGTTTGGGAAGTCTCTACCAACGAGGCCCCTAGTGGGTATCGGCTCATGCCTTGCCGGGTATGCAGTTCGTTATAATGCTCAGGCCAATGAAGCCAATGAGCACGTAAGAGCCATTTGTACGCATTTTGAGACCCGCGCCTTCTGCCCTGAAACAGGGATCGGTTTGGGAATTCCACGACCACCAATCCACCTGGTCGGTCATGCCACGGACGTGCGCGTACTTGATGTAATGACCCACAATCAGGACTACACAACCCCAATCGCAAATTATGCGCAACAGGTTCTGAATCTGGCACCCATGCTGGCCGGGTACGTCCTGGTAAAGGGCAGCCCCAGTTGCGGTTACGGCCACGTAAAAAGATACTCCCCACAGGGGCACCATCTCGCCTCTGACCAGAACGGTATTTTTACTGGAGCTCTGGCCGCGAACGACCCGCTCTTGCCCCTTGAAGACGACGGACGCTTGAACGACGCAGGGCTTCGGGAGAGTTTCGTAACCCGTGTTGGCGCATATCATGCTTGGAAAAATTTCATCACACAGGACATAACCGTCCGTCGGCTCATCGAATTCTACTCGCGCTATAAATACCTGGTGATGGCTCACCACGTTCCCAGCTACAAAGTTCTTGGTCCAATGCTGGCAAATGCCGGCAGTATGCCTGTGCATGTATTAGCCAATGAATTTATCAGCACCTTGATGGCCGCACTCTCATATACCGCGACCCGCGACAGTCATAGCAATGTACTATTGCAACTGGCGGGGACGTTGAAAAAGCGCATACCAGCAGAGCGGCGCCGGCAACTTAGCACGCTGATTGAGAATTATCAGATCGGAAAAATACCGCTAATTGTGCCCGTCACATTATTGAAGCACCACATCGCAGGCAATCCTAACGCGTACATCAACGATCAGGTTTTTCTGGATTCGTTTCCCGACCAGCTGCGCGTGCAAAAGCTAGGGCCAATCTTTTCGGATCCCAACTGAACACAACACAACTACAGTACAACGGCGGAATAGAACGGTGACCACGCTTTTAAAAGACACGCGCGAACTGACGGACTTCATTGCCGGCCACACCAAACTCGTTGTATTAACCGGCGCGGGCATCAGCTGTGACTCAGGAATCCCAACCTACCGCGATCAGCGTGGCGATTGGCGACACCAGACTCCGATTCAGGAAAAGGCCTTCCTGGAAGATCAGAATATGCAACGCCGCTATTGGGCACGCTCTCGATATGGCTGGCCGGTAATCCGCGATGCGCTTCCCAACCCGGCCCATGTTGCACTGGCAGAGTTAGAGGCGCGTGGCCATATCGAACTGCTAATAACTCAGAACGTAGACGGGCTCCATCAAAAAGCCGGGAGCAAGAACGTTATTGATCTACATGGTCGGGTCGATAGGGTTTGCTGCCTCAGTTGCGGGACACTGCATGGCAGGGAGAACGTCCAGAGCCTCTTGAATAGCACAAATGCGTGGCCCGTTGAAATCCCTCAAACGCCCAAGCCAGATGGAGACATGGATGTCCCCGACGACTTCCTTACCGAGCTGGCACTGCCAGAATGTCCTGACTGTTCCGGTCAGATGAAGCCCGACGTTGTTTTTTTTGGCGGCTCAGTACCAAAGGCGAAAGTGCAAACCTGCCTTGACGCTGTAGAGCAAGCCGATGCACTGCTGGTGGTGGGCAGCTCACTCATGGTGTATTCCGGTTACCGATTCTGCCGCCATTCCAGCCGTCTTGAAAAACCCATCGCTATCATCAACCCTGGAGTAACGCGCGCAGACGATCTTGCCCATCTCAAGCTGGTTTCATTGGCCAGCCCCCTACTAACGCAGGTCACCAAACAACTCAGTCGGTTTTCTGGGCCTGACTCATACGGTCACGATAATCCCAGCTGAAGAGTCGCGTCGCCTCAATGGTGATCAGAACTTCGTCATCAGCACGCGACAACAACCAATTACCCAGTTTTGACTCCGTGCGCCCAAGGTATCGTTGCATCAATTCCGTTAACACCGCTGCGTCTGCATCGGTCTCCAGCCGCGCAATGCCCTGCCCTCTAACACCGTAATAAGGCGGCTCGTTAGGTGCCAGCTCAAAGCCTACCCGATCGGAACCCTTGAGCAGGCCAATAAGCTTGGAAGATCGGTGCGACACACAACGTAACCGGTGCCCGTCATAGCCATACCAGACGGAGACTACCCGAGGAAAACCATCATCGCCAACACAAGCCAGGCGCAATGGAAACGTTGAATCCTGTAAAAAGGAATCGATCTGCGATCTATTCCACGGCCCCTTGATGGTGGCTGACATTTACCCTGCCTCCTGTGTAATAACGATGCGCATTACCATCTTTGCAAGCCCCACTGCGAGTTCCAGTCAGTGCCTCCGTTATGCCTGGACAACAACGTACATAAAAAATGGGGGTCGAGACCTAGCGCTTCTGAATAACAAGAACCAGTTCGCCAACATCAAATCCCCACTTGACCATCCTGGATTGATTCAACATTACCTTTTCTGATACCAAATACATACGGTCATCAATGCGCAGGTCTATCGTGCTATCGCCGTAAGGTATGCGCAGCATGTAGTCCAAAAACAAACTGTTTCCCGATACCTGCATGCTCCCAGCACCGATAACATCGGGAGCGGTAGCTGCATAGGTTCCAATACCCGTGGGAGTCAGCGTCCAAACCCGAACTTGCCGCTCCCCATCGTCAAATTGAAATAACTCTTCGAGTGTTCCGATGCCATCGGTCCAGGATGCATTAATATCAGCGCTGAAGTAACGACGAACTAACCCACCTCGATCCTTAACAATTCCGTGTGCGGTCAATTTTCCGTCAAAAAATAATTCCGGCACCAATTGCGGTTTGTTCTGTGCGTAGTCGCCAACCGTTACCAAGGAACAGGCACTGAGGCAGGACAACAACACGGCGAACTGGACGCGGATGATGATGGTTTTCATCATAAACTGCTTGGTGCATTGCCCGGTGGAAGATCCGGAAACGCCTCACTCCCAACCAGTTCTGATTCAGCCAAGTTGCAGGCAACAGTGGGGGTATCAGGGTAACGATAGCGAAGGTCAACCACCAGGCCCTCGCCCGCGCCGTCACCAATATTCGAGAGCCCTCTATAACGGGAAAGGCGTCTCAAACTAGTGTCATATCCCAGCTCAATAGGATCGGATAACAGCCTAAGAAACCAATTGTCTATTTCCAGACTAAAGCAGGTTTCTGTTTTCGTTTTATAGGAGCAGTCCTTCAAATTTATTTTCAACTCCAC
This sequence comes from Haliea sp., assembly GCA_002862985.1. Lineage (GTDB taxonomy): Bacteria > Pseudomonadota > Gammaproteobacteria > Pseudomonadales > Halieaceae > Marimicrobium. The sequence goes on from PKCY01000328.1 coordinate 6,517, forward strand.
CAGGATTTCCCGAGAGGCGATTGGAAACTGAAATTTTAGGCTTTCAGAGTTTACAAGCTTATCCCAGTTACTCTTCACGTAGTTGTCGAAACCAGCATCTATCACTACAGCCATGTTCGGTTTAGGTTTAACGACGACAGTCTCCACTGCCTCTGGGTCGGACTCCGCCATATTCCTGGTCGACATGGTGATGCTAAGAGGCGCAGACTCTATTGAAATCACCTCGCGTGAATAATAGTTCCTCGACAAAACTGAGGGCGCTGTTGGACTGCCCTCGTAACGCAGTATTTTGTGTGCAATAAGTTGCTGTTCAGCATCGCGATAAAATACCTCACGCTCGAGGCCGCTGCCGACGCAGTGCGTCTCGCTGTAAAGAAGCGCATCCGTATTTAAGTCAAAGGCATCCCCTATGCTCTCAACTGTAGTGCCAGCTGCGTCCACACGACAGCTCAATATCAGGAGGACAGCAACCGCTACCAAGGGTATCCCGTGTGCCCTGCTAACGCTTTTACTGGCTCTATCTGCTGCTTGAAACCAGTACATCACCGTCCTTCCCGAGATGCAAGTCGTTATACTTTGTAGCAGCTGGGGGTGGCTGAATCACTCTTACCAGACTTGGAACTGGTGTCTATGTCCAACAGAAGCCAGACATAGCAGCGAGAGAAAATTCCATTCAGAATGAGTGCTATTGACACAAAAATCACGAACCATTCCACACCGTTTAGATGGGGCTGCATCAAAGCCCAGCCGCCAAACGCCACGCCGAGAAAAAGCCGAACAACCCGTTCGATGTTACCCAGATTTCTGTCTATCATTACCCAACTCCTTTCCTGATTTGTGCTTATGTACACCAAATATACGTCCCTCCGGCAGAATTGGATGACTATAGCTCGCGTTAACGCGTAAGATCAGATGAGAGGTACCAGTGGTATGTCGCCAGCTGGCAACCAATGTGTGGATGGTCCATACCAGAACAAATCGCGTATACCTTATAACCCCGCATGCTGCAGGGACATCTTTTAATAGCACTGAGTGTGGTGGAGACAGTAAATGATGCAAAACCCCTATCTCGCCGGCAACTTTGCACCCGTAGAACTCGAAAGCACGGTAACCGAATTGCAAGTTACCGGTCACATACCCCAGGCACTGACAGGACAACTTCTGCGGATTGGCCCCAATCCAATCAAACCAGATCCAGCCACTCACCACTGGTTCCTCGGAACAGGAATGGTGCACGGCCTGCAACTGCGCGATGGGAAGGCGCAATGGTATCGCAATCGCTTCGTGCGCGACGATGATTTGGTCGAGGAGAAGGGCTGGCCGTCGGTGGAGGGCCCGAAAAACGAACTCCAATTGGGGGGCGGGTTGGCCAATACCAATATTATTTACCACGCGGGGAAACGGCTGGCGATTGTAGAGGGTGGAAATCTACCCGTGGAATTAGACTGTTCTCTGGAAACAGTGACGCGGACTAATTTCGCGGGCACCCTACCCGGCGGACTTTCAGCGCATCCGCACCTCGATGCAGACAGCGGTGAGCTCCACGCTGCCGTTTATTCGCCCTTATGGGACTATGTTCAACATGTGGTCATCGGCGCCCAGGGCGACGTTATCCGTGCGGAAAACATTCCCGTGCCCGGACAACCCATGGTTCACGATTGCATGATCACGCAAAACTACTTCATTGTGCTTGATCTACCCGTAACACTGAGTATGGAGGCAGCGGAGCAAGGCGCGCCGTTACCCTATCACTGGAATCCGCATCACAATGCGCGGGTGGGGTTACTACCACGCCGCGGCAGTGCCCAGGATATAAGCTGGCACGAGGTCGATCCCTGCTATGTTTTCCACCCCATGAACGGCTATGAAGACGCGCAGGGAAGGATTGTACTGGATGTCGTGCGCCATCCCCGGATGTTTGCGTCTGACACGTTGGGGCCGAATGAGGGTACCGCAACACTCGACCGCTGGATCATTGATCGAGACAAAACGAAGGTGTACGAATCTCGTCTGGACGATGAGGGGCAGGAATTTCCCCGCATCTCAGAGTGCCTAACGGGAAAGCCTTACCGCTATGGTTACTGCGTCACCCTTGGTGCCGGCTTTAGCGTGGGCGGGTTGATTAAACACGACTTGCAGGAGGCGCGAAAGCAAACGTATAGCGAGGGTGCTGCGCGAATGTTTCTGGAGCCGGTCTTCGTGCCTAAACCGGGAGCAACAGCAGAGGACGACGGCTGGTTAATGGCTTTTGTCTATGATTCTGAGAGCAATACCAGTGACGTGGTCATCCTGGAGGCAGCCGATATAGAAGCGGGCCCCATTGCCACCATTCACCTACCGGTAAGAGTGCCCTTTGGCTTTCATGGCAATTGGGTGCCCACCATAATATGAGCAGAACAAACGCTCCTCTTAAGGGAGGGACTGTCCCAGCAATGCTGTATGTTCAGGCAATTCACTCAGTAGGGCCTTCATGCTATCCCCCGTCGGCGGCAGTGAACGTTGCAGTGAAGAAGACAGAGCAGTAGCGAGCATTCTCTGGTAATACGGCAAACTTCCAACGTAGAGAGGTAAATTCTCAGAGATGGAGTCCTGCTCGGAGAGGGTGTCTACAAAGCCCTGTATAAACTGCTTCGCACGCGCCAAAGTAGCGCCACCCTCTGCTGATGGAACGATTTCCATTTCCCACGTCATATCCCTGCGCAGGCGGCAACTCGCCAGAAATTCATTCGTTTTACGCAAATTCCATTCATGCGGTGCTATCAGCGACAGCGTCCAATCATCTTCCCGGACTCGACGTCGTATACGAGAACAGGTGCGCGGGAACGATCGCGCTCCATTGTCTTGTCAAATCCAACAAAGACGCGATTCGTTCTTGCACAGCACGCAAAGCTTGCCGGCGGAGCGCCCTCTCCCTGAGTCACGCCAGACTCCACCGGCTCTCCTTGGTACGTGTACGCCATTCCAGGTGCTACACTCGTTGGCGCGTTGTAGACGTTCACGAAATCGTCACTGCCATGGTAGGCACCATTGTCGTCCGACTGGCTGAAGCGATACAGCCAATGTGGATGGCAGAGAAGGCGGCGCTCGGACGACGTCGTCGTCGCGGTACCAGGTGAAACTTCAGGCTGACTTTTCTTAAGTGCCGCCTTTCTGGCGTCGCACTTGCGAAGA
>PKCY01000252.1 GCA_002862985.1 Haliea sp.
ATGTAGATAAAATTTATGAAGGAGACGGCGTTTGTAGTGACGCGCCCTGTGAAACTGAAATTAACGAAGCCAATAGTATGTGCTACAAGGCGACAAGCTATGCAACAACGCGGCTTATTGCCAATAAGTTAGGTTTAAAAGAAGAAGACTATACAGTCTGTTTCCAGTCTCGCTTAGACAAAAATTGGCTTACCCCTTTTTCTGATAAGGTAGTAGAAGAGCAAGGGAGAAAAGGTGCAAAAAAACTACTCGCGTTTAGTCCAGCTTTTGTCGCGGATTGTTTGGAGACAGTGATTGAAATAGGTCATGAATACCAAGGGATTTTTGAAGACCACGGGGGTCAGAAAATTCAATTAGTCCCTAGCTCGAATGATCATGAGCGCTTCATCGACGGTTTAGAAGACATCATAAAAAGCAAATTATAAGAAGACCTTTTGGAGAGTTTATTCCACTTCTAAAACACAATGCGGCATAGTTTTCTAGATGTTGGATAGCTTACAAATCAATTACATCACGATCACCTGGCGCGGGTGCAGCTGAAGCAGGCCCAGAGACTCGTGACTGCACACGCTGCGGTATCACATATCTTCAACTGGGGCAGGAATCTGGTGAGGGCTCAGTGCTACCGGGAGCTCAGGATAGCTGCGTTTGCAGAATGGGCTAGGGCAGTTGCTTGAGATCTGAGGCTGGATTCCCCCGATCTCAAGGCGTTGACTTGTCGATACTCAGCTGTAGCGTGCATTGCCCGTTTTGATCCAGCGGGAAATTCAGCGAGTAGGTGCCTTCACCATCACATCAGAATGCAAAGGCACCATTGGCAAGGGCCATTGCGCAAAGGGATTTTATCCGTGCGCCTTGACTGCCAGCAAGGACGGTCTAAATGTTACCGGCTAAACTAAGTGGGGTCGCGTCGGCCGGCTGCGCCAAAACGTCACTGCAAAAAAGTATTGAGATAGGGAGGGCTAGTAAGCTGAGTACCACTACTCTTGTAGAGCGAGTCATTGAGGATTGCCATTAGATGTGCCTATGCGGAAAGCGGCATCACAAGAGATGCACTCGCAGCCAATACATATTGATAGAAACGGCCGGCACTATATTCAGGAATGCTTCTGTCGATCGTTTGGTATCAGGGTTGCCGTAAACTGCCAACGGTTTCAGCATGGGGCATTCTGTCAAAAAAAGTGTGCTTGCCGATGGGGGTCTCTACGATATCAGGCGTTAGAATAGATTCGAAAATCACATCATTAAACCCCAGTGTTGGTTCCTGTGCATAGGTGCTAGTACACACCACCGAAATAGCTAAAAAGGGCAATATTATTTGCTTTATCACTTTGATACCTTTTAAAAAAAGTTTTACACGCAACGTTTGTAACTAGAGGGAATATAAACGGGGTGTGCCTGCCAGCTTGTCTAGTCCGTCTTGGACGATGACCCAGACAATTCCGCGAAAAGTTCAACTATTATAGCCCTGCACTTTGCTCGCAGCCCGCGTTCATCCTTGATCTGTAACATGTCTACGTAGGCTTAGGACAGAGCGCCAGCATGGTGCGTTTATAGACTTCTATTTTAGGTATCAGGTATGTTAGCCTGATCCAGTCCAATAGCTCAATCGTCCTGCGTTCGGCAAAAATAAGTACACTTTTGCAAAGGGGCGTATCAAACAATAATAGGATTCCTGTCTTATGAAATATATTAGCTCTCCTGTCCAAGATCGAGGCAGTTCTTTGGATCTCGGCCTGTTTGCAGGGCGGATTTCGACCAGAGGTGCCATTGCGTCATTGCTGTTGCTGGGAATGGTGGTTGCGAGCCTACCCACTTTAGCCCTCGATATGGAGGGGTCGTTGACGCTCGGTGGCAAGGCGATTCCGGGCGCCAAAGTGACGCTTTGGAGAACTGCAGGGACGGGCTCATCAGAGACTATTGGAGAGAGCTCTACGGATGCTGATGGAAACTTTGAGCTACAGAATCTTAGTTCCAGCGAGGAGGGCAGTATCTACTACATCACAACCGAGGGTGGTGACCGCGAGGATGTTGCTCTCATGTCGGTGCTCGGCGCAACACCGCTAAGTGCGGTCGTGGTTAATGAACTGACTACCGTGGCCTCGGTGTTCACCAGTGCCCAGTTCATTGATGGCGTGACAATCAGTGGCAACCCCTTGGGTGTCAGGATTGCAGCGGGCAACGCGCCCAACCTGGTCGACCCGGTGACTGGAACGTGGGGCAATGTGCTGCTTAATCCTCTGAATAGTACTCAGAATACGACGCTGGCACGACTCAACACCCTCGGTTCGATGATCGCTGCCTTTGGCACCACCGCCGATGACGCTTGGCGCGCAGCATTCCTCAAAGCGGCTGCGTCAGGCACTGATGAAATCCCCAGAGATACACTGGAAGCGCTGTCTGGCATAGCACGGGCCCCTTGGGCGAATCCTGACGGACTGTTTGGACTCTTTGATCAAGCCTATCCGCAGCCAGAAGACGGCTCCAGACGCGAAGCACCTCACGTGCCATATCTCGCTTACGCCCCGGAAGATTTTGCGATGATCCTATCTTTCGCGGGTGGCGGAATTTTTGCGCCGGGCAAGCTACAGGTCGATGTTGAGGGAAATATTTGGAGCGGAGTGAACTGGATGCCTGGATCGCAGTCGGGCGTGTATCATAATATCGGGGGAGGCACGATAAAATTGTCACCGAACGGCACCGCGCTGTCGCCACCGATCACGGGCTTTACTGGAATGGGCGTGGATGGCATTGGTTGGGGGACGGGGATGGGCAAGAACCGTGTTTGGGTTTCAAGCTTCAATGGTTCGATTGGAGTGATGGACCTAGAAGGGCGGCAAATTGGCAAGGAATCCGACTTTCCCATGGCCGGAAAAGTCGGGGACTTGATGGGCGTTAGTGTTGCCGATAATGGTGACGTCTGGATTGCTGATGCTACCAAGAATCAACTGCTCCATTTCCCCGGTGGCGAGATCAAGGACGGAGTGGTGGTGAATGTGAAGGGATTAAAATCGCCCTTCGGCATTGCGATTGATGCACAGAATCGCGTCTGGGTCAGTAGCTCGCAGTCGAACATCGTGACCCGATTCCCAGCCGACGATCCTTCTAAGGCCGAGTCGTTCGAGGTGGGGGTGATTGCCCGTGGAGTCGCTCTCGATTCGAAGGGTAACCTGTGGGTAGCTAGCAATATGTCGCCAGGATTCCCCGCGCCAACCTTGCCGGCTGGGACGCCGGTTATGAAGCAATTTCAACTGATGACAGAGCAGATGCTTCCAATAATGGCCAAAGGGACAATTTCGGCAGAGAATCCAACCGGGGTTCTTAACATGATCCGGCCCGACGGATCGCAGCCGGCTCCAAAGGGTTTCACCGGTGACAAGGGCGTGTTTATTCCATGGGGTGTATCAATCGACGGTAATGACGACGTGTGGTTTGGGAACTTTTGGGGTCGTGGCGTTGGTCTGATGGCGGGCGACGATACCCAAGGGCACCCGGAGGGTACCAAGATTGGTGACGTTATCCACGTCTTCCAAAGCGGCAGCATCCAGATGATCACCGACGTTGTGGTGGATCAGGCGGGCAACGCTTGGGCAGCGAATAACTGGAACGACATTGACGCGGTGGTTGACAACGTGGACCCGGCTCGCGCAAGCACCACCTGGGGAGGTGGCACAGGTATTTCCGTCATTTATGGTGTCGCAAGCCCTGTGAATGTTCCTGCGATCGGAGAAGCGCGCCAACCGAACTAGGTGGCAGGCAGGCATAAAATGAAGAGTGAGTGAAACACGGTGCTGAAGTTAATCCAGTCAAGGCCGCGCAGATCATCGCCGAGGTCGGCCACAAAATGGAATGCTGAACATTTTATCCCAGCCTTGTCGTTAATCGCGCACAGAACCACATTACCAATCGTTCTTTCTCCGACTAGTGTGTTGCAACGACTTACTTCGTAAAAGCTAAGGGTTATTAAAGGAATAGACGCAATGAAAAAAATCTTACAAAGCACTACTATAACGCTTGTCATGCTGGGGGGTAATCATGCGGTTGCTGGCGGATTGTGGCTGAATGAGTACGGTGATTTTTCTGGTGGCCGCGCGTCTGCCGGCGCCACTGCAGGGACGGACGAGGCAGCAACTATTATCCACAACCCGGCCAGTGCAACCCGCATTAAAGGCGATCAATTATTTGGCGCAGCTAGCGCTCTTATTACCAGAGTTAAGTTTGATGTGAAGGAGTCTAGACCGTTATTAGTCGGAGACGGGAATGGCGGGCAGGCCGGTCAGGTTACACCTGGGGCTAGCATGGCCTACGTGTTCGATAATGGCTGGGACAAGTGGAGCACCGGTATTTCTCTTGCAGGGCTGGCGGGTGCTGGCCTTAATTACAATGACGACTGGGTAGGTCGCTTTCAGGCCACGGAGGTAAACCTGCTGGTGATGGCCATGGGAGGCACGGTGGCTTATCAGGTCACAGATCGATTGTCGATTGGCGTCACGCCGCAAATTTTCTACTCCACGTTGACACAAAAACTGCGTGTACCTTTTGTGGGTGCCAGGGCCAAACTGGATGGAGACGATACCGGTTTTGGGGGTGCGGTCGGTGCTATGTATGATTTTAATACCGGCACGCGAGTTGGCATAAGCTGGCAAAGTAGTTTCGATATTAAATTTGACGGCAAACTCAAAATTGACGGCAACATTGGTGAAGGCGTGCAGGTCAGCACCGATACACAGCTGACGATGGCACAGAACGTGCGACTTGCCCTGCACCACGATGTCGATGACCGACTGGGGCTTGATTTTACCGTTGGCTGGGACAACTGGGACGAGCTGGACAATATCTTTGTTTCCGTTAAAGACTTTGGCGGAGCGCCCATAGTCACTGACTGGAAGGACACTTATCATTACGCGGCAGGCTTCCAGTATAAACTGAATGATGACTGGGATATCACGGCTGGCATCGCTTATGATACTAACGTGGTAAGTGCGAATGAGCGGGTTCCGGAATTGCCTATTGACGAGCAGATTCGCTACAACGCTGGCGCGCGCTATCATTTGAGCAATACTCTGATAGTTGGTGGATACCTTAATTACACCGACCTAGGCAGCGCAAAAATTGATGCGGACTTCTGGAGTGGAAAATACAGCTCCAATGAAATGTACCAGCTCTCGCTTTATGCAAACTGGATGTTATGACGCCACTGCGATACGACGAATACCGTTTTCAAATATTGGCTCAGGATAGGAGTTGAAGTGTCCAGCATCAATACGATGCATTCTAAATCCACCTGTCCGACGCATCGGCGATGACACTGACTGTGCGCCGCCGCCGAGCACTTGAGAAGGAGATTCTTTTAGTTGTCGATGGGCTTCTTAGCTGGAAAATCGTTCGATCATTACAGGCACAGATTTAAAATTTGGCGTGAAGCTTCTAGGGTCGATGCGTTTTTCACATAGTACGTTGGCTTCGGGGTAATAAGCGAGAACATTTCCAGGTGGTATGTCAAAAGCCTGCGCTTTCATGTTTTCAAGCTCGCCACTTGAAGACCGCACTGTAACTCTATCTCCGTCCTGCAAGGCAATCTGTTGCATATCTTCTTTTGACATAAGCACGGTATCTCGGCCGGCGTTGTAACGATAAGTATCGTTTTCTTCATAAATAATGGAATTAAACTGACCCTCACTGCGAATGCTCGCCAATAAAAAAGGGTATCTATTTGAGCCATCTTTAGGTTGAGGGATTGCATGTATTTGAAAGCGGGCGCGCTTATTTTTTGTGTTAAAATGAGGCGTATGTATTAAGCGATTGCGCACATAAAACTCCTCCTTAGCGACCCCTATATCTTTCAGGTCTTCCATTCCTGGTACCGTTTTTGCGATGGCGTCGCGAATTTTTTCATGGGATCCAAATTCTTCAAAACTAAAGATTTTTTCAGCGGGTAAATTTTCATCAATTAAACCCTTGCCTAAGGCAGAAAGAATGCTTACTTCCGAGCGAACGTTATCGAGACGACTAATGCCCCCGTCACTTAGGCGCACAAAGTTAAACATGGATTCTTGTGTTGTAGATTGGTTTTCTTCGTCTCTTGCACACACAGGTAGCACGAGTGCTTCGTTTTCAATGCCGTATAGATGTCCTTGGTTCAAAGTGGTGGTGAGGTAGAGTTTAAAAGAGACTCTGTCTAGGGCCGCTTCTGCCCATTTTGAATTAGGTGTCGCGCTGTATAAGTTTCCGCCGACAATGCATGCATTGTCCATTTCGCCTGCATAGGCTGCTTCTAAAGACGCGAGTGTGTTTAAGCCTTCTCGGGTTGGTAATTTGATATCGAGTGTCTGTTCAATTTTTTGAAACACGTCAGAAGATAGAACAGGCTTAACGCCGATGGTGCCGATACCTTGTACATTGCTGTGGCCTCTTAGAGGTAACAAGCCAGCGTGCGGTTTTCCAAGCATGCCGCGAAGGAGGGCAAGATTGGCAATGTACTCAACGTTCGCCGAGCCAAACTGGTGATGAGTAATCCCCATGCCCCATGCAAAAACGGTATTATTCGATTGACTGTAAATCTTAGCCAGTTCGTAAATTTCTATTTTGCTGATGCCAGTGTTTTTTTCTATGTCGGTCCACGTCGTGGCATCGATATCATTTCTGTAAGCGAAAAAATTATCCGTATAACTTTCAATGAAAGTTGTATCTTCAGTTCCTAGTTCAAGAACTGCTTTTGAGATCCCCTTTAAGAGCGCTATGTCTCCGCCGATGTTGGGTTGCAAATACAATGAAGCAATATCAGTGCCGCCTACAATCATTGAGGCGGGACTTTTTGGTACTGAAAACTTTACAAGTCCAGGTTCTTTTGCAGGATTAATGACAACGATATTCCCGCCGCGCTCTCTGCAGTTTTTCAATTGATGGATCAGGCGAGGGTGATTTGAGGCAGGATTAGCACCAATAATAAAAACGGTATCGCAATGCGCCAAATCTCCCAGTTCGATTGTCGCGGTACCAGTGCCGATGGTACTACCTAAACCAACACTCGTTGCTTGGTGGCAATAGTACGAGCAGTTGGTGACATTGTTCGTGCCGTACAAACGCGCGAGAAGTTGGAGTAAAAACCCTGCTTCGTTGGATGAGCGGCCGGAGGCGTAAAAGAAACTTCTATCAGGTTCGCTTTTTTGAAAGCGTTCTATTGCGTATTGGAGGGCCCAGTCCCATTCGACTTCTTGGTAGTGTTCGCTGTCTTTGGCTTTGAAAATGGGTCTGCCTAATCGCCCAGTATGTTCTAGTTCTTTGGGTGAGAGTTCTCTTAGTTCTCTAATGCTATGGGAGAATACTTCGGAAGGAATGGGCGATTGAATGTCGGTCGACTGCGCTTGGACACTTTTATTGCAAACCGAAGGGAACTCCCCAAGCTCGTTAGTCATGCCGCCAAGCTGGCCGCCCATGCCAAGGCCGCATGCTTTGCAGGTATTTTTTGCAGTGAGTGCTTTTGCAGAATTTTTCAAGCCAATGTGCCGCACTGCATTAAGTGTGTAGAGAACCTTTTTGGGTCCGCCACCTACAATTTTGCTCATAAACGTTTCTCATTTGGCCCGAATGTCTAAGCCCAAAAACGAGCCCGCAAGTAGACTATCACGGCCCTGATGATGCGCCTGCGAATGCATGGGTTTGATGGCACGACTGCCCGAGTAATCACAACTCCAGCCAATAATACAGCGAGATTGGGAACTTATCCGGTTCAGCCATTAAGTCACAGGAGGATTCTGCTCGCAATGTACCGTTAATTTCCCCTACATTGCGCGGGGATTAGGGCGAACAACTACACGTGAGGAACCCTATTAAGCACCTGATACGCCCATTCACCCTGCTCATACGTCCACCTGAAAAAGTTAACTTGTCGCAACCCCGAAGCATTGATCCCTGCAAGGCCTACTCTTCAATAGGCTAAACAAGATTACTGGGGTATGATACCGCGCTCAAATCTGCTGCTAGGCTAGCTGCGGGCGACATAACACTATGAATTTTCTGACAATTATTATGATATCTTGCTTAAAAAATATGCTTCTCATCAGTTTTTTGTGTATCTTCACAAATAATGTTTTTGCTGAAGCCGAAACGTCCGGAATACTACCCCCAGAACGCCTAATCGAAGAATTAAAGGCAGGCAACCACATCATTTATCTGCGCCATGGTTTAACAGAAAGAAAAGATGTAAATCGAGAGACAGTGCTTATTGATTTAAAACGTTGCGAAACACAAAGAAATTTATCCGAAGCAGGAGCAGCTCAAATGCAGCGCATAAGCAAGGCTATAAAAACATTAAATATCCCCATTGGCACGGTGAAAGCAAGCCCGTATTGTCGGGCAAAAGATTCGGCTCGGCTGGTGTTTGGTGAGCTTGAAGTTGACGAAGGTTTACGATTTTCTCTGGCTCTGCCTGGTGATGAGTCGTCAAGATTAGGTCAATATCTATTAGATTCAATGTTGGCAGCCGATGATGTAGAAAAAAATACTGTTTATGTTGGACATACTTCTAACCTTAAAGATGGTCTAGATGTTTGGCCAAAGCCTGAAGGGGTTATGGCCATCTTCAAAAAAGAAGGGAATGAAATTACATTTAGAGGGCTGATCAAACCTGATGATTGGCTAAAAATTTAGTAACTGTATACATAGCTATGTTTGACTCGTTATCTATGCAGGCCCGATTTCTAATTACACCGTTGATTGGCATTCTACTCACGCTGGTAGTTTACTTCGCCGCCAATCAAATTATTCAGTCCAATAAGCTACTGCTGCAAACGATCAACGAAACGAACTTAGCTCAGGTGAGTGAAATTAATGAAATTAAACTTCGAATCTCGTCTATTAACAGTGATTTAGTGACCCTGTTACTGGAACACGGTGAGCTAGACGAAGAAAATATTTACGTTGAAGGCAAAAAGCAGGTCAATGAGTTATCTCAAATACAACAGCGATTTCAAAGAAACCTCAATGCAAAAAATAGACTTCTAATTAATGGAAAAGATGTTTATCAACAGTTCGCGGATCTTCTCTCAGCCTATAGACTCCAGGTTATTTCCTCGATTGAAATGTCATCAGTTGACAGACATAAAGCATCTTACGAACTAGCGTTAGCCAATGGAAAATTGAAGCCATTAAATGAATTATTTTTAGAACTATCCAATTTTCAGCTCGGCGCACTTTCACAGTACGCTTCTTTAGTCGAGAGCAGTCTGAATAAAAGAACCTATATTACTGAGCTGACCATAGGTTTACTTGTATTAATGTTATGGTCTGCATTTTTCTTCTCGAAAAAAACCACGATCGCACTGAATAAATCACGGGTCGGACAGGAGAGCATTGCGAAGGAACTGACACAGTTAATTGATACCGCGAACGCTCCGATTTTCGGTATAAATACGCAAGGGAATGTCAATGAGTGGAACCAGCGGGCGGAAAATATCACGGGCTTTACTAAGACTGAGGTGATGGGTAAAGACCTTGTGGCCAATTTTATTAATGATGATTACAAGGTTGCGGTAGGGGAAGTTCTTAAAAAGGCGCTTAAGGGCGAAGAAACTGCGAACTATG
>PKCY01000169.1 GCA_002862985.1 Haliea sp.
GAGATGGAACGGCGTTGTCAGGAAGTGATAGACCGCTGCTGGCAGTTGGGAGAGGACAATCCCATAGCCTTTATTCACGATGTAGGTGCCGGTGGGTTGTCCAATGCCTTCCCCGAACTCGTCAAAGACGGCGGTCGCGGTGGCGTGTTTGAGCTGCGCAATGTGCCCAATGACGAGCCGGGGATGTCGCCTCTGGAAATCTGGTGCAACGAGTCGCAGGAACGCTACGTAATGGCGGTCGAGCCGGAGAATCTGGCAGTATTCGACGCTATTTGTCAGCGTGAGCGCTGCCCATTCGCCGTGGTTGGTGAGGCTACCGAGGAAATGCATCTGCGTCTGACTGACGCAAACTTTGATAACGCACCCATCGACCTGCCGATGTCGGTTCTCTTTGGTAAAGCGCCACGCATGAGTCGTGACATTCAACGCCGGAAGATCACGCGCGATACCCTGAAGCTGGAACTATCCGTTGCAGAGGCGGTGGAACGCGTGTTGCAGGTGCCAGCTGTCGCCAGTAAGAGTTTCCTCATCACCATTGGTGACCGCACTGTTACCGGTATGGTGTGTCGCGACCAGATGGTTGGTCCCTGGCAGGTTCCAGTGGCAGATTGTGCAGTGACCACTGTTTCTTATGACTCAAATGCTGGCGAGGCCATGGCCATAGGTGAACGGACACCTCTGGCCTTGCTAGACGGCCCCGCGTCAGGGCGCATGGCAGTCGCTGAAGCGATTACCAACATTACGGCGGCAGCGATTGCCGATATTTCAGACATAAAACTATCGGCTAACTGGATGTGCGCAGCCGGTTATGGGGTTGAGGATGAAACCCTGTTTGATACGGTGCAGGCGGTAGGAATGGAGTTTTGCCCTGCGCTTGGAATCACGATCCCGGTAGGAAAAGACTCCATGTCCATGCGCACGACATGGCGTGAGTCCGACGAAGACAAGTCGGTCACAGCACCCATGTCGCTGATTGTCTCAGCTTTTTCACCAGTGGTAGATGCCCGTCTGTCGGTGACACCACAGTTGCAACCTGAAGCCGATGCGGTACTGGTTCTGCTGGACCTGGGACGCGGCGCCAATCGCATGGCGGGTTCCGCTTTGGCCCAGTCCTGTGGGCAGGTGGGCGATGTGGTGCCGGACATCGACGCAGCGGCAGATTTAGTGAGCTTCTTTCGCCTGATACAGGCATTTTTACGTCGCGGTGAATTGTTGGCGTATCACGATCGCTCGGATGGTGGATTGATGGCAACGCTGTTGGAGATGGCATTTGCCGGTCACTGTGGTTTGCAAATAGAGCTGTCCAGTGTTCCCGGAAATGCGCGGGAGAAGTTATTTACGGAGGAGGCAGGGGCGGTATTGCAGATTTCCAGCAATCTGCTGGGTGCTTTTAACTCCTATGCGGCGCAGATGGGCATGACGGGCTGTGTGCATGTGATAGGGAAGGCGGTCTCTGGAGATACAGTGAATATTGTTGACGGACAAGAGACCGTTCTGAGTGACAACCGGTCGAGACTGCAACAACTTTGGGCGCGTACCAGTTATGAAATTCAGTCCCTGCGGGATAATCCCGAGTGTGCGGAACAGGAGTATCAGCGGCATACGGCGGAGGACCCTGGCCTCTCTGCACACCTGAGCTTTGACCCGGAACAGGATATCTGTGCTCCCTATATTGCAACCGGTGCGCGGCCAGAGGTTGCGATTCTGCGGGAACAGGGCGTCAACGGGCACGTTGAAATGGGTGCCGCATTTGATCGAGCAGGCTTTGCAGCATTTGATGTTCACATGAGCGATGTGCTCAGCGGAACGGTAGATCTGGCAAGATTTCGTGGCCTGGTGGCCTGCGGCGGATTTTCCTATGGCGATGTGCTGGGAGCTGGCGAAGGATGGGCCAAGAGCATCCTGTTCAATGCGGAAGTTCGTGCAGGCTTCAGCGCATTCTTCACGCGCCAGGACACCTTTACGCTGGGCGTGTGCAACGGTTGCCAAATGGTATCCGCGCTAAAGGAATTGATCCCCGGCGCAGCTCATTGGCCGCGCTTTGTGCGCAATCACTCCGAGCAATTTGAGGCGCGGCTGGCGCTGGTGCGCGTAGAGGAAAATGCGTCTGTGCTGTTATCGGGCATGGCGGGTTCGTATATGCCCATCGCTGTGGCGCACGGGGAGGGGCGAGCCCAGTTCGTCGATGCCCGGGCCCAGGCAGCGTGTGAAACAGGCGGTGTGGTTGCGCTCCGCTATATTGAGAACGATCTTGAGGTGGCGCAGGGTTATCCTGCCAACCCTAATGGCTCGCCCGGCGGAATCACCGGTCTCACCAGTGAAGACGGGCGCGCTACCATCATGATGCCACATCCGGAGAGGGTCTTTCGGACCGTTCAGCACTCCTGGGCCCCCGGGCACTGGACAGAGGATGCCGGATGGCTGCGACTATTTCGCAATGCGCGGCAGTGGTTAGAAACCTAGCGGTCGCGAATCCGGGCTTGTGACCAACGGCGGTTAATTTATAATGGCGCACTTTTTAAAGGGGACCAGGCTGTGTACCCTCGACGCCAGTATTCCAAATAGAGTGACACTATGCTGAATAAGTACCCACTGTGGAAATATCTGCTTGTGCTGTCTGTGCTGCTGCTGGGCCTGTTTTACGCCGCGCCCAATCTGTACGCGCCGGATCCTGCCTTGCAGATAACCGGTGCAAGCAGCTCTCAATTGATTGAAAAGAGCACAATGAACCGCATATTGACTGCGTTGCAGGAGGCAGGGATACAGCATTTCGGGGACACGATCGATGACAGTGGTCGCAATGCGCTGGTGCGTCTGACGGATGCTGATCAGCAGTTGGTTGCCCAGGCCGTTGTGTCCCGCGCTGTGGGGGATGGCTTTATTGTCGCCCTGAACCTGGCGCCCACCACGCCTTCCTGGCTCAGTGACTATGGTGCGCAACCGATGAAATTGGGCCTGGACCTCAGTGGTGGCGTGCACTTCAAGCTGGAGGTCGACGTTGAGGCGGCAATAGAGCGGCGCCTGGAGTACTACGTTAATTCCACCAAGCGGGCGTTGCGCGAAGCGCGTATTCGCGGCTTTGTCACCCTCAACCGCCAGGGTAAAATTGAAGCGCGCTTTCAAAGCGAGGCTCTGCGCGAACAGGCAAGGGAGCTTGTGGCTGAGAATAATCCGGAACTGGTGTTAGTGCGCGAGGAAAAGGGTGATAGCTGGAATTTGTTGGCATCCATGTCGGAGGCTACCCGTAAGGAGATCGCCGAATATTCTGTCAGTCAGAATCTCACCACGCTGCGAAACAGGGTTAACGAATTAGGTGTGTCCGAGCCCCTGGTGCAGCGTCAGGGACAAAATCGCATTGTGGTCGAGCTACCCGGAATTCAGGATACCGCTGAGGCCAAGCGCATTCTGGGCAAGGTGGCGAACCTGGAATTCAGGTTGGTTGCAAACCTCGATGCCGCGTCATCTGAAAAACAACGCTTTGATTACCGCAGCGCCGACCGGGCCGGCGCAAGTGAATGGCTGGAGCGGGATGTCATCATTACGGGTGAGCGCGTTTCAAATGCTCAGTCCAGTTTTGATCAGAACGGGATGCCAAACGTACAGATTAGTCTGGATAATGAGGGCGGAACCCTGATGTCTCGGGCGACCCGCAATAACGTCAAACGTCGCATGGGTGTGTTGTTTATAGAGCGCAAATTCCGCACGCGTTATCAGGTGGGAGAAGATGGCGAGGAAGTTGTCGTGAAGACTCCCTACGATGAGAAGAAGTTGCTCACGGCGCCTGTCATACAGTCTGCGTTAGGCGCTCAGTTTCAGATTACTGGTCTGGACAATCCCCTTGAGGCATCTGAGCTGGCTCTGATGCTGCGAGCGGGTGCGCTTGCGGCACCTATATCGTTCGTCGAAGAACGTACCGTTGGACCGTCTTTGGGCGCTGAAAATATACGGCTGGGTGTTCAGGCCGTCTATTTCGGTCTGGGCCTGGTGGTACTGTTCATGGTGCTTTATTACAGGGTTTTTGGTATTGCTGCTGTCGTTGCCCTGACTACCAACCTGGTATTGTTGGTGGCAGTAATGTCGATGCTTGGAGCCACGCTCACGCTTCCGGGTTTAGCAGGTATCGTTCTTACGGTGGGTATGGCGGTGGATGCTAACGTGCTGATATTTTCGCGAATTCGCGAGGAGGTCAACAATGGTTTGTCGCCACAGATGGCCATTCACTCCGGTTATGCGCGCGCATTTACGACGATTTTGGATGCTAACTTCACTACCTTTATTGTGGCTGTGATTTTGTACGCGGTAGGGACCGGGCCGATCAAAGGATTTGCTGTCACCCTGTCGGTCGGCATCCTCACCTCATTGTTCACGGCCATTTTGGGTACGCGTGCGATCATCAACCTGTTCTACGGCGGGCGCCGGGTGGAAAAACTGGCAATCGGGGGCCGCAAGTCATGAAAGTGATCAACTTTATGAGCCAGCGAAAGCTGGCGGTAGTGATCTCAATTTTGTTACTGGTTGCCTCTATCGGCTCGCTGGCCACTCGGCAATTGAATTGGGGGTTGGATTTCACTGGCGGTACGCTGGTAGAGGTTAACTACAGCGCGACAGCGCAACTCAGCGACATTCGCAACATACTCGAGACGCAGGGCTACGCCGGTGCCACAGTAGTCAGCTTTGGCAGCGACCGGGATGTACTCATCCGATTGCCCCAGGGATATTCGGATCAACAGGGTGTTGCTCTGTTGGGCATCTTGCAGGAGGAATTCACAGGCGGCCAGGTGGTGCTGCGGCGTATGGAGTTTGTAGGACCGCAGGTTGGGGATGAACTGCGTGAACAGGGTGGCCTGGCCATGCTGCTGGCACTGTTTTTGGTAACGCTCTATATAGGCTTTCGTTTTCAGTTGAAATTTGCCTTAGGGGCGGTCGCGGCCCTGGTCCATGACGTGATTATAACGCTCGGTTTTTTCTCGCTGACCGGAATGGAATTTAATCTCACCGTATTAGCAGCGGTGTTGGCAGTGGTGGGTTACTCAATTAACGACACCATCGTTGTGTTTGACCGTATCAGGGAGAACTTCCGCAAGCTGCGGCGAACAGAGCCGGTTGACGCAATGAACATCTCAATCAGTGAAACCCTTGGTCGTACGCTGGTCACCTCTGGCACCACGTTGTTGACGGTGGTGTCATTGGCATTGTTTGGGGGCGAAATGATTTTCGGCTTTGCTGTCGCCCTTATTGTGGGTGTTACTATCGGCACCTATTCCTCCATCTATGTGGCTTCTGCCACTGCGCTGGCGTTGGGTGTGACCAAAGAAGATCTGATGCTTCCTGTCAAGGAAGGCGCGGAGCAGGACGAACTCACACCTTAACCAGCATTTTAGCTCGCAATCCGGGAAACCCCATGGAACCGATGATCAATATAGCGCTGCGGGCGGCTCGCAAAGTCGGGGAAAACATCGTGCGCGCCTCCGATGATCTGCATCGCTTTGAGGTGAAGGCTAAAGGGGTGAATGACTTCGTCACGGAAGTTGATATCAATGCTGAGCAGGAAATTATCTATCACCTGCAAAAAGCGTATCCCGATCACGCTATTCTGGGTGAGGAAAGCGGACTGTTGGGCAGTGAGGATGCCGAATACCGATGGATTATTGATCCGCTGGACGGCACCACCAACTTTATTCGCGGACTTCCTCACTATGCAATTTCTATTGCCTGTGTCTATCGTGGACAACTTGAGCACGCGGTAGTACTTGATCCGGTGAGGCGCGAGGAGTTCACAGCTTCACGCGGTCGTGGTGCGCAATTGAATGGCCACCGCATTCGAGTCAGTGCGCTGACCAGCCTGGAAGGCGCGTTGCTGGGCACTGGTATTCCGTTCAAGAACCATTGCGATGATAAGATTGTTCCGTACAGTAAATCGATAGAGGTTCTCGCCGCACAATGTGCGGGTATTCGACGTGCTGGCGCGGCATCCCTCGATCTTGCTTATGTCGCAGCGGGACGCCTGGATGCTTTCTGGGAAATTGGCTTGGCGCCATGGGATATTGCTGCCGGCGCCCTGCTGGTGCGTGAGGCGGGTGGGCTTGTTGCTGATATCGATGCTTCTGACAATTATATGGAGTCGGGAAATATCGTGTGTGGGAACCCCAAGTGCTTTAAGGCCGTTTTACAGACGGTCAAGCCTTTGCTGGGTTGATGTTTTTGCTGTCATTGGCGGTCAGCTCGACTGCACTGAGCAATGCGAGGTTCTGAAAAATTTGCGGCTCCTGGGCAGTATTGGTCAATATGAGCCAGAGTTGATCAGAGCGTTTTTGTTCGGCGTGACTCGCCGCCCCAAGCAGCGCAGCGGCCTTAAAGCCGCCACCAGAAACCCCAAATCCAGCCAGTGAAACTCTGCTAAACTCACCGCCCGACGCACCCGCCAAGAATGCAAGCAATGAACCTCAATAACATCCGCATAGTACTGGTCAACACCAGCCATCCCGGCAATATCGGCGGGGTAGCCCGCGCCATGAAAAACATGGGCCTGGAGCGACTCGTTCTGGTGGCCCCTAAAGATTATCCCAGCGAGCAGGCTAACTGGCGGGCCGTCTCTGCTGTCGATGTACTGGAGTCGGCGGTAGTGGTGCCAACGCTTAACGATGCCATTAAAGATTGTCAGTTCGTTGTGGGTACCAGTGCACGTGAGCGAAGAATCCCCTGGCCACTTTTGGATGCTCGCAGCTGTGCAGAACGCATTGCCTCGGCATCTTCGAGTGAGCAGGTAGCGGTGTTGTTTGGACGAGAAGACCGAGGCCTTACGAACGACGAGTTGAAGGTTTGTAACCTGCACCTCAATATTCCCACTGCGGAAGCCTACAACTCACTTAATTTGGCCATGGCAGTGCAAATTGTTGTATATGAACTGAAAATGCTGTCAGCGGCAGCGGATATTCCAACCGACGAGCACGAGCAATGGGACACGCCCTTCGCGGCAATGGAAAATATGGAGCGTTTCTATGTTCACCTGGAGGAAACACTCACCGATATTGAATTTCTGGACCCGACAGCGCCACGCCAGTTGATGTCTAGGCTCCGCCGTTTGTATAGTCGTGTGCGCCTGGATGAGATGGAGCTCAATATCCTGCGAGGAATCCTCACAGAGACCCAAAAGTGGGTTCAGCGAGGGCAGGATCCGGAATCGGGCGGCCCCTATACCTGACAAAAACAGGTGGTTTTATAGTTGACCAAAACAGTGGGTTATTGCATACTTCTGGTTAATAACTCAGGAGGATAACAATGCGATTGACCACTAAGGGCAGGTACGCGGTAACTGCCATGTTGGATCTCGCTTTGAACGGCACTGACCGCCCTGTCAGCCTTGCCGATATATCTGGCAGGCAGGATATATCACTGTCCTATCTCGAACAGCTGTTCGCCAAGTTGCGACGGAATGATCTGGTAACGAGCGTGCGTGGCCCTGGCGGAGGCTATCGTCTTAGTCGCGCAGGAGATGAAATATTTGTCGCGCAGATTATTGACGCGGTGAACGAAACGTTAGATGCCACCGGTTGTGGCGGCACCGCAGATTGCCAGCAGGGTGAAGTGTGTCTGACCCACCATTTGTGGTGCGATTTGAGTGACCAGATTCACAACTTCCTGAGTGGGATCAGCCTTTCAGATTTGGTTGAAAAGCGTGAAGTCCAAAGTGTATCGGCACGCCAGAATGCACGCAGACATCAAAGTGCAACACTGGCCCTGACAGAAATTTAACTGGGCGGAGAGAACGCGCAACAGTTCCTGGAGCAAAAGAAAAATGCAAAAACCGATTTATTTTGATTATCTCGCCACCACTCCGGTTGATCCGAGGGTTGTGGAGAAGATGGTGCATTGCCTGTCGATGGAGGGGAATTTTGGGAACCCCGCCTCCCGTTCTCACCTCTATGGGTGGAAAGCGGAAGAGGCCGTTGAAAACGCACGACGCCAGGTCGCCGACTTGATCAATGCGGATCCACGGGAAATAGTCTGGACCTCGGGTGCCACCGAGTCGGATAACCTGGCGATCAAGGGTGTAGCTCACTTCTACCAGAAGAGAGGCAAACATATTGTCACCTCCAAAATCGAACACAAAGCGGTATTGGACACCTGCCGTCAGCTTGAGCGGGAAGGATTTGAGGTGACGTATCTCGACCCCGGTAGCGATGGCTTGATCACACCCGAAGCGGTATCAGCTGCGCTTCGAGAAGACACGATCCTGGTCAGCATAATGCACGCCAACAATGAAATTGGTACGGTTAGCGATATTGCCGGCATCGGCGAAGTTACTCGCGAGGCGGGGGTGCTGTTTCATGTGGATGCGGCCCAGAGTGCAGGCAAGATCACTATTGATTTGGGTCAGATGAAGGTAGATCTGCTGTCCATGTCGGGCCACAAAATGTACGGCCCAAAGGGTATAGGTGTTTTGTATGTGCGGCGTAAGCCGCGGGTGCGGCTGGAAGCCCAGATGCACGGCGGTGGGCATGAGCGCGGTATGCGTTCGGGTACGCTGGCCACGCATCAGATTGTTGGTATGGGTGAGGCAGCCCAGGTGGCCAAGGATGGAATGGAGTTAGAAGATGCACGTCTCAAGGCGCTGCGTCAGCGGTTCTGGGATGGGATTCAGGATATTGAAGAAGTGCACATCAATGGAGATCAGGATCGACGCCTGCCCGGAGCGCTCAATGTGAGTATTGCTTTCGTGGAAGGTGAGTCATTAATCATGGCTCTGAAAGATCTTGCGGTCTCCAGTGGTTCGGCTTGTACTTCGGCCAGTCTCGAACCATCCTATGTGCTGCGAGCCTTAGGACTGAATGATGAGTTGGCGCACAGTTCCTTAAGATTCAGTTTCGGCCGCTTTACCACGGATGAAGAAGTAGATGTGGCAGTGCAACAACTGCGCGGCGCAGTTGGTAAGCTGCGCGAGCTATCACCACTTTGGGATATGTATCAAGACGGCGTGGACCTCAATAGTATTGAATGGGCTGCGCACTAAACACACAGCGAGGAAGTGAATTATGGCTTACAGTGACAAGGTATTGGACCATTATGAAAACCCCCGTAATGTGGGGAAACTCGATGACGCCGATGGTAGTGTCGGCACCGGTATGGTGGGCGCTCCGGCGTGCGGTGATGTCATGCGTTTGCAGATAAAGGTTAACGGCGAGGGCATCATCGAAGATGCGAAATTCAAAACCTATGGTTGTGGTTCCGCGATTGCCTCCAGCTCGTTGCTGACTGAGTGGGTGAAGGGCAAGAGTCTGGATGAGGCGGAGCAGATTCGCAACACTGAAATAGCGCAGGAACTGGCGCTGCCTCCGGTAAAGATTCATTGTTCCGTGTTGGCTGAGGATGCCATCAAAGCGGCGGTCAAGGATCTGCGCGAAAAACGGAGTCAAAGCTAGTATGGCAGTCCGTTTAACAGAATCAGCTGCTCAGCACGTTGCCGGGCAATTGCAAAGCCGGGGCGAGGGCCTGGGTATTCGGCTGGGAGTTACGACGTCAGGTTGTTCCGGAATGGCCTATGTGCTGGAGTTCGTA
>PKCY01000098.1 GCA_002862985.1 Haliea sp.
CTGATTCTGTGTGACATTCAGGAGAGTTTTAGGCCTTGTACACAGAATCGATGGGACAGAAGCAGAGAGAGAAGAAGGGTCCCGCCCGCACTACGTTCGCGGGTCGAGAGCATTCGAGTGAGTCAGAGCACAACGTCAGGACTGAGGTGCTGACCTTGTTCCTGGAGCGGCACCTGTCAGTGCAGGACATGTTGGCAGTCTACGCCTGGGTCAATCATGTATGGGCAGGTGGCGACGCAAAGCATCCTTCGCATACGCCGGTGCCGAGGAGGGCAAGTGGCGACTCAGACGAGCAGTTCGAGGCGAAGGCTCGCTGCCATCCAGGATTTGAATACGCGCGCGGCTCATACTATTGCCGAGATGAACTATTACCCGACCCGTTTCCCTGAACGGATTAATGTTTATCGGGCATTGCATCCTCGTCAAGGAGTGCTGGATTTGCCGTTTGATAAGTGCCTTTTTGATGGCGTTGTATTTGCGGACGAGATCTAGCGACTGCCCTCTCTGGAGGGTCGGACCTAAAGCACTGGCGGTTGTAAGCGTACCTTTCTATAGTTACGACTGTGCAACTAAGGCCACTAGCTCACGTCAACTGGCCGTCAGATAGTGATACTGATGGTCAGAGAGATCCAGGCTCATCAAATCAGCCCCAGCAACAAGTTCAGCGTATTCAGAAGGAGCAACCGCCTCACGAGTCCTATCTATGCTGATCTCCCACGCTAACTCAGCTCCCGATATCTGCTGGGGATCGAGCATCACAACCCGCGCAAGGGGGTTTACCGCTGTCGCAATAGCGTCGAATCCGGGTGTCTCAGGGTGGTGCGTCATTAAGCTGACTATTCCCCTGGCCTGAGTTTCGTGCAACGCGGCACAGTCCTGAAGCCACAAACGCCCGCGATTTTCATCGATGAGTTCAAAAGACAGCTTAAGATATTCACGGGGAAAGAAAGGGTTAATTTGAAGTACCTTCAAGACCGAGCTCATGGAATCCCCGGTGATTTTGAAGGCTTCCTTTAGTCGATGAACCGTGATTGGCGCCATCGCGCGCCATTGCTCTACTGCAATTTTCACCAGCACATCCTCTCCCCAGCGCTCAGCAATAGAGGTATAACAAGCACGATTAAGAAGATGCACATCGAGTGCAAACTCCTTGCACTGTCGCGCCAAAACAGTGTGCGAGAGGTCATTCAATACAAAGTCTCGCTTGAACTCTACACTGTAGTCGGCCATACCTTCTCCATCGACAGTAATCGGCGCAAATTCAAAGTCGGCCGCAAGACTTTCTCTAACAATTTGCAGGATCGGGTTGTCTTCCACCATTCCAATATCGTATTCAACGGCCACTCGCCAGCGACAGGGACCTCCCTTGGGAACATCTCCGTAGGGTGGCCTGTACTCCGGACGACAGCGCATGCGCGGATTGACCGCCATCACCGTTGCATCGAAGGTAGGGTCCTCCATGTGATGGCAAATTTGTGTTTCCATCGCCGGATCGGCATTGGTCATGCGCCTGACATGATTGTAGGGTCCACAACTAGTCGTCCAGAAAAAACCCTCTTCGGGTGATACCACCTCATAATGGAACTCCAGGAAGTTATGAGGTGCCCCAATGTCGACCTGAAGGCATTTAAAAACCGCAGCCACATCGTCGGTCTGAATATTCAACAGGGCGCGATTGCGCGCATTATAAATCGGGCTGGAACTCATCCATTCATCGCAGGCAACGGCGGTCTGCGCCTCCATCCCATACTGCAGTGTGACCTGCAGGAGCGCGCCGCGATCATGGATATGATTCGCCAGCATGATCTCTCGACCATACCAGGCCAAAAGACTGTGTTCGAAATCTTCCAGCTCCAGATCGGGTTTGAAACTGTCGCTGTAATCCAACATTGGGTCTAACATTAGAGAGAATACCTTTCGACTTTGTATGGCAATCAGGACCGAAGACTCAACATTCCTGAACGCGTGACTAAGGGGAAATCCTTACTATTGGGCTAGCTCGGAGACGTGGAGACCCGCCAAAGGATCGAGCACTTTTCACGAGAGCGTGAGTTCTCCGCCGCACTCAAATTCACCATCGGGCATAGCGAATTCAATATTCTATACCACGTTTTTGACAATCTAACACGACAAGCCACGTTCCGTGCAATTACAATCAGAGCTTGCGACAGGCATTATTAACTTACGCAATCCAGAAAGCCCATAATCGGCAGGTACTAATCGAGATACTCCCGTAAGGCGGCGATAACTCGATCTGGGTCAGATCTGTGCTGATAGTTTTCAGACTGATCCATCCACAGTACTTTACCAGAAATGTCCACCAGCAAAGAGGTGGGCACAGGTAGCTTCTTCGCTCCGATCGGCGGCGGACCCGAGTGCCTACCCTCGTTGCCCAAGCCAAAGAGATTGGTCACGGCCAGATTTCGATCCGATAGCAAAGTGGCGCCCAGTCCATGTTTTTTATGTCCTTTAGCAAGTTCACCAGGCGTCCTGAAAGGGTCTGTGAGTCGAATGTTTGCTTATGCTCATCAAGCGCTGTGAAGTGCGGAATATTCTGCCCCACTTCGATGGCATGGGCTCCCGTCTTTTGGCCACCAATTGCGACGGTGACCAGTATAAATAGAGAGATAAAGGAACTGATACCCGCGAAAACACCCGCTAGCTTACCTGGGTCACCCAGCAGCGCCGCCATCCCCAGAGCCGCTGCCAGAGCCCAACTGATAATATACACCGCGCGATTTCTCGGAATTGCTACCTGATACATCGCACGAAACCACAGGACGAGTGAAATGGTAATCACAGCCAGTGATGCAAATCCTAAATACTCATCCGCCATGGGTAAATCTCCAATACATAGATTTCGTAACCGCCCATTCTTGACTAAGAACCCGTATCTTTACATGCTCATAAACTTGCCCCGCCTGAGCGCAACAGTCAACCAATAGACCCGAGTCGATGAGCGGCCCAGATAGTGATGGCTACTCTCGACGGCGGACTAACGGCACATTGTGTATCATGAGAGTCAAATCGCGCTGCAAAACATTGGCGCTCAAAACATCAAGTAAGCATCTATAAACTACCAATGTGACTTGCGGCGCCCGACATTTTAGACCTATCTTTTCAACCCCACTCTGGTATAGTGCCGCCCGTCTTGGCGCACTGCGGTCTGCGCCACACATCAGCCTCACAGCCTGTGACAGTTGATTTCATTAAGCATTCCAAGCCTGGACCGAACCATTCTCGAGTACATTTTATTGTTTCGTATTCTGGTCAGGCGCTCTCATTAAGAGAGAATCAGGAGCAATACATAAATGTTATTTAGTGATCTCGGCCTATCGGCCGAACTGCTGCGCGCGGTCGAAAAGAAGGGCTACAGCGAAGCGACCCCCATACAACAGCAAGCCATTCCACTCGTACTGGACGGCAGAGACGTACTCGCCGGCGCCCAGACGGGTACTGGCAAAACAGCCGGCTTCACACTGCCGGTATTGCAGCTGCTGCAAGACGCCCAAATTGCGGACAAAAAGCGTTACCCCAAAGTACTGGCTCTAACCCCTACCAGGGAGCTGGCAGCCCAGGTGCATGAGAGCATTCAGGATTATGGGCAGTATTTACCCTTTCGTTCAGCGGTCATTTTTGGGGGCGTCAGCATTAACCCGCAAAAACAGAAACTCATCAAGGGCGTCGATATTGTCGTGGCGACACCGGGTCGTCTGCTCGACCACGTCCAACAGCGCAGTATTGACCTGTCCAAGGTAGAAATATTGATTCTAGACGAAGCGGACCGAATGCTGGACATGGGCTTTATCCGCGATATTCGAAAAATATTGAATGTCATTCCCACACAGCGTCAAACCTTATTGTTCTCAGCGACTTTTTCACAGGACATTAAAAAACTGGCATCCGAATTTCTGAGGCAACCTTCGCAGATACAAGTCACCCCCGAAAACACTGCAGTTGAATTAGTAAGCCAAATCGTTTATCCGGTGGATAAGAAGCGTAAGCGCGAGCTCCTGGCGCACAAAATCGGTGCGGAAGAGTGGCAGCAGGTGCTGGTGTTTACACGAACAAAGCACGGCGCAAACAAGCTTTCAGAGCAGCTTGGGAAGGACGGCATTACCTCAGCCGCTATTCATGGCAACAAATCGCAAGGTGCCCGCACCAAGGCGCTCGCCGACTTTAAAAAGGGCGCGGTCAGGGTATTGGTCGCCACTGATATCGCAGCACGCGGCATTGATATCGACAAACTACCCCATGTGGTGAATTTCGAGCTTCCCAATGTACCCGAGGATTATGTGCATCGCATAGGACGAACCGCCCGAGCAGGCCAGGAAGGTCATGCAGTTTCATTGGTGTGCGTCGACGAACTGAAACTGCTTCGCGATATCGAAAAGCTCTTAGGCAAGGATATTGAGAAGATCAATTTACCTGGCTATGACATTGACCCGAGCATAAAAGCCGAGCCAATTGTCAATGGTCGTGGTGGCGGTCGCAACAATGGGGGTAATCGAGGGAATAAAACACGAGGCAAAAGCCGTGCGGCATCTGGCGGTCGCAAGTCTGGTGATTTTGGCAACCGAAGCGGCGGTGCACGAGCTCACTCAGGCGGCGGGAATCGACGCGCAGGCTAGTGCGCACCTACTAAAAAAGTGAAGGGACCAAAGCGTCAATTAAATGCGGGCCGGGGCCATGAATGGCTTTGCTCAACTGTGTGCTGAACTCTTCGGCGGTAGTCGCTCTCGTGGCGGCAACACCCATGCCCTGTGCGATAGACACGAAATCCATATCCGGGCTACCGATATCCAACATACTGGCAGCCTTTGGCCCGGGCACCCCCCCTCTTGAGCCAGTGCGGCTAAATTCCAATTCAAGAATGCTGTATTTTCGGTTGTTGTAGATGATCACCACGATATCCAGATGCTCCCTGGCCATCGTCCACAGGGCCTGAATGGTATACATTGCACTGCCATCACCTTCTAGACAGATAACTTTCCGATCTGGACATGCAATGGCCGCACCCACAGAAGCGGGTAACCCAAACCCGATACTGCCGCCAGTGAGGTTCAGCCAATCGTGCGGGCGAGATGCGGCCGTTACCGGGAATAGCGGCATACCCGATGTCGCTGCTTCGTCAACGATAATCGCATTTTCTGGTAGCAAAGCCGCCAAGGCCTGTGCCGCCGTCCCGGCATCCAATGCGCCGCTGGGCAGTTCAGGCAGCGCAAGTAGATGCACTTCCGGTTCGACATCTGCAGCGTCAAGCCGTTGTAGTAGATTTTCCAAGGCTTGATCGATATCGTCACTTGGCCTGGCGAACAAAAATTGATCACAGTCCTGCGGCGCCATTACGCTGGGTACATTGGGGTAGGCAAAAAAGGAAACGGGGGAAGCAGCACCAATAAGTATAAGATGATCTATATCCTTGAGGTAATCGACCGCCAATTCTGCCAAGTAAGGCATGCGGTCAATGACAACCGTACCAGCACCGCGCGCCAACCGGGTTGGGAATACGTCAGTGCAAATACTCGCGCCTGTGGCTTTAGCCACCTGCCCCAGCATCAGCCCCCTGCGCTTATCGATTTCCCGGCCACCAGCAATGATTTTACAGATCTTGCCGGATTGTAGCCTCGACACGACATCATCAATACGGCTCTGGGGCACTTGGGCAGGTGGCGGAATACTGACCGCAGCTGCCGCGCCACTAGGGTTGTCACCCCATGAGACATCGGCTGGCAGTATCAATGTGGAGACCTGCCCCGCGCCCGCCTGGAAAACGGCCTCAGCACCATCGTTGGCGATATCCTCCGATGATTTGGATGTGCACACCCACTGCGAAACGACACTCGCGATTGCTTCGATATCCGCAGTCAGTGGTGCATCGTATTCCAAATGATAGGTGGCGTGATCGCCGACTATATTCACCACAGGCACATACCCTTTTTTGGCGTTATGCAGATTGGCCAGCGAGTTACCCAGACCGGGCCCCAAATGCAATAACGTTGACGCGGGCTTTCGCGCCATGCGGGCGTAACCGTCAGCGGCGCCACTAAGCACACCTTCGAAAAGGCACAACACACAGCGCATACCTTCAACTTCATCCAGTGCGGCCACAAAGTGCATCTCGGAAGTACCCGGATTGGTAAAGCACACCTCAATATCATTATTAACCAGAGTGTTAATTAGGCTCTCGGCTCCGTTCATTTGTGTCTATTCCCTCAAGGGCAATCTAATTATTAGGTCCATTCACAAGCATTCCTTACTGACTCCCACCTAGCCAGAAATAAAAAGAGTCTACCCTGATAATAGTGGCTGCTGAAGCAGGTTTTTTTGGCATCTTTGAATACAGGGTTGTGAAACTGTAACCACGCGTTTGTTACGGGAAGCTTTTCACCCAAGTCTTTGAGCACTGGCACTATCTCAACATCCGATATAATGATATCGGGCGTGTCAGACGGGTCTGTCTATAGCGCCGCTGGAGTCGTAATTTCCCAACCGGCGTGACTATGGTTGGTGACTTTTTCCAGTCAACCCTCGCCATGATGATCAAAAGTAAGTGTGCTAAAGGTCTTGCCCGAGACTTTGAAGCTTGGGTGGCCGTGTGAACGCAGCTCTTCGGTTTAGGGTATACCTCTGGAGTACGCTAAAATCTGACTTCCACTTTATGTCCAAAAATCTCCAATTCCAGGTGCCGTTCACCATTCAATATGCTCAAATAGCGCAGCTCCAATCCCCATACAAGCCATTTTATACATGAGCGAACAGAAATATCCCGTTATCAGGCCAGACTGGCCCTTCGACGTTCGTCGCCTGCCGTTCTATTACGGCTGGCTAATCTGGGTATTCAGCATGCTGGGCATTCTCATCAGCATCCCCGGACAAACGATGGGAATGGCCGTATTTACCGATCATCTCATCGCCGCTTTAAACCTGAGTCGCACCCAACTCTCTCTCGCTTATCTTATTGGTACCGTAGGATCATCCCTCTTTTTAACCCGCGCAGGTCGTTGGTATGACCAGTTAGGAGGCCGACTGACTGTCACCGCAGCCAGTGCTGCACTGGCGGTAATGGTCTTATTTATTTCAGTGACCGACAACCTGGCCGCCAACTTTGGCGGGGGCGCCGTCATCAGCTTCCTGCTTATCACCATTGGATATTTTGGAGTGCGATTCTTCGGCCAGGGGGTACTTACCAGCGCTTCGCGAAATGTCTTGCTGGTCTGGTTTGAACAACGACGTGGACTAGTGAGCAGCGCGCGCGGTGTTTTCGTTAGTTTCGGATTTTCGGTAGCACCGCTGGGACTTGCATGGTTAATCGCAACCAGTGGTTGGCGCGAAGCGCTTTGGGAACTGTCCTTTGTCTGCCTGATTTTTGCTGGTATTGCCTTAATTCTATTGCGAGACAACCCTAAATCCTGCGGCGTTCTGGTCGACGGTCATACGCACGAAGACCAGGTGCCCAAAACCGGCGTTCGACCAAGCGCCACATTAGGCCAGGCCCGCCGCACGCCCATTTTCTGGCTGGCAACACTTAGCTTAAGCATCCACTCCCTCCTAGGTACTGCGGTAACCTTCCATATCGTCTCAATATTTGCCGCGGCAGGTCGCAGCCAAACTGAAGCCTTCGCCTATTTTCTCCCCGCTGCCATGTTTTCCACCGTTACTAACCTGCTGTGCGGTTGGCTCGCAGACAAACGCTCCCTCAAGCCATTTATGATTCTTATGCTGGCCGGCTTCACCCTTGGTGCCGTCGGTCTGTTGTATCTGCAGCACGACTGGGGCTATGCTGCGCTGGTCGTAGGGTTTGGAATTGGCGGAGGGCTTTGGTCAGTAACATCCAATCTTGCTTTTATTCGTAATTTCGGCCCTCTACATCTCGGTGAAATCACCGGTTTTTGCACTGCGATTATGGTCTTTGCAAGCGCAATCGGCCCTGCACTTTTCAGTCTGGGGCTGGACTACTTTGGCAGCTATGCCGCAGCCCTGTGGGTATGCATTGCCGCGTTGGCACTACTACTGACATTCGCGTTCGTACTGCCGCAGAGCAGACCCAGCGAGCTAGGAAAGGCCGCTCACTAAACGCACACCCTGCATCGAAGTGAACTAGAAATCGAAACTTTATTTTGTGGCTGGGCTTACTTTTCCTACCGCCGCTTCTGAAACAATACCCTGGAGCGCATCAAAATCATTGAAGACCCAGTCGTAGTGCATCTCACTGACGGGGTTCTTACGATAGCCCTCTGAGTAAAGAGCAAACATTACGCCTGCTCTTTTTGCAGCCTCGGCATCGACCTCACTGTCACCGACAAAGAGTGCGGGGCCACCACCCAGATATTCAATCGTCTGCAATAACATCTCGGGTTCAGGCTTCCGACTCGCGATCATACCCCCAGCTAGAACCGCATCGAACATCTGCTCTAATCCCATGTGTCGAATTACCGCACGAGCCGGCGCCTCAGGCTTGTTAGTACACAACCCCAGTCTGTGCCCGGCCGCCTTCAATGCCATCAATACATCAAACACACCAGGATAGAACTGCGCTTTATCGACTGCAATTTCGTACTGCGCAACAAACTCTTTATTGAGTTTTGTGTGGCGTTCTTGAGTCTCCTCTATGTCCCGAGCCGCCATCATCCGGCTCACGAAGACGCCCGCGCCCTCGCCAATAAAGCCCCGCGTTTCTGCCAGTGTCAGGCCCTGTTTCCCACATTGGCTTAAGACTACAGATGCCGCTGACTGTATATCCGGCGCGCTGTCTATCAGTGTACCGTCGAGGTCAAAAACTATATTCATACGACATTCCATTTGTAGGGCCGGCGATCGGAACCTTTGCATGCCCCCTCAGAGTCTGCCCAGCGACACAACAATTCGAAAGCCTGAATTGCAACCGTCAGTTAAGTTGATCATAAGTAGAGGCTACATCAGTCACTCACGGTGTCCCCACTAGTCCTGCGGATCTGGATCGAGAATGTCTTGTGTACGCAATTCAAAATCACTGGCATCGTGCCTCTCCAGCAGCTGCCTGGACTTGTCCCCGAACGGTCGGTTGACCATCTGGCCGCGTTTGACGGCCGGGCGGGCTCCCACTTCATCAATCCATCGCACCAGATTCGTATAGGTGTGGGTTTCCAGGAATTCAGCCGCCGTATAAGCCAGGTTACGCACAACGGCTCCATACCAGGGCCAGATAGCCATATCAGCGATAGTGTAATGATCACCACAGATGTACTGTCTCTCGGCTAAATTCTGGTCCAGAAGGTCCAACTGACGCTTCGCTTCCATCGCATAGCGATCAATCGCGTACTGGATTTTAATGGGCGCGTACGCATAAAAATGGCCGAATCCACCACCGAGAAGTGGCGTCGCCCCCATCTGCCAGAACAACCAGGACAAACACTCAGCACGATCGGCTGCTTCTGTGGGCAGGAATTCACCAAATTTTTCTGCCAGGTAGACCAGGATAGCTCCCGATTCAAACACGCGGATGGGTTTGCCACTACTGTGATCCATAAGGGCGGGAATCTTGGAATTGGGATTCGCACTGACAAAGCCACT
>PKCY01000218.1 GCA_002862985.1 Haliea sp.
CGGCGATAGCGCAACCCTATCGTTTCTATTTGCTGCAGCGCGTACAGGCGGTTTACGATGAACTTGGCCGTGCTGATAAGGCCGCGGTGGAGGCGATGCTGGAACGCTGTGGGCTAGCGGAGATACTCTCCATCAGGCTGGAGCAGCAGTTGGGTCAGATAGATAATCTGCAAGTTTGGTTGTAGGGTTGCAACGTTACGGTGAGAAACTTGGAGTCAGCGTGAATAGTAGATGACTAACGCTCCTGGGATGGCTTCAAGCACTCAAAAAGTATATCTGACGGTAACGCCATAGGTGCGTGGTGCTGCCAAAAATTGCGCCAGTGTGCCCGAATAAGCGATCTTCGCAGCGCCCAATGACGAGTATGCATTATTCGTGGCATTTTTCACCCAAAGCGCCCCATCCCAATTTTGATTGCGCCAGCCGAGTCTAACATTCACCAGTGTTTTATCCTGCTCTTCACTTGAATTCTGGTAGGTCGGATTGGTGAAGTGATCGCCCATATAGCTGTAGTCACCGCGCAGATAGCTTACGCCCTCTGCCACAGGGAGCATTAGGGTCGCGGCGACATTTCCACTCCAGTGGGGCGCGTAGGGTACATCGAAGCCCAGGTCATCCAACTCGCCGGAACGGTATTGTGCATCCAGATATTGCAGGCCGCCACTCAGCATCAGAAAGTCCCTGGGTGTTGCAGAGAAATTCAAGTCGACGCCCGCACTTGTGCCCTCCGCGGCATTACTAACATAGGTGCCGACGCCAACAGGTTGTTGTGCGAGAAATTGTAGCTCCTTGAACTTTGTGTAAAAGACGCTGCCGTTGATTTGCAGGCGGTTTTCCAGTAGTTGTGACTTAATGCCCACTTCATAGTTGGTAGTATCTTCGTCGTCAAATTCTCTCGGATAACCTTCACCGGCGACGCCGTTAAATCCTCCAGACTTTGATCCGGTGGATACAGAGGTGAACATCATAATTTCGTCAGTCATGAAAAAGGTGAGGTTGGCCAGCCAGGTAAAGCCGTCCGAGTTTCGGTGCAAACTTTCATCAACAGGTGCAAAGGCAATCTGAACCAGCGCTAGGCCCGCCGCCGCAGCTCCGGCAGTGGAAACGGGATTGCCGAACAGGTCGGCTTGTTTATCCTCGTTGGTATACCGAAGTCCAAGGGTGGTTGCCCAGCGTTCGGAAAAATTGTAAGTTGTTTGTCCAAAGATCGCATAGGACTCGGTTTTCCACTTGTTATCAATAAAAACCGTATCGCCGGGCTGTACAAAAAAACCAAAGCCTGGCCCGCTTCCTGTTTCCGCGCCGCCAACTGCAATGATATCATCGCCAATGTTGACAACACCTTCGCCGGTTCCGCCCCGCGTCAGTTTTTCATAAGCGTAGAACCCACCCAACATGTAATGCCATGGTCCGTCTAGGTCGCTGGTCAGACGCAGTTCCTGTGTCCACAGCTCACCGGTGTACTTGTCGTCCACCACGGCGAGAACAGCGAGCTCAGATCGGTCTGCATCCGTTGAGGTTTTGTAATCATAGTCATTCCAGGACGTAAGAGAGGTGAGTGTTGCAGAAGCTAGCTCATAGTCCATTTTTAGATTGGCCGCGTCGGATTTGAGATCGAAATTGGAATCCACATCAACATTGTTTTTGTAATTAAACGCATCGTTCTTGGGAACAGGTAGCCCCTGTGCGACCAACTGGTCAGTGACTGCAGAGGTCTGCGTAGCGTCAGCTGCACAACAACTGGTATCGCGGTCGACGTGGCTGGCAGTCAGTTGAATGGCCATTAGGTCTGTGGGCTGCCAGCGGATTTTGCCGCGGGCATTCCAGTCTTCGATAGCATTGAGGTCATCACCGGTATTGCTCTCCAGCCAGCCATCGTGTTTGTGCCAGCTGCCCGCAACGAGGTAGCCCAAGGTGTCTGTAATTGGTCCGGTCACAGAGCCCACGTATTTCTGCATCGAGTAATCCCCAAAGGATGTTTCAACGTAGCCCTCGGTCTCTTCCATGTTGGGATTTTTCGTGATCACACTGATCACACCCGCATTACTGTTTTTGCCGTACAGAGTTCCCTGGGGGCCTTGCAAGACTTCGATGCGTTCGATGTCGGTGAGATCGGACATGCCCAGGCCAGAGCGACCCATATAGACACCATCGACGAGGAAAGCGACTGAGGCTTCCAGCGCGGGGTCATTTTGACTGGTGCCAAATCCACGAATTCTGATCGCTGAGGCGAAAGGATTGAGGTTGGTGCTGACCGTCAGTGCGGGGACCAGCGCTGCAACATCAACGATGTCCGTAATACCGGCTTCCTGGATAGTGTTTGCAGAAATTGCGTTTACCGTGATGGGGATATCCTGCAGGCTTTCTGCGCGTTTGGTGGCAGTAACGACCACTTCTTCCAGTGTTGTCGTTTGAGAAAATGCCACCGAACTGGACAGGACCAGAGCGATGGCTGCTGCAATCGGTTTCGTCATACACGTCATGATGGCTTCACCTATTAGATAGTTAGAAATGACGGTCGAGTAATGGTACAGATAATGCTCAATTATTATGGCATATAATATGTAATTATAATGAAATTGCAAGACCAAGCGGTTCAAATTCTAGACAAAATGGTTATATAGGTTGAGTTCCCGCAGCCCGGCCTGTGACTAGAGGGTACTCGGTCCTATCGATCCCAATTGGTTAAAGCAGTGTCGACATTACAGGGGGAGGTCCATCCTACGAAGCGGTGTTACGCTTTGCCGGAGCGGACGTATGAACAACACTTTTGAAACCGCCAACGCCACCGGAGGCGACCAGAAGCTCATGAGGCAGGGCCGGGTGCATGCGCCTGTGCGCTGTAAGACCTTAGGGTGCAAATGGGGCCGTTTACCAAGAGATATTTTTCTGCTCGTTGCTCGTCCGGTTTAGCCTGCCAATTGCAGGGTGTGTATTTTTCGTTTTGTCTGCCTTCATAAACATCTGTCGGCGTCACGTTATCTGATTACAATAAACGCTATCACGAATAGCGAGGTATAGCCGGTGGCAGGACCCCTAGCAGGAATACGAGTTTTAGATTTATCGCGAGTATTGGCAGGCCCATGGTGTACACAGATTTTTGCCGATCTGGGTGCGGAGGTCATAAAAGTAGAGCGGCCAGAGCTTGGTGATGATACTCGGCATTGGGGCCCTCCCTGGCTGAGTGACCAGGAGGGGGCTGACACTAAGGAATCCTCCTATTACTTGTCGGCGAACCGTGGCAAACACTCGGTCACTATTGATATTGGAAAACCCGCAGGTCGCGATCTAGTGCTGGAGCTGGTGGCACGCTGCGATATTCTGGTCGAAAATTTCAAAACGGGCGACCTGGCCAAAAAGGGCCTTGGGTACGATGATCTGCGGGTCGATAATCCCGGTTTGATTTATTGCTCTATCACCGGCTTTGGGCAGACCGGCCCTATGTCAGAAGACCCAGGCTACGACTATCTCATTCAGGCCCAGAGCGGTCTTATGAGTATTACCGGGGTACCTGATGGACTGCCCGGCGCAGGGCCTCAGCGGGTGGGTCTGGCAACTGCTGACCTTACAACGGGAATGAATTCCGCCATTGCAACTCTAGCGGCGTTACACCATCGTAATGGCTCCGGGGAAGGGCAGCATATTGATATGGCCCTATTGGATGTGCAGGTGAGTTGGACTGGCAATCAAGCGCAAAGTTACTTCTGTAGCGGCAAGGTGCCAACACGTACGGGGGAGTACCATGCGAGTCTGGTGCCCTATCAGCCTTTTCCGACTAGCGATGGTAAGTTGATCATTGCGGCTGGCAACGACGGGCAGTATGGGCGGCTGTGTGAAGCGCTTGGCCGAGCCGAGCTGGCGACTGATCCGAAATTCGCAACCAACCCCATGCGCAATGCCAATCGCGAAGAACTGGTCGAACAGTTAAAGGCGTCTACCCGAACATATTCAAGTCACGAGCTACAGGCACTGTTACGGGGTATCAAGGTACCTTGTGGGCCGATTCAAACGATTGACGAGGTGTTCTCTGATCCACAAGTGCTTGCCAGAGACATGGTGGTTGATGTCCCGCATCCAGTATACGGGTCGGTGAAAACGGTAGCGAACCCGATCAAATATTCCTCCACCAAAGTGGAATATCACAAGGCACCGCCGAGCCTAGGAGAGGATACGAGCTACGTGCTACAGGATGTTCTTGGGCTGTCTGATGAGCGTGTGACGCAGCTGCGGGATCAGGGCGTTGTATAGCTGCAGTTGCTGAGTTGAAACTGTGTAGCGTCGCCCCGGGCTGGGGATCTGTGTGTCTTGGGTGTCTTGGGTGTCATCTCTCGACTGGAATAGCCTTTGACCTCACTCGCAGGTTGCGATGTAATGGGAGCCATTTTTTGAGGTGGGCAGAAATGGTCCAGATGCTGATACACGGTGGGTTTGAGGTCTGCATGAGACGAATAAGATATGACTCAGGACGTTGAAACGGAGATCAGTTGTCCGGTGTGTGCCGCCAGCAATAATCACGCTTTATCCGTTTTGCCCAAGGACTATGAATACCGCGTTGAGATTGCTGATGATTTCGGTATTCGCGTCTGTGACGGTTGCTGCACCGAGTTTATCTGGCCGCGCCCATCCCTCGATGAACTGCGCCGCATGTACCCTGATAATTATTATGCCTACGGCACTGAAATGGGCGGGTTCTGGCAGGCTATCTACAACTGGTGGTGCCGCAGTGAGGCCAAGCGATTACTCAGTCTGTCTACAAAACGGCCACTCCACTTATTTGATATAGGCGCAGGAGATTGCCGTCGCTTTAAGGCAATGGGGTCCGGCAACCAATTTAAATTTTCCGGTGTAGAGATGAACCAGGACATGGCACAGGCTGGCTGCGATGAAGGCTTTGATATTTCCCCCGGGACATTCGAAGAATTTGATCTGACTGGCAGGGTTGGAACCGTCGATATATTAACCATAAATCATGTAATTGAGCACGTAACCGACCCGGCCGATACTATGCGCAAGGCCTATGAGCTGGTAGCGGATGATGGAATTTTTACTGGCCGCACTCCAAAGGTAGCAAGTACCGGGCATCGGTATTTTGGCGGTTACTGGAGTGGTTATCACTTTCCGCGTCACCTTACTTTGTTTTCCAGAGAGTCCCTTGAATTGCTGCTGCTTAAGAGTGGCTTTCGAGAGGTGGAAATAATTGAAGAGCTTAATTTATTCCCGGCACTCTCTCTCCAGAATTTTTTGGTGGGTAAATTGAAAATTCCGCTGGTGTTAGAGGGCGGGCATAGTCGGCTGTGGACTCTCCTTGTTTTCGTTACTGCACCACTTAGCTTTTTCGATTACTTTTTTCGACGCAGTGACTGCATGATATTTGTGGCAAAAAAATGACAGATAGTGTTTCCAGTTCAGAGCAGGCCGGGATAGAGTTTACCGACGAAGAACGGCTTTACTACCGCAGGCCCAAAATACCTCGCCTCATTTTTGATCTATCAATGCCGTGGTTGCAGGTTATTCTCGGCTGCGCGCTTTTTATAGCCTATCCCTCCATCTGGAGTTGGCTGGTAGCGATTTTTGTTATTGCCGGCGGGCAACATGGCTTGTCGTTGATTGCACATGAAGCTTCCCATCTTTTAGTTTGTCCCCAAAATAAGCGCATAAACGATTGGATAGGCATGTATCTTTTCGCGGCACCCACAATTCTGCCCTTCAATGTGTATCGGCAACGCCATGTTATTCACCATCGCCTTGTTTCCCAGCCCGGTGATACAAAAAACGTTTACCTGAGAGATTGGCGCGGTTGGCTTTTTTTCGCTGAAGTGGTCAAGAGTATTTCCGGTGCCGACTATTTGTTGAAAGTTAAGGACGTCCTACAAACAGGAAAGGGCGATGAGTACGAAAAATTTGACACACATCTGCGCCGCGACCAGATTAGAATAATAGTGGTCAATGCCATTATCTTTGGAGTCATTACACTGTTTGATCCTTTGCATTACGGCATACCCACGTATTACTTCATACTCTGGCTGTGGCCGATGTTAACTTTGAGTTTTTTGTTCGCGAAAATACGCGCCCTCATTGAACACCAGCCTGCTAGAAATGGAATGTCGGGAACGGAGGAAACGCCGTACTTTATGAACACGCCTGGCCCTATGCTGCGATCAGTGAAAGCGTCATGGATAGAGCGCCTGTTCCTTTCCAAAATCAATTTTCATTACCACGCGGAGCATCATCTGTGGCCGTGGATTAGTTATCAACATTTGCCAGAGATAAATTCGAGAATATGGGAGGGGCACGAGAATGAAGAATCCCTCATCATAAAGGGCAATTTTGTGGTTGTGGGCGACACCTACACGGCTGGGATAAAAGACGTTATACGTGGGAAGTGACTTGCGAGTGGGCGTTCAGTCCTCTCTAGTAAAAACCCAAAGAGACCCTAACGTAAAGCTCCAGACAGCCATCGCGACAGTAGCCGCAAATTGCACTATAAGATAGTGAATATTTAGTGTTTCCAAGCCAAAGTGCATCACCAATGCGTTGATGATTAGCACGCCCGCGGCCAGAAAGAGGTATCGGACAAGAACTCCGCCATGGGGGGCGTTGGACGTGAATGTCCAGTAATACTGCATTGAGTAGTTGTACAGACCCGTCAGCACAACGGCGATACTGGACCCCAGAAGGACCTGAAGTTGCAAGCCATCAACGAATAGCCAAGTGAGGCCAAGGAGTGCAGCTGCACTGGTTGCGCCTACGAGGATGAAGCGGATAATTTTGGAAGCTTCAGCCATATGAACGCCCTAAATTATCCATCAAAACAGGCGTCCTCCGAGAACGTCGACTGAGCTTTACTGTTCGTAAATTGGAGGTTCTCATAAATACGCTGTCTGTGATTCTCTATCCCCCATAAACAGCACACATCATACTGATGAACTGGGGAAGTTTCCTTCATAGGGATGGCAATGATGGCTTTATTACTGGTAAATACTGCCGAGTATATTGGTGATCTGCTATTTTCTTACGATATGTGTTTTTTGGGGAGGCTTATAGCGCCTGTTCTTTATCTCGCAATATAGGTTAACAATATTCTCTCCGGTGTCCCCCTTAGAGGCAGAGGTAGCTGCCCCACAGCAGCCCAATAGCGTGATTCAATCAGCCAGAGTGGCTTGTGGTAGATTTGTCAGATTCCTCCTCATTAGTAATGCGGAGCCACCTCGGGCCTGTGTCCGGAGGATTCCTTTTACAGGATAATTATGACCTCCAACTCGCCCACTAAGCGAGCCATGGCAATCAACGGTCTTGTTTTAATTCATTACACATCGCGCTATTACCTGGAAGACACATTCTTTGCTGTACAATCGAGCGCAAAGCTTTCACAGTCTGACGAAAAAGTGGTCGAGTAGCCAAAAGATTTTTCTCGGATCTATTTTTCTCTTTTGATAACCCTGGTTTTTGCTGTAGCCAACAGGTTGCGCCCAAGATTAATTGATGAACAGGCGTGGCGGGGGTATCGTCTGCGGGGTTGGAGACCAATTACAGCTCCAATGACAAAGAATGAGCGATGCAGCTCTGTCTCCGAGTATATTGAAATCTCAGGAGAGTGTTTATTATGATATTGTTTGACTGCTGGGTATAACTGCTCTCGAAGTAGAGAGTGCGGTCCCGCTGGCTCAAGCCTTAAGCTGTGGCGGTATGAGAGCGGCGGAGAACTTGCGGCGAGCGGTGCGGCGCATCTTATTAACCGTCTTTTCGGTGTTTGGCATGCTCATGCTGATACTCCTCTACTTCAGGTTAAACGTAACAAATCATGAATCAGGTTAATGGGTACTATCGTGGCTGACGTCCCAAAGGCGCAGAGTTTACTCAAAAGAGGCCTCAAGGAGGCAGGTTATGAGCCTTAACTCTGCCCCAAATTACAAAATAACTATAACTTCGGGGCTAAGTTTGTCATTATTGAGGGGGACGGAGATAACCCCATAGCAATGCAGTCCATAAGTGGTCACCTCGAGCGGAGTTTTTATGCATGACGGGGCCGGATAATATAATAGAAAATATGGTAGCCATGCGACGACATCAAGAACTGCCCAAAATACTCGTACGTAGCAGCGGCGGACTGCTATTGCTGATGTTCAGCGTCGCCGCCACGGCTAGCAATGGCTTTATCAACCCCGCCGGACCGATCGCCGAGGCACTGCGCGATCATCTTGTTTTCATCGTGATGGTAATGGCTGTCGTTATCGTACCGCTTTTTGTAGCCCTA
This sequence comes from Haliea sp., assembly GCA_002862985.1. Classification (GTDB taxonomy): domain Bacteria; phylum Pseudomonadota; class Gammaproteobacteria; order Pseudomonadales; family Halieaceae; genus Marimicrobium. The sequence continues at coordinate 8,255 of PKCY01000218.1, forward strand.
CCGTGGACGCTGTGGCGCTACCGTCTGCGCACCAAAAGCGGTTCATACCAGCCAAACTGGGAGTTCTCGTGGCCGCTGGAGATCCTGATTTGGGGACTGCCCGCGGTGATCGTTGTCATACTGGGTTGGAATCTGTGGCATCAATCCTACGAACTGGACCCTTACAAGCCCTTGGCTGCAGCAGAAGCGCCCCTGGAAATACAAGCGATAGCACTGGACTGGAAATGGGTTTTTATTTACCCCGATCAGAACGTTGCATCGGTAAACGAGGTGATGATTGTAACAGGCAGGCCGGTGCGCTTTCGCCTGACCAGCGGTACGGTGATGCAGTCCTTTATGATCCCGCGGCTAGGTGGTCAAATTTACACGATGGCGGGCATGGAGACGCAAATGAATCTACTCGCCTCGGAGCCCGGTCAATTTCGGGGTCTGAACACCCAATACAACGGTATGGGCTTCGCCAAACAAAAGTTCATTACCCATGCAGTTAGTCAGGCCGACTTCGATGCGTGGGCAACTAATATGAGCGACTCCAAGCCGCCACTCAATCAAGCCGCGTGGGCCCTGTTGGCGAAGCCATCGGTGCTGGCGGCTCCGCAATCCTTCGGCAGCGTTGCTGAAGGCCTTTTCACCGGGGTTATAGCGGGTTTTACCGGTGGCCACCCCCACATAAAAGCGGATGGAACTGATCTGTGATTGCTGAATCGTCTTTTTCCTTACTGGGGACTCTGACTCCCCAGGATATTTCTTTTGTACAAACCTTCGAAAACCCGGTAATGAGCGAGTTTATCGACGGGGCCGCCGGCAGCGTTCTGGTGATAGGCATGATCACGGTGATGGCGCTGCTCACCTACTACCGAGGGTGGAAAACACTGTGGTTCGACTGGCTGACCAGTGTCGACCACAAAAAAATCGGCATCATGTACATCGTGGTCTCTTTCGTCATGCTCGCCAGGGCGATTATCGAAGGCGTGCTGATGCGCTACCAACAGTCCATCGCCGTGAACGACCCGGGGGTCTTGACGCCCGATCACTTCGGCCAGCTGTTCAGTACCCACGGCAGCATCATGATTTTCTTTATGGCGATGCCCTTTATTACCGGCATGATCAATTACGTCATGCCGCAGCAGCTTGGCGCTCGCGACGTGAGCTTCCCGCTACTGAATGCCATCAGCCTGTGGCTGACCGCCGCCGGTGCCGCATTGGTAATGATCTCCCTCGTGGTAGGCAAGTTTTCAACCGGGGGTTGGACAGCCTACCCGCCCTACACCGGCAT
>PKCY01000217.1 GCA_002862985.1 Haliea sp.
CCATTGTCAGTAAGACCAATTCCTTCATCGACATACAGTTCCAGATCACCAAACGGAGTTAAATCATATGAAACATCTATTGTATTAGTAGAGGTTTCACCGCTTTCTAGAACACTTGTAGCGGTTTCAACGCCTTCGGTAATCGCCAGGTTATTAAAACCAACAAAGATATTTTCGATGTCTCTCACGCCAACGACATTGATGAACTTCCAGATTCTCAGGCTCAGCAATTCCCCAACTTCAATGCCGGGGATTTGTTACTGAGCTACCGGAACCTGAATTTGATTTTTGTACTTGACCCCGACACGCTGGATATAAAGTGGTGGAGGGCCGGCGCGACAGACCACCAGCATGATTCTGATTGGGAGAACGGAGCTATAACCTCTTTTAGTAACAACATGACCGGAGCAAGAAAGGGTCACTCAGATATTGTTCGTATCGACGTCGATACGGGGCAACCGAGCACAATAGTAGATGGCAAAGACCATTCAATCTTTTCAATCATAAATGCTCGTCAAAATAAGACGGCGTTTGATACCCGAATGATCACCAGCTCAACACAGGGCTGGGCTCTGGAAGTGGATGACAACGATAAACTGGTGTTTTCATTTATAAACACATACGATAACGAGATGGGAACTCTTCTACATTTGTCTGAAGCTTATAGAGTGAAGCCAAGCTACTTTACACATGAATTCTGGGAAGATTGCGGATCATGAGACCTGTTTTTGCGTTTCTATGGGCTCTGGCCTTTATCTCTAGCGCTCATGCGTATACCGGCCCAGGGCTTGGCTTGGGCGTTATCGGTACAGTTCTGGGTGTAGTGTTTTCACTGCTGTTAGCAATTCTCGCCATATTTTGGTACCCGTTAAAACGCGCATTAAAGATCGGCAAAAAAAATATCGAAGCTGAAGAAGATACTGCTGAGGAAGAATCACAAGCAGTCGCTGAGAACACACCGGATTCCAGGTAATTTGCCCTTTCACGGATGCCCAAACTCTGCACAAAAACCCCAATCGGGCAATTGGTCGTGATTGGTCAATTTTCGATAAGGTAAATAATTAATGGCCTCGGAGAAAAAGGAGTATTTTGGCAAAGATCTCGAGGCAATGTCATTTGCAAACAACTACCATCGATGGATTGTCAGCGAATTTTCGCCATACCTCGGAGCGCATGTTGCTGAGGTAGGAGCCGGAATCGGCAACTTTTCTGAGTTTCTGTTACAAGCGGGTGCACAACAGCTTTCAGCATTTGAACCATCAAGCAATATGTATCCCGCGCTAAAAGAAAAATTCTCGCAAATTTCGAGTGTGGATACATATAACTGTTTTTTTGAAGAAACCTCGGAAAAATTCGTAGCAAGGTTCGACGCTGTAGCCTACGTAAATGTCCTAGAACACATCGAGTATGATCGCTTGGCTCTTGAACACGCGCACCAAATGCTCAAACAGGATGGCCACTTACTAATATTTGTTCCGGCATTAAAATTCCTATACAGCGAACTCGATAGAAAGGTTGGCCATTTTCGACGATACACCAAGCAAGAGTTGGTTGATGTTGTTTCACTCGCAGGTTTCCAAATCGATGAGGTCAAATATTTTGATGTTATGGGTATCATTCCTTGGTATATCGCATTTGTCCTTTTAAAACAGACAACATCCGGGGCGAACGTCTCACTTTACGATCGCGTTGTGGTCCCTATCATGCGTCGTATCGAAGGGATAGTCACACCTCCAATTGGTAAGAATCTGCTACTTGTTGCGCGGAAAGCGTGAACGCGGTTTTGGTGGTACGACTAAACTGGACAGTTACCGGCTATTTTGGAATTTGGTGGCGATTGTGACCAGCCCAAAGCCTGCAAGCACCACAAAACTTAAATCCGCCAGGGTGTGATATCGCGGTTCACCAAAGAAAGCCGCAACCACAGCCAGCATGACCAGAATGGGCACTACCAAAGGCAGAATATCGATTCCTGAACGAATTGCTGCCGCCGCGCCAATGAGTGCCAAAGCGAGGACAACCCAAAAGGAAACAACCCAGGCCCAGACCGGCCAAGTTGCGGTGCCATGCCACTTGGCGACCTCGGTTACTGTGTGGTTGGTGCGATACATGCCAAAAGCGCGCCCATACCGGGCTGCTATCGCCATCGGGAGTTTATCCAGGTTATCTCGAATTTGGTTGATTGCAGCCTCCCGCTGAAGACGGTCCATTACTGACCGGTCCGCTTCACCCTCTGGTTTGTCCGCATATTTCAGGCATTTCATGTCGTAAAACCCTTTAAGCTCACCTTCGAATGTGGAACTGCAGTTCCCAGTGAGAAGGCCGACGCCCATATTCGAAGAGATTAATACCGGCTCCTCAAATCGATTGGAATTGTGGACGACCCAAGGGCTAAGTAGCAGAGCAACAACGCCAATCACTATCAAGCCAAGCATGGCGCGACGACCAATACTTAGGTAAGTGGCTTTAAACAAAAAGATGGGGGCCAGCAAAACCAGCAATGCTATTTGCTCGGATCGAGCAAGTACCAGGAGTCCTACAGAGAGTCCAACCTCAATAGCATGCCGGACATTCGGCTGGTTGGAAAAGCGGTAGAACGTGATAATTGATATTCCCAATAAGACCAGCGCAATGGGTTCTGACAATATCTGTGCGTCGAGCACCCAAAACCCTGGATAAATGGCAGCTATCGCGCCGGCCGCAATTCCACCAAGATCTCCAAACACAAGACGTCCTATCATTGCGGCTACAACAATGACCAACAGCCCGATAAATACGCCTAACAATTGTTGCTCGTTAATAGTATCCACACCAAGTACTGAGAATCCGGCGAGTACGGTAACCCACAAGGGTGGATGCTGTGCGGCTTGCGCACCTACGTCCCACATTGCTGCTGTGTAGCCTAATCCGTCCGCCAGTCTAAGTGCTTCAAGGTGATACGAAAGACCATCACCACTGATAATGGGTTCAGGGCGCCCGAAAAAGCTCAATACATAAAAAAAGCGAATAACACCGCCGACAACGAGCGAAACCAGCAGTGCAGCACCGAATCGATGCTGCTCAAGCCAATGGGAATTACCATTGCCCGAAGAGTTGGCTATCGGGTCCGATGTATTTGATTTCAATAAGTGGCCGCTACTCAAGTTAGTCTTATTTTTTCTGTTCGAATATTAAAGTTCCAGCTTTCGCGAAAACTTTACCATACATGGGATTTCTGCTCTACATAGAGCATTCAGACAAGGCGTGCGGAAGGAAAAATCCGACATGAGCAGATCATTGGAGACTACTTACGGAATTGAGAACTAGAAGAAAAATCGAATCTCTGAAATAGTTCCCAGAGATTCGACACCAACAATCAACCGCGCTTTGGCCCACCATTAGTTCCAGGCCAACGCGACCCGGAAATCGTATCTGCAAACGGCAAAAATCCCTGAGGGTCCAACTTTCCGGCCAATGTCATTTCACGGCCAAGAAAAGTCGGCCACCACAAATAGGAAGAAAGCTGCTCCCGCATTGGCAACAGTGTGGTCAAGGGATCCCAGGGGCTGTCGCGCAGCACCAGTGTGCCCTCAACTTCCTCGCGCCAGGCGGTACCGTACTCACTGCGCACGCGCACTACATGAGGCGGAAAATCAAAATCAGTAGCAGGTCCGCCAACACTCACTGCACGAGAATACTTTAACCAGAATTCATTCTGTTCAAAGGGTTCGCCGGGCTCAGAAGGGCCGGTAGACTCGCCCTTAAACTCAACAAAGGTATAACCCTGGTGAGTACAACGCGCTGTGACCTGAGGCCCAAGGCGATAGAACTCCGTGCTACAGGGATATTTCGGCTGGCCATTGGTTTCCTGGCTGACAAATATAGCCGACTCCTGGTCGATGCCATAACCGAGTGTGAACTCACCCGCAACACCGTCAAACTCTGCATCAACACTGGTGACAATGCCGTACTCAGGCTCGTCAGGCACAGGGAAATTATAAATCGTGAGATTAACGTTGGGGTTAGCACCTGGAGAAATCCCCGGCGGCAACAATGCCGCGATTTTGTCCGGGTCTGTCCGGTACGCAATCTTCAGCATAGGCCAATTGACTATATCTCCTGGGTTTCCCTGAGGCGCACCTGATTCACTGGTCATATTCTTTCCCTTATGAATTGTCGTTACTGAATTAAGCACCCACCATATTGGGCACTGGTGTGTCGCGATTGAGAATCATGTCCGCTCGCGCGCGAATTTTACCGTCAGTCTCTGGTGTTGTTGCCAGCAACCAGAAGGCATCATTTTCCAGCCCCGCTAGCGCCATTTCCGCGACTTCGTCCGGATGCGTGGTTTGCAGTTCAATGCCAAATTCCGCACACATTTTTTTCATATCTTCGACCGAGCTGATACCGGATTCGTTGCCTTCAACCTCTTTCTTCAATTCTTGTGGCCGCACCCGACCCGAATTGAACAAGCCGGTATCCACCACATGCGGCCCGGGGAATAAAGCACTGACCTTGACCGGACTTTCTGCCGCCTGCACCTGGTAATGCAGGTTCTCGGTAATCGCGTGCACCGCCGCCTTGCTCGCGGTGTAAATAGGCTGATCAGGGTAAACGAGCAAAGCGCCATTACCGGAGCCAGTCACAACAAAGTGGGCCTCTTCATTGCGCTCTATTAACTTGGGCATAAAGGCGCGAATCGAATTGATCACACCCCAGAGATTAACGTTGAGACACCACTGCCAGTCTTTTTCCGAGTAATCCCACATCGCACCGGACTCACCAGCGCCAATGCCAGCATTAGCAAAGACCAGATCGATTTTTTTGAAAGCAGTCTCCGCTCTATCCGCGAGTGCATTCAGGCTGTCCAGTGACGTGACATCACAAAACTCGACGACTGCCTCAATATTTTCGGCGCCCAAATCCGCCAACACTTGTTCCATCGCCGCCTTGTCCACATCGCCCACGACAATTTTTGCGCCGCGTCGACCCAGCGCGAATGCGAGCGAGCGGCCTACACCGCTAGCGCCGCCGGTGATAACTGCGACCCGGTTGTTAAAGTCCTGCATGGCTAAGCGGTCTCCTGCTTGTCACTTGAGGTGAGGTAGAACTGGCGAACCCATTTGCGGAACATCACCAGGGTCGTGTCCTCCTTGCAAAAAACCGGACGGTGCTTGTGCACCTTGTTGGCCCAGATCGGATAGTCATCGTTCAACCCGGAGATGATTCCCTCCATGACATCATCGCCCGCAATATCCTCAATCGATTTACTCACGACCAGCGTCCAGCGCATGCGCGTCTCATGTTTGTTAATCGGCTGCGCGCTGTTGTACATCACCATTTGTGCGTCAGGGCCATACGTGTTGCGCACCATGGCAAAGCCCGGGCTGTAAACAGTTGCGTGTAACTCCGCCGGAAAATCTGCGCCGGTCGCATCGGAGTTTAAATGCAACGTGCGACCGTCATCGTCGATGGTCACTTTCGAAGGAGGTACATCCATCATTTTATGGACAAACTGGAAATGCACCGGATCGCAGGAGTTTTCAGCAATATCCTGCACATGGGCCGGCACCAGGAACTCGGTGTACCTCGGGCTGGTCCACTTGCTATCGCCCAGTTCAGGAAACTCAGGCAAGTCCCACTCGGGGCCGGTATTTTCTGGGTGAAACCAGATATAAACTTCCCCATTTTTTTCCGCGCAGTGCCAAGTGCGCAGGCGCGCACGTTCTGGAATTTCTTCGCTGTAGGGAATCTCCACACAGGTGCCATTCGTGTCGTAACGCCAGCCGTGAAAGGGACAGCGAATCGATTCACCAACAACGCGGCCCTGCACACTCAGATTTGCACCCAGGTGCGGACAATATGCATCCTGCAGCACCGGCACACCGGAGCGAGTCCGGTACAGTACCATTTCCCGATCAAATGCCTGTACCGACTTTACTTCACCCACCAACAGCTCCTGAGATCGGGCAACAGAATACCAGCCCATCGGAAACGCCGGGGTGGTATTGGTTTTGGATTCACATGCTTCTACGATAGTCATAACGCCTCTTTGAAGTTTCGATTCTACACAATGACTTAATTGAACAACGCCGCCGTAGGGCCAATCTCATCGGCAATCGCCTGCAAGCGCCGGCGGTCCAGTCCGTAAAATTTGATGGCGTTCTCGCCCAAAATCTGTCGACCGTCCTGCTCCGGAAAGTTACCAAAATTATCCTTCAGGTATTGCGCCGTATTGGGCCAGCTACCCTCTGGGTGCGGAAAGTCACTGCCCCACATCACACTCTCCAGTCCCACTTCGTGGCGCATATCCAGATCCGGTCGAAGCACGCATGAAGCACCAATACCGATATTGCGTTTAAAATATTCGCTCGGTTTAAGCGACAAGTGCGCGCGGAAATTGCCTAACTTTGCTGAGATCTGGCCCTCGGTGTAGTGGAAGTCCATCAGGCGCAACCAGGAGGGCAGCATGAACATCGTGCCGCCCTCCACAATCATGGTCTTGAGTTTGGGAAAGCGTTCATACACACCGCCCCAGATCATGAACGTGAGCGGGCGATACAACCACCACATCACTTCGGACACATAGATCCCCATCGCACCCGGCATTTCATCGCGCTTGTCTTCGACGGGAAAACCCGCACCGAAGTATTCCGGGTGTGGGGCTGGCCCAGAGTGAAAGTGGACTATCACTTCAAGGTCCTCGCAGACAGCCCAAAAGGGGTCATACTTAGTGTGATGATAGGCATCGTGCTCTCCCCAGAGAGTAGGAATCATCACCGCGCTGAGACCGTTATCCACGCACCAGCGGACCGCTTCAACAGCCTGCTGCACATCCCACAACAGGGGGATAGAGGCCACCCCAATATGGCGTGCCGGGTCGTTTGCACACCACTCGGCTAACCAACGGTTATGTGCCATGGCACCCGCCCACTGCAGCTCCGGCACCATATCGCGAGGGGACAGACCAAGCCCAGCGCCAAAGGGTGGCGTGTTCTTTTCGGTAATACCGTCCGGGAAAATGACCTCGGCAGCAATGCCGTCATTCGCCAGCATGTTCACACGTTCCTTGTAATCCCAGGCACCAGTAAGCTCTCGCTGAATGGGTGCACGCCAGGCATCATTGATTTCCTTAATCAGGAAGGTGGACTCGGCCTTTTCCAACATCTCAATGGTGATAGGTACGGCCATGTCCATCATCTCGTGGTACTTCGATTCCACATAGGGCTTGTAGTCCGCGATCGGCAAGCCGGCGTGGCAATCTGTGGAGACGACAATCATTCGTTCTGACATATAGCGACTCTCTCCCTCGTTTAAGGGGTCTGTTTACAAAGATTATGTTTGCTCAGAGGGTATAGTAGCTTCCCAATTGAGCAAGCTTGCACATTTGTATACAAAATAGTTTAATGCAACCACGAATGCAACCGTATTACGGAAAATTCATGGACATCACAGCGGCCCCTCTGGGGCGTCGGGAAAAGCGCAAACAGGAAATTCGAAGCCGTATCGAAGAGGCCGCCTACCGCCTGTTTCGCGCTCAGGGCATTGAAGATACGAGTATTGAGCAGATCTGCGTAGAAGCCGATGTCGCAAGGCGCACCTTTTATGGGCACTTCCCCAACAAACATACCTTGTTAGGGGGCCTGGGCATTTCCCGCCTGTACGACCAATCTGGACCCATGTTGCAAATGTTGATGGACGACCATGACTCCACTCGCGCTCGGCTGGAAGCGATGATTGACTACATTGAATCCAATTTTGCCAGCTACGAAGAGATTGACCGCCAGCTTATCCTGATCGCGCCTTCGACCTTCGCAGAAGATACCGAGCGACACCGCGAAATTGGCGACAGCGCACTGGCCAGTTTTGTCCGGCTCATCGCCACCGGCGTCAAAATCGGCGACGTCCAAACAAAATTCTCTCCGGAAATTCTCGCGGCAATGGTGGTAGGCACACTCAACATGCTGACCATCAGTTGGGCAATGAACAGTGAATACCCCGTGTTTGCAAAGCTTGAAGAAGCGCGAGTGATGTTCGAGCACCTGATCTGCGAAGACAGCGCTTAAGACCCCCTGCGCCATCGTGGCGGCGTCATGAACGCTGCACTCTTTATTTAATTCAGTACATATCGGAGAACATTCCATGGGACCGCTTAAGGGACAAACGATTATCGAAATTGCCGGCATCGGGCCCGGCCCTTTCGCAGCGATGTTACTGGCGGACATGGGCGCTAATGTTATTCGCGTGGAGCGACCCGGTGGCAGCATGTTCACCGCTACACACAATACGAAACTGGATTTTCTCAACCGCAATAAGCGCTGTATCAGTATCAATCTTAAAAACCCCGATGGCGTCGACACGGTTTTGACAATGCTGGAGCAGGCAGATGCGCTGGTGGAGGGAAACCGACCCGGTGTTATGGAGCGGCTGGGGCTGGGCCCAGACATTTGTCTTACTCGCAATTCAGCACTGGTTTACGGGCGCATGACCGGCTGGGGGCAAGAGGGTCCGATGGCGCGCGAAGTCGGACACGACATCAACTACATCGCCCTCAGTGGTGCACTACACCCCATTGGCAGGGTAGGAGAAAAACCCGCCATCCCACTCAATCTTGTGGGCGACTTCGGCGGTGGCGGCTTGATGCTCGCCTACGGCATGGTCTGCGCAATGCTGGAAGCTAAATTCTCAGGCGAAGGTCAGGTGGTTGACGCGGCAATGATTGATGGGGCTGCCGCATTGATGGCCAGCACCTTCGCGGCCAATCAAGTCGGTTTCTGGTCGGATGAGCGCGGCACCAACTTGCTGGATTCCGGTTCACATTTTTACGAGGTTTACGAAACTGCCGATGGCAAGTTCATTTCCCTAGGCTCTATTGAGCCCCAGTTTTACGCCGCACTGCTGGAGAAACTGGGCGACGACGCGCAGCACTTTGAAAACCAGTTCGATATGGAGAACTGGCCGGCAATGAAAGAGCGGATGACTGCAATTATCAAATGCAAAACCCGGGACGAGTGGGATGAGGTGTTTGCGGGCGCTGATGTCTGTTACGCACCCGTACTGTCTATGGGTGAGGTTCGTCATCATCCGCATCATCAGGCTCGCGGCACCTTTGTCGACGACGGAGAAGTGTGGCAGCCTGCGCCGTCACCGCGCTTTAGCCGCACGCCGGGCGAGATCCGCAGCAGCGCTGCTGAAATTGGTGAACACTCTCTAGAAATTCTTCGCGAGTTCGGCTTTGATGATAAACAGATCACCGCGCACGTGAACAGTGGCGCAGTGCACACTAATACCAACTAGGCTATCGTTTGGTCCCTGTGCGTGTAGAATGCCTGCCCGTGCCGTATTGGCCCTCCCTACGTTTCCACCAGGACACTACAACAATGAGTGATGCAGGACAAAAACCCCAGCAATGTCGACATGTGGTAGTGAACGCGGAAAGTCATCACCTCACCATAGAATCAGGTTCTGTTCCGGTGCCCAAAACGGGTGAAGTCTTGATTAAAGTTCACTCGGCGGGCATTAACCGCGCGGATCTTCTGCAACGAAA
>PKCY01000221.1 GCA_002862985.1 Haliea sp.
GCTGAAGCGCTTCGATTCGTGCTTCCCCCAAAGGTCCGATAACAGTTTGAGGTTCGGGAAAGTAAACACCGCGCAGATAAAACAGCAGACAGCCCAAGATAATAAAGTGCATCCACGGCCGGTTAAGCCGCGCGAAAAATCTCATTCAGTGCTCTCCACAATATGTGATGCGATGACTACTAACAGCCGACCAACATAGTAAAGTCCAAGAGTAAGTTAATCCTCGTACTCCGCCTGCGTCTTGTTCATCTGTGCTTGCACACCCAACTGCAAATCTGCCTGACTCATCATCCCGGAGTTCCAGGTGGCAATATAGTTGAGGCCCTCCGCGACCGAATGGTCACGTGAATAGAGTAACATTTCCTTACTGCCACGCATGGCCAGTGGCGATTTCGATGCTATCTCTTTAGCGATTGCTGTCACCTCTCGCTTCATGGTGTCCCTGCTTTCAAAAACGCGATTGACAAATCCCACGTTCCTGGCCTCCTCCGCACCCATATTGCGGCCGGTGTAGGCCAGCTCGCGTACTACACCATCGGGAATAATTTTGGGCAGGCGCTGCAACGTGCCGACATCGGCGGTCATACCGATGTCAATTTCACGGATGGAGAAGTAAGCGTCCTCGGTTGCGTAACGCATGTCGGCACAACATGTCATGTCAACACCTCCGCCAATGCAGGTATTGTGTATCGCAGCGAGCACTGGCACACGGCACTTTTCTATTGCCGTAAGATTTCCCTGCATTCGCAAAATTGTGCGCCGCTGACTTTCCGCGCGGCGAGAGGGTTCGGAAGATGTGCCTTCCAGATTTCCAAACGCGCCGAGATCAAGCCCGGCGCAAAAGTGCTTTCCGTTGCCTGCCAATATGACTGCGCGCACAGAGGGTTCTTCATCAAGCCATTCAAAACAAATTTGCAGCTCATCCCACATCGCAGCGTTCATCGCATTGGCCTTGTCGGGGCGGTTCAGGTGTACCGTGGCAACTTGTTCTTCAACGGATACATCCAGAGTCTCAAAACTGGGGATAGTCATAGCTAATTCTCTCAAAGCGCAAATTTCAGTGCAGACATACTACCAAGTTGAGACAAAATCGGCAGTATCCCGGGCGGGAATGAACTTGGCAGCACCGGCGCGAGTACCCAAATACAGAAAACCAATAATTTCTTCGCTGGGGGCCAGGCCCAGTCCAGTCATTACAGCTCGATCTAAAGAGGCGGCTCCGGTGCGCCAGATGCCGGCAAAACCACTAGCCTCAGTAGCCAACAATATAGCGTGGGCAGCACATCCGGCGGACAAGCGTTGCTCCAACGGGGGCACCTTGGGATGCTCAGAAATATTCACTACCACGGCGACCATCAAAGGCGCTCGCAACGACGAATTGCGCGCTTTGGTGCGCGCGGCGTCGTCGGCGTCGGGAGATCGTTGCACCAGACATTGCTCCAGTAGTTCACCAAAGTCCTGCCGGCGCTCCCCAGTGATGGTGATAAATCGCCAGGGTCTGATCCAGGCGTGATCCGGAACACGCAGAGCAGCCCGAAAAATCTGTTCCAGCTCCTCTGTTGAGGGGCCAGGCTCTGTGAGTTTAGGGGCAGAGTTGCGCTGCTGTAGAAACTGTAGGATTTCACTCATGGAGATGGACTGGTCAGACATTAGACTACAATTATACCAGTATTTGCTGCCGGAGTTGCATCATCGCATCACGCGCTATTGGCTTCGTTTAAAATTGTATGGTGCAGCGAACAATAAGAAGGCTATTCATCATTTTTTCTAACGGCAACCGGGGCAAACAGCCAATCTTATTCCAGCGAACCCACCAGTATATTCATAAACCCTCGTGCTTCAGGGACAGCATCCCAATTATCGCACCACTGGGCCAGCTCTTCGCCACTACTGGCAGCCAGGCGATGTTCAATATGGTCGATGATCCACATCGGCTGGCCCAGTAATGCTAACAATTCGATGAGCGCCCGACCACTGGAGCCAGCCTCGCGCAAGGCGTGAGGGGTGAGTTCAATCATGATTCGCGGGGGTTGCCTTAACTGAGACAACAGGGGCATTAAGCCTGCCATCACCTGGAACTCCGACCCCTGGGTATCCACTTTCACCAAGTCCACCCGCTGTAAGCGCTTCTCCAGATAGAGACTGCCATTGTAGAGCTCAATGGGTAGGCTAGCGCGGGACTCAACACCCGCGTAAATCTGATGGTCGCCCAGGTTATCTTCGCTGAGATATAACTGCCCTGCACCCGTGGCGTCGGACAAACCTGCCTGCACCGCAGTAATCGCGTCATCCAGTCCATTCAATTCAGCATTGGCACACAACAGATGAAAATTGTCAGGGTCTGGCTCGAATGCAAACACCTTACCAGCGCTACCCACCAGACTGGCGGCCAGGACGGAAAAATAGCCTATATTGGCACCCACATCGACAAACACATCTCCAGGATGCAATAACCGTAATATCAGGGAGGTCTCGTAAGGCTCCCACACGGCATGCTCCCTAATTTTGCGCGAGACGAATTGATCCTGCTCACCGTGCACATATAGCTGCAGGCTATGCTGCAAGTCGGCGATGTCCAGAGCAATGGGTTTTACAGGATTCAAGAATCGAGTTTCATATCGCCGTAGGAAGAGTCGACATCCAGCACTATCGTGTGTCCGCCAATCACAACCTTCTGCGCCGACACGGTGACATCACTGTCGTGCAACACGCCGTGATCAAACTTGTAGACCGGACTGATGGCTCCCGCGGTCATACCCTCGTCATAGGCCTGCTGTCGCTCGCGCACTGCCTCGTTAGCGCGTTGCCATTTTTTCCACTCCTGAGAGGAATAACGCATTTGTAACATCTGTGCAGTTGCGCCGGGACTCAACAGCGTTGCCGATGCATTGTTGCCGCCGAAGCCTTTGGCATTGATGATCGCGTATTGCTGCCGCGCTGCATCTATTTCACGGTGCTCGAGATTGAAACTCAGATTATTCTGACGCACATCATCGGCGATGGCATTGACTGTGGTAATACCCGGCAAAATCCCGTGCTCCCAGATTCCCAACGTGGTGCTGATCTGATCGCCGGACGCTGAGCCTATGGAGTGTCCCAGATAGGCTTTTGCAGCAATTACCGGCCAGTCACCGATACCAAATGCCTGTGCCGTTCGACTGAGGATTTCAGCTTCCGATACGCGATTTTGCGGCGTTCCGGTGCCGTGCGCCTGCACCAGGCCGCCGCGGCGCAAACCCGCATCGCCGAGTATCGCTCGCGCCGCCGCGGTAGCTTTGGCCATGGTAATGTAGTTACCCACGCCAGGGCCGGAAATAGACTTTTTATGGCCGTCGGCATTCACAAAAACATCCGTTGCGGCACCAAAGACGGTTGCGCCCAACTCCATGGCCAGTTCGTCATCAAACAACACCAACATCTGTGCCGATTCAGCGATGGTAAAACCGCAGTTTTGGGCAAAGGGCCGACAGGCCCGGCGAAAATCCGGTGACTGATTTTCATTAAGCCCGTCCAACTGGCGCAAGCCTTTTTCAGTCGCCAGTGCACCCATGGCGGAATAACCCTCGATGATTTCCGGTGTGATCGGTGCTTCCGCCGCACCGACAAATGCCACCCGAGAACGACCGCTACGAATATCGTCAATTGCATGTCGCAGATTGTACAGAAACGAAGCGCAGGCACCTAGACTAGCCCCGGTGGAGCCCATACTGCCGAGAATATAGGCGTTAACAAAATCTGCCGGCATTTCTGCAAAACTCAGCGGGCAATATTTCGACGTTACCCGCTGACCGTTATAGCGTGATTTGATCATGCCACCCGCACCGGCCGCGTCTAGTTGCCCCATAGCACTGCCGGCGTAAACGCTGACCTCGTCCGTCGCCACCCGGCTACTGATCATTTCCCAGTCCAGCCCGAGGCTGCCCAGCGCATCGGACGCGGCGTAGACAGTCATCTGCAAACCTCGGGGATGGTTGCGCGAAGGGTAGAGCTTACCCGGCTCGAAGCCGGTGGGTAATTGGCCCGCAGACTTTACGTCGAACTCTCGATGGGTGGGCAGAAGGAAATCTTGTACACCTGGAATTTGCACATTCACGTGGGTAACAGATATGCCTGTCACCACCCACTGGGGTGGTATGACATCAGGTAAGTGTTTGCGGTCGATATCGAGGCTGGCGGGTTGGCAGTCACTGTCCGTAGGGAAACGTTGATTCCATCTGACTGAGTCCACATCAAAATGATGGCTCTCTATGCGCCTGATCAGGGTGTGGTCGAGAATATACTGCTCGTGTTGGGCACCGCCTTCCAATCCCATTAGGGTCGCCAACGAGGCCAGCGTGCGTCTGCGCTGGGCATCTGGCAAACCTGAATAGGCCATACGCGCGTACGCGTGGTGCCCGGATGCTCTACCCGCGGCATTGATGCCCCCAAAACCCGTAATCACCGGTAGCCGCTGCCTACCCATTGCTATCATTCGCCTCCTCTGCCTACGTTAGAGTGAGTGTACGGTCAGCATCTACTTCCTATCATGTTATAACAGTCAATTTTTATGGTATTTTAGACACTTATTTCGTACTGGATCAATCTCACCATGCACACGGCCGCCGCCGCTCTTTACCCGCAAGCCCTTGCCACCAGTGTCACGCTCCCCATGGAGATCCTGCAGGCAGCGAGCCAAATGTCCAGCGCACGAAACCGGAGCAAACCGCAGGTGCGATTCCTGTTAGCGGGACCGGATCGCAAACAAATGAAGCTGGGCAGCGGTGTCATCCTTAAGCCTGACATCGCCATTGCCGACCTGCCTCCACTGGATTTGTTATTGCTACCGGCAATCTGGCGACATCCTTTACCCGCAGTCGCCGCGGCCGAAAGTTGGCTGAACCGATTGCGAGAGCACGCCGCTACTGGAACGCGTATTTGCAGCGTGGGGACCGGGAGTTACCTGCTGGCCGAAGCCGGACTTTTGGATGGGAGACCTGCCACTACACACTGGAACTACTTCGACCAGTTCAGTAAACGTTACCCCACCGTAGAACTGAAGAGCCGACACCTGATCACGCAAAGCGACAACATATACTGCGTGGGCAGCGTAAACTCCATCGCAGACCTAATGGTGCATATTGTCGAAGAGTGGTTTGGCAGTCGTATAGCCCGTGCCATCGAGAATCAGTTCTCACCGGAAATTCGTCGCAGCTTCAACGCGGCGGCGTACCAGAACGAAGCAGACAGTTCGCACCACGATGAACTGGTGGCACAGATGCAGCAGTGGCTGCAATCCAATATTACCTACGCCGTCTCCGTCACGAATTTAGCCAAACAATTCAGACTAACACCGCGCACATTGAACCGCCGTTTCAAACGCGCCACGGGAATGACACCGCTGTCCTATCTACAAAGCCTGCGCATTGCAGGCGCAAAAGACCTGTTGCGACACAGTAATTTGACAGTGGGAGACATCGCCTGGCAGCTGGGCATACAGGACGTCAGCTATTTCTCCCAGCTCTTTCGTCGTCACAGCGGCATGAGTCCACTGCGTTATCGAGAGGCGGTGCGCGGTAAACTGTTCAATCCGGAAGCCTAGATTCGGCCTTGAGAGAAGGGACGCCGAAGCGCTAAAATAGCGCGCCTGCATCTTCGCGTTACGTCGATTCACCAAGCGCTTAACCCCGCCACAAACTATTGGAGCCCGCACATGAGTCAACATTCAGTAGTCATTATTGACGGTGCCCGCACGCCCATGGGGGGTTTACTCGGTGCTCTGGCGACCGTGCCCGCTCCGGAACTTGCAGCCACAGCGATCGCCGCCACCCTGGAGCGCACCGGCATTGCCCCGGTAGATATCGATGAAGTATTTATGGGCTGCGTATTATCCGCCGCCCTCAAACAGTGCCCGGCGCGCCAGGCTGCCATCGGCGCAGGTATCCCGCCTTCTAGCGGTGCAGTCACCGTGAACAAAGCCTGCGGCAGCGGAATGCAGGCCGCAATTTTTGGCTATGACAGTATTGTCGCTGGCACCAACACCACAGTCATTGCCGGCGGCATGGAAAGCATGAGTCGCGCACCTCACATGCTTCCTGGTGCACGAGGCGGTATCGGCTCCGGCAGCAAGAGTGTCTGCGACCACATGTTCATCGACGGCCTGGAAGATGCCTACACCGGGCGGGCGATGGGCAGCTTCGCCCAGGAAACCGCAGACCAACGCGGCATTACGCGAGAACAGATGGATGCCTTCGCCATCGAGTCACTCACCCGCGCCAAACGCGCGATCGATGACGGCGCTCTACAAGCGGAAATCGCGTCCGTCACTGTAAAAAATCGCAAGGGTGAAATCGTCGTCGCTGAGGATGAACAACCCCACAAAGCGGTGATCGAGAAAATCCCCAAGCTGCGCCCTGCTTTCGCCAAAGAGGGAACGATAACAGCCGCCAACGCCAGCTCAATTTCTGATGGCGCCAGCGCACTACTGTTGATGAGTCAATCCCAGGCCGAAGCACAGCATCTCCAACCAAAAGCCCAGATGGTGGCCCATGCACGATACAGCCAAGAGCCCGGCGAGTTCACCAGCGCGCCCATCGGCGCAATCCGCAGCCTATTGGACAAAACCGGTTGGACCGCAGACGATGTAGACCTGTTTGAAATCAACGAGGCCTTTGCCATGGTCACCATGTTAACCATGATCGAGCTGGGCCTGGACCACGACAAGGTGAACGTTAATGGCGGCGCCTGCGCACAGGGGCATCCGATCGGCTCTACCGGCTCGCGCATTATAGTGACGTTAATGTACGCCCTGGAGCAACGCGGCAAACGCCGCGGCATTGCCGCATTGTGTATTGGCGGAGGCGAGGCCACTGCCGTGGCTATCGAACTGATATAGTCGCCGCCCAGGCTTCAAACCAAACGCCCATTGGAGGCAGCAGTATGGCATTAAGTAGCGTCCCGGATATTCTTGACGATATTCGCGCCGGAAAAATGGTTATCCTCATGGATGACGAAGACCGCGAAAACGAAGGTGATCTGATCATCGCAGCAGAAGCCGCGACGCCCGAAATCATTACCTTTTTCTCCAGTGAAGCCTGCGGCTTGATCTGTATGCCCATCACTGTAGAACGAGCACGGCAGTTGCAACTCCCACTGATGGTAAGCGATAACCGGTCACAGCACGAAACCAACTTCACCGTCTCCATTGACGCTGCCGAGCGCAAGGGACCCGGCATCAGCTCTATACAACGAGCCCACACTGCACGACAGGCAGTTGCACCCAATGCCAAACCGACCGATATAGTACAGCCGGGACACATCTTTCCGCTCGTGGCTAAACCCGGAGGAGTGCTGCGTCGCGCAGGGCACACGGAGGCGGGTGTTGACCTCGCTCGTATGGCCGGGTTTGAACCCGCTGCACTCATCGTGGAAATAATGAACGAGGACGGCACCATGGCGCGGCGCCCACAGCTGGAAACGTTTGCCAAAAAGCACGATTTGCGCATGGGTACCATTGCCGACCTGATCGAGTATCGCGCGCTCCACGAGCAATCGATTGATCTGCGCGATTGCAAAACCGTATTGACCGAGTTCGGAGAATTCCAGTTACACACCTTCCTGGATCTGATTGATGACACAGTGCACTACGCGCTAGCACGCGGCGATATCGATGCGCAGCGAGAAACCCTGGTGCGAGTGCAAACGGTCAACGCTCTGCGCGATGTTCTTGGAACTCGCATCGAAGGTACCGAACCGGGCTGGTCATACCGACGCGCCATGGAACGTATCGCGGCAGAGGATAACGGTGCGGTGGTGCTCATAGGCCAAAATATTACCGGCGAGCAACAACTAGCCGATGTACTGCAATTTCCTCAGACGTCCAGTGTTACCGGTCAGAGTGGTTCCACGGGCGTACAGAACTACCGCGTCATCGGCACTGGCTCACAAATTCTCAAGCGCCTCGGTATTGAGAAAATACGCCTGATGTCGGCACCCGTGCATTTTAATGCACTGTCCGGTTTCAATCTGGAAGTCACCGAGTTTGTGCAACCCTGAAACAGCCTCCCCTGTCTTTTAGACATCAGCGCCGGACGACAAAGGGCACTTCTGAACAGCCAGATAGTGCCCTAATCGTCTACTCAGGGGCGAATTCCAGTACCTGTTGGAAAGTGGGTCGACTAGTGCCTCGCATAGTACTGTTGGGAATCAGTCCTGGTGTGAAACTGATTCTGGTCGCCACCGGAAGCCACGTATTGGGATCGTCATTTCCAAACTCGATTGCGAGCGCCTCGCTGACACTGTCGACAATTAGCCACAGAGAATCCCGACACGTGTCGAGGTCACCGCCGCCGCAGTAGAGAAGATTGAACTGGCCTTGCACGTCTTTGCCCAATAGAGTGCTTAGGTCTGTCCGTATAAAACTGCTGCCGTCATTCCCGCCGAGGTTGCGAATTCTATCGAGAGATCCTACCAGGTCACCAAAGACCGGACGCATAACCTCGGCCGCAAGGGGCTCCCACAGTGCTTGCATAATGGCATAGCCTGCATCTTCATTGAAGCCGTCATCGTCTGCGTCTAATCTCGGCGCGTCGTCTGCAACCCATGCATCCAGCAAGTCAACCACTTCGCCTGCCAGCTGACTGGGGGCCTCTGCTCCACGCAACACCTCACTGACCACGGGCCACGCCGGTGAGCGCACATCTTCAGTAGCAGACCGGTTCATAATGCCAACCACTCCGGCGAGGTCAACCCGGTCTGGCCACTGGTCGAACAGCTGAACCCGATGTGTTGAACCATAGGGCGTGCCATCACCGTGCATAAAACCCGGCGCGGATTGGTTATTCCAGTTCAATAGCCGTTCCGATGGGCCGCCGATCGAATGTGGGTGCGCGGCCTGATCGAGGAAACCCTGCCATTCATAGTCGCCGTTGCCGTTCGTCGGTAGAACCCGATCCAAACCAGGCGCTCGCTCCGGGAGGAACCCCGACGAAAAGAAGGCCGTATTGCTGCGCGACACATAGCCCCAGTTAAACGTAAAACCGAATTTATTAGCCGCTTTGTAAAACTCTTCCGGGGTAGATGCGTCGCCCTCGGTCATATCCTTCAGTCCCGCTAAGTTCAGGGCATCACGTCCAAACGTCGAACGCTTGCGCGTAAGCGCAATGGGCTTGCCATTGACGGTCGCGGTTCCAAGCATTGGTCCATGAATGGATACCGGATATATGACAGGGTCTCCGTTGAGGGTACCTGCATCAAATATCTCAAACGCAGTGCATTCACCGTCAAACTCATAGTGCCGCGAATCACGAGTGGGCTCACTGCCGTCGGGGTTGCATAGGGTTTCAGCGAAAACATCACGCACGTCGTGACTGGCAGATGTCAAACTCCACGCATAATCAGTGGTTCGTCCGAGAAGCAAGTACATGGCAAGCCCTGGTACTGCCGCACCCTGAGCCTCGATACCGGGACCACTTAAATGAATCTGCATCACAATTTCAGGGTAGTAGTAACCGAGCTGTGGACCCATCACGGCAAGGTTTGAACCACTC
>PKCY01000254.1 GCA_002862985.1 Haliea sp.
CATTAGCCGTCGAGGCTATGTTGCGATAGCGCGCAAGGTTATGGCCAACAAAAATAGGAAAAATAAACCCACCAAAAAAAATAATAAACCAGGTTCCAAGCCCCAGTGAGATCAGGCTTAACGAAATGATTTGACTAATAAAAACCATAAAAACAGCAGACATTAGCAGCCCGGTAATCGAATATTTAACCCTGGCCCTGATTGGCATATTTATAGAAAAGCTGCTCACAATATTTCCCAAGAGCCATGCAATGCCTATCAGAAACGCGAGATTTCCATAATTTATTGCACTTAATTTAAGCTGAACTTGAACCAAAAATGGTGCAACTATATTAAAAAGAATGATTAACGAGCTGAGTAAACCCAATAAGAAAATTCCGCTCATAAATTGCATGTCTGTGACTAAACTGAAATAGTTTTTTCCAGCGGTTTTAATATTAAAAGTGGCTTCCGGAAAATATGTCTCTTTATAAATGAAAATGAAAGTGAAAAGCGCACATGAACTATAAGCGAGCAAAAAATAAAAATTATATTCCCAACCGTAATAATGTTGTAAATAGCCACCGATAACAGGGGAGAAAACCACACCAAAAGACCAGCTTATCGTCATGTAGTTTACCAATTTTTTATATAGATCCCCCGTTGCGATATCACTCAAAATCGATCTACAAGGGACAATTGCAGCGGCAAGAACCAGTCCCTGGCAAAACCGTGAAACCATTAAAGATCGGACATTTGGAAAAAACAAAAAGACAACAATTAAACTTATATAGAGAAGGAAGCCAATGATAACGATTGGCTTTCTTCCATAGTGGTCTGATATCGGACCTATAACTAGCTGCCCCATTCCATAGCCAAATATGTAAACCGCAACACTGGTTTGCGCTAGTGTCGTCGATATATGAAAGGCATCACTAATAGCGGGTAAGGAAGGGACATAAATATCAGTGCCCATTCCCGACAAGGGTATGATGAACAACACAATAAGAAGGTAGCGTAGAAAGTTCTTGTCTTTTACTTCTTTAGTGCCCGCAATATCTCTTGACTGAGTGTTCATTTAAAACCACAAGGTAACGTGAGGGAAGTAATGCAAGTTCTGCTGTTGCGCCGGTGTTTTATAGTGTATGCGTGTCGCTTTGTCAAAAATCTTGCCTGCAGCGAAATTGCCGTCGGACACGCGAGCTCTCCGTAGGGTACTGACAAGTTAACTTATTTTTCCTCAAAAAGTGGAGTTTTAGAATTCATTGCACCCCATAAAAAACCTAGAGTGTCAGCTGACGACTCGATTGCCAGAGCCAAGGGCCGAATTGTGTCGACTCAGCCCATCACCTGAAGTTAGCTTGCCAGTACCCAGTACCCAGTACCCAGTACCCAGTACCCAGTACCCAGGACGATGACGAAACGAAAAATACACAACCTGCGATTAGCAGGCTAAACTGGAGAAGCAACGGGCAGAAAAGTATCTCTTAGAAATGGGGTCAACTGGCCCCATAAGGTCTGACGACGCACATCCAAAAGAGCATTGGTCGCCATTAAAAACGGGCTGTCCTGCGCTTAAAAATGGACTGGCTGTACCTGATTGGGGTGATAAAACAGGTTCTGAGTAGTTTCTTGGCTGGATTCAATTAAGATAAAAACTATCTATTTTAGTAAAAGAGTTATTTATCTTGAACAATATTGTTATACCAAAACCAACAGCGCCACATTTTTCTTGGCAGAAGATAGCTCTGCTAGCTGCTGTGGTATTGTTGATACCTTTTATTATCCTTTTTTTATTCATAGAAAACCCCATTCAACTTATTTCTGAATACGGCCAGTTTTTCTTTCTAGGTTTGGCGGGCGCGATTGTGGCTAACTCTACAGGCGCAGGCGGGGGTATTGTCTTTATTCCAGCGTTCACATCAATGGGGGTTATTGGTGTGTCAGCCTTAGGTACTAGCCTCGCTATTCAATGTTTTGGAATGACAGCAGGAAGTCTCTCCTGGTTGTACTCAATGTATAGCCAGCGATTAGATGGAAAAGGAACGCTTCAACTTATTTATCAACTGCTTATATTGTCTGGCATAAGCTCAGTGTCAGGTATGCTAAGTGCGCAGTACTATTTCTCTCCACCTGTTTGGCCTATAGAAGAAATTTTTAAATATTTTTCTATTTTTTTTGGCATAGTCTTATTGTTTGCCATATTAAGACGAAATAAAAATGGGCAAACGCATAATCGCTTACGGCGTCGAGATATACCCCTGATCACGATTGTTTGTTTTTTAGGTGGGGTTATTACTAGTTGGATATCGATAGGCGTAGGTGAGTGGCTGGCTATTCTATTATTCTTTCTGGGCTATCCAACAATGGCGGTTGTTTGTGTCGCTGTTTGTATTTCATCGATAGTTGTATTATCGGGTATCCCTTACCATATTTGGGTTGTCGATAGCATCTCATGGCAGATACTGTTGTTTGCTGCCCCTGCTGCAATACTTGGAGGCTCTATTGCGCGCTTACTCTCTGAGCGTTTAGGACCAGTTAGGTTGAAGATATTTTTTTCTATTTGGGTGTTGGCTACGGGCTTGTTTATGTGAAATCCCAGGCTGTTAGCAATACTTAACGTTGTCTGCGAGATTATCCATGGGGGGCGAGCCGCAAAGGGGGTTAAGATTGGAAATGTTCTTTCAATGACGCTACCCTATTTTCTACTCTTATAGGCGATTGAGAATGGACAGACACTCGTCGATCCTTAGGTTCCCGCCCGGAGATCGCCACATGTTCGATCAAAATGAAGCCAGCAGCATCGTGACCTTGCTTTACCAGACCGTCCTCGGTCGTGAGCCGGATCCCTCGGGTTTAGAGCAGTATGTCAGTCAGCTTGTCTCCAGAGAGTCTGTCGCGCAGATTATTCGAGAGTTTTCTGAATCTCCTGAGTATGCGCGGAAAAGGCGCTTGCTCAACCCGAACCTGATGCAGTTTCGCAGCTTTCCAGACGCCGAGGTTTTCGTGCCGCCCGAGGTCGTAGATCAGTTGTTCGATAAAACGTCGTTCTACTGGCGAAACGCCGCATCAGAGCCAAACGAGATGTACTGGTCCGTTGTCACGGAAGATAAGTGGAATCTAGAGCTGACAGATGATGATCGTGTCGAGTTCATGGAGACAGGTAGCCGTTACGCCAAACGTGTCCTTGGGCTCTACGAAAAGTACTCGGCCTCCTAGAACGCCTACTAATCGGACAATAAATAATCACCTTCAAAGGCCGCCAACACCTTCTCGACGTCTCGATGACTAAGGTTAAAGCGGAAGTACAGCCAGACGGCATAACTGATGATGTCGGACAGGGACCTATGACGTTTATATTTATTCATGCTGGGATTGTCCCCCAGACGAAGTTAATTTGGCATTATCCGAAAAAACAGTGCTATGCAGCGCTTAACATCGCTACACTATAGTAATGGAATCCCCTCCCGACATCGAAGTGGTGAATGGCACAACCTTCGAGCTTCGACCTTGGCACCGAGTCCCAACGAACGGCGAATGGGTTTGTCTGCGCAAGTGTCGCAACTTTACTAATCGCTACTTGGCCCTTGCGAATGAGTTTCAAAGCTGCAGCATGGTAGAGGTCGGTGTTGACTAGGGTGGAAGCACCTCTTTCTTCTGGAAGTTGCTGCAGCCCCAAAAGTTGATTGCGATCGAACTCTGCAGCCAACCGGTCAGGGCTGTGACAGAATTTCTGTCCCAGCATGACCCCGAAAACCGGGTCCAGATCCACTGGGGCACCGACCAGTCGGACAAAACTGCCGTGCCAAGAATCATCGATCAAGCGATCCAAGATGGCGCTTTAGATCTTGTCGTTGATGATGCCAGCCATCTACTCGCACCTAGCACTGCTTCCTTCGAAATGCTGTTCCCCCGGTTGCGCCCGGGAGGGCTTTTCCTGCTGGAGGATTGGTCAGCAGCTCACCTCACTGAACGTAGTTTGAGCAGCGCAATAGACAAGGAGCTAGATGGTAAGTTCGCCAAACAAGTAACTGAATTTCTCGCGGCCGAGGGTTACCACCCGTCGGCGCCGATGAGCGTGCTGATTTGTCAGCTTGTCGTAGCTGCCGGTCGAAATCCCGACTGGATCTCAGACATTCGCGTCACTGACGGTATGTGCGAAGTTCGTCGGGGTGCGGCCAATATACCTCATAACACCCCTCTGGCAGACTACACAGGACACCTTGGTCACTGGATATTTGAACCTCGCCTAGCTGAGTAGATATGGTATAGAGGGTGTTGTTCAACCTCTCTGTACCCGTGCCTGCGTTGACGTCGTTCACTTGAACCGCTCATGCGTTAGCACCCTTTCAGCGCAGGGTTAACGGTGATGTTCACCGTCGCCGTATCAGTACCGCCGTTTCCATCGCTCACCTGAATGACCCATGAGTTTGGACCGACGTTACCAGCACCGGGTGTACCGCTCGCAGTGCCATCGCTGGCGATGGAGAACCAGGCAGGTCCCATGGCGATAGAGTAGGTCAGTGGATCGCTGTCAGCATCTGTCGCGGAACCCGCAAAGGTACCCGAGACCGGGACGCCTTCCGTCCCCTTGGGTCCAGTCATCGGATCTTCCGAGAAGACTGGCGGATTGTTGCCCCCGGGCACATCAACATACTGGATCGGGTCAATGGGGGAAGGGTATTCGTCCGGTCCCGCCCAGGCGAGATTCGGTACGGTTTCATCAACCCATCGATCTCGTGGCTGATCAAAGGGTGTAATTCTGACCCATGCGATGTGCGCAGCAGTGGTGTCGAATTCAGGGTTTCCGGTCCAGCCGACATCACCGGCATATCCCGCTGCTGGAAACCATGTGCCCAGCCAGAATCGTGCCGCGCGAAAGGGGACATTGCCCTGTCCGAATTCGACATCATGCAGCTCGTCGACGATCCGTCCATCCATCAGCCAACGGACCGACCCGACATCAGTTCGTGAGATTGATTCATCGCCCATGTCACTCCCGGATCGCCATTCGATGGTGAAGGTGTGGTATCGCCCGTCCAATGCTTCCTGAGCCAGGTCAAGTGCTGCGCCGGTTTCGTCAGTCAGGATCTTTCGACCTTTGTGTTCACCGCCTTCGCCTCCGAACTGGCCTCCCCATGAGTTCGTCCTTGCCTTCTTGAACGAGAAGTTCCCGGTATCGGAACCCGCAAGGTCCGTGGGAAACTCCCAGTCGATCTCGGTGTTGCGGCGGGGGTTAGGTTCGTGCCAGTGGGCCGCTTCACCCATCCGATGGTCGATGTAGTGGAAAGGCCAAAATGCTGTGCAGGTGCCATATTCAGGGGCAATTCGTGCGCGTACTTCGTATCGAGCGGACGCATGGTAGGTCCTGGTTGCGATCGCGGCACCGACTCTGGTTTTGCGTCCGTTGTGTTCGAGCTCTCCGCTGTATTGATCACCATGCGCCTCCAGACGGAGTGCGATAATCGGTTCTCCTTCATCCATGTCTGGAACAAGCAACACGTTCTCCGGTGCGACCCCGCCATTGTCACCACCCCATGCCTTTCCAGACACCAGCCACTTCTCAGGGCTCAAGGTGCCATCTGAAAAGTCATCGAAAAAGACGTCGTTCTGTTGCACCGGGGGCGATGCCAGTGTCGGCATCCATTCTCCACCTTGTGCCGTGAATCTGACGTTTCGGTACCACGCCGATCCTGGTTGATTCTTCCAGTTTTCCAGGATGAGCTTTCCGTTTCGGACCCAACGTCCTTTAGTCTGAAGTTGGAGCTCAATTGTCTCCCAGTCATCGTTCTGGAATGATCGTGTCACGAGATATTCGTCGGAGCCGGTGAAGTACGCGCTCGCAACGACATCCGGGTCGGCTTTGACCTCCATTGAGATCGTCCATTGTCCACCCGGTGGAAGTGCGATCTCGATCGTCTGGGATGCTCGGGACGTGTCTGCGCTTGAGAGGAGTCTCAAGATGTTTCCATCTTTCGAACCGAGGATGCTCGCGTTGATACCGAGCGCCCATGCCCCTCCGTCGGGCTCATCGAACTGGGGGTTGCTCAAGAGGGACTCTCCAGGATCGGGGGCCACCGTGATGACCGGTGCTTCGGCCCAGGGAGCTTCACCATTTTCGGCCGCTGGTGGCGGTTGTCGTCCTTCCCACAGTCTTATCGCATCGAACTCGACCGTCGGACCCTGGTCGGTTTTCCATCCTTGAAGATAGACTTCGAAACTTGTGGCATCGTCATCCACATGAACCTCGAATCGCCGTTCAAGCCAGATGTTCACGTCGTCGACGGCAACCCAGCCGTATGCCTTGCCTATCTGAGCGCCATCTCTGATGCCGAGAATGGGAGGAGTGAGGTGGTCAGAGGTCCTAATGCGAGCTGCAACGGTGTAACGGCCTTTTGGTTCAAGTCCCTCCACTCTTTGCGACAGTTCCGCAGTCTGAGTGGGCTGTGGCTGAAGACGGACTGAACTGTAACCATCCCAGGCATCGCTCTGGACGAAGACCTCGCCGCTGATAGACCAACCCGACAGGCCAGATTCAAAGGATCCGTTGTTCAGGAGATTATCCTGTGCATAAGTAGAGGGAACAAAGATACTGCACATGGCGATGGCGATGGCGATGAAAAAGTGACTTTCACGGGGAGGAAAAGCGCCGAGATAGGTCATTTCGGACAACCTGAAAAGAATCATCTAAAGTATAGCGGTGAGTTTCATGAATTTTGGCACTGAGCTTCTCCTGGTGTAAAAAATGTAAGTTGAATCAGACAACTACGTGCAGGTCAGATCACAGAGCTCGTGGAAAGTTCCCTAAACTGAAAAAGTGTTTTTCATTCAAGCACGCTAGTCTGAACCGAGCACGCTATACTTGTGGCGCGCAGTCGATCAAGACGGTGAAGTGGGTGACGTGTATCTTCAGGCTAAGCGTGATGGTGCAGCTGCAAGCGGTTCTTCAAGCGTCTAATACGAAGCTATGGTAGTGAGCCTAGGAAGATCGTGACGGACAAGCTGCGGAGTTATCTAGTAGCGCATCGGGAAGTGATACCCGGGACAATCCACAGTATAAAGCAGTATGAGAATAATCGAGCCGAGTAATCACATGAGGCGACCAGAGTTAGAGAGCGGGGGATGCGGCGATTCAAATCGATTAAGCAGGCGCAGCTATTCGTGACTGCCCATGCTGCTGTCCGTAAACTATTCAACCTAGGTAGGCATCTGGTTGGTGCTGGACACTATCGAAATCTCAGGAAAAAAGCGTTCGAAGAATGGCGTAGGGTGGCAGCTTGATACTCCTAGCCTAGATTGCTGTGGATTCCATGACTTAACGTGTCAGTGCACCGCCGCGAGATACGCGTCGCTCTCACATCTCGTCGATAGTTACTCTTACAGCATGTTCAGCCACATCGGCCTAAGCGTCAAAGTAGAGATTGCAAGTTCCAGAACCTCGTGAAAGACTCGATCAATGAATACAGACAGTGTGCTTCTAAACGATAAAGTGGCGATCGTCACCGGCGGCGGTGCGGGCATCGGCCGAGGTATAGCCAAGGCCTTTGCAGCATTTGGTGCACAGGTAGCCCTATTCGAACGGGACCCCCAACGTGCCCTCCGCGTTGCGCAAGAAATTGAAACAGCGGGCGGCAACGTACTCGGTCTGGCAGTAGACGTGCGCGATGCACAGGCCGTTGAAAGCGCCGTCGAAAAAACCGTGAACCACTTTGGTGATATCGATATTCTGGTGAACAATGCAGGCGGTGTATTTGCCGAGCCGTTTATGGACAGCAACGAAAAAGGCTGGGATGCACTGCACAGCGCTAACCTCAAACATATTTACCACTGCTCACAGAGCGCCGCCCGGCGAATGATCGAACAGGGCCGTGGCGGAAGCCTCATTAATATTGTCTCAGTTGAAGGCGCACGGGCAGCGCCACTGTATGCCACTTATGCAGCTGCCAAAGCAGGTGCAATCAATTTCACCAAAACCCTCGCACTGGAACTCGCACCCCACAGCATTCGCGTGAATGCCATCGCGCCGGATATTTGTTTAACGGAAGGTCTTCGCAGAATGATGGATGATGCCGCGCAAGAACATGCTTGCCACACAGTACCGCTAGGTAGGTTAGGCGAGCCCGATGATATCGGTGGCGTTGCAGTTTTTCTTGCGGGAGAAATGTCTTCCTACATCACCGGCCAGACGCTGCACGTTGATGGCGGCACACAGGCTGCTGGGGGCTGG
This sequence comes from Haliea sp., assembly GCA_002862985.1. Taxonomy (GTDB): domain Bacteria; phylum Pseudomonadota; class Gammaproteobacteria; order Pseudomonadales; family Halieaceae; genus Marimicrobium. The sequence continues at coordinate 8,207 of PKCY01000254.1, forward strand.
TATCACCATCCGGAGGGTGGGCATTATGTGTATGGGCCGTTGTCGGAGGAGTGATGGGGGTACTGACAAGTTAAGTTATCTTCGCTCTAAAAGTGGGGAATCAGAACGTATAAAAACAACGAATAACGTTCAAAGTGGAGCCTGTCAATGGGTTTTGACAAGTTAACGTGGCGGCACCCATTAAGCCTTGAAAAGAAAAAGCCCGCACGGTGGCGGGCATTGTGTAGTAACTAGAAGCGTCTGGCAGCCAACAGAGGTGAAGAGATCACCGGTATCATCACCATCGAGCTGGTCGGTGTTAGCGTCAGAAGGACACTTATCCTCAGCATCAGGCACTCCATCACCATCGCCGTCAATGTCATGAGCTTTCAGCAGCCGGGCGGCAAGCAAACTATCGGGGCCGTTACGACAATCGTTGAGCCATTGTTAAAGCCCTGCGGCCAACCCGTTTTCACGTCACAGTAGGTGATCGTCGCTAGGTTTAAGTTGAGGCCGAACATGGTCAGGCTAAAGCTGAGAAAGTCGCCTTTAAAGGCCGCGCTGGTGAGAGCGTTGTTGTAGAAAGCACCCGGCCCAATGGTCGTAACGCTGTCTGGAATAATAACGCTGGTGAGGGCGTTGGAGCCGAAAGCATAATCGTCAATGGTCGTAACGTTGTTTCCGATAGTCAGGCTGGCGAGGGCGTTGGATTCGAAAGCAACAGCCCCAATGGTCGTAACACTGTCTGGAATAATCACGCTGGTGAGGGCGTTTGAGTCGAAAGCACCGCCCCCAATGGTCTTAACGCTGTCTGGAATAATCACGCTGGCGAGGGCGTTGACGCTGAAAGCATTTTGCCCAATGGTCGTAACGCTGCCTGGAATAATCACGCTGGTGAGGGCGTTTTCGTGGAAAGCAACATCCCCAATGGTCGTAACGCTGTAGGTTGTCCCGCTAACCCCAACAGTGTCAGGAATGACTATATCAGTGGCGGTGTTACCCGATGCACGGCCCGTTACTGCGACATCAGTCGCATTGATAACGCTATAACTGAGGCCATCGATATTGGATAGGCA
>PKCY01000273.1 GCA_002862985.1 Haliea sp.
GAGTCTCTGCAACTGGTAGAACGCAGCGAAGACCCCAACGACTCACGCGCCAAGTTAATACAATTTACTGCTCAGGGTCGACAGCTGATCGTCGAGCTGTCGCACTCCACTGAAACTGTTTGGCAACAGTACGCCGATATACTCGGCGACAGGGAATTGGAAAACACATTTGAGCACCTCAATACACTATTGTGCGCAGGAGAGAGAAATAGTGAGTAACCTAATCGCTTCTATCAACCGCGCTGGTCGCGGGGCTGACGCTGAGTCAGCTGTCGGCCTGACCATCGCTAAAGAACTCAACCTCTTAAAATTGCCCTCACGCCTGGAGCGCTAAACCATGAGTACAGTCCTGCTGGAAAAACACGATAGTTTTGCCGTTATCACGCTCAATCGTCCGGATGCAATGAACGCTCTATCGCGGGAACTGCGCAGCGATTTTGTACGTGTGTTCGCCGCATGCAGCGACGACCCCGAAATACGCGTAATCATTTTAACCGGCGCAGGCAAGGCTTTTTGCGCCGGTTTCGATCTTAAAGAGCTTGGCTCCAACGATACGGTCAACACTGCAGAGGAAGCAGACAATGTCGTGGCTCGGGCGATGGAAGGTTTTCAGGGGCCCATAATCGGCGCAATCAATGGTCACTGCATTACTGGAGGATTTGAGATGGCTCTGGCTTGCGATATCCTGATCGCATCCGAAAACGCGCGCTTTGCGGATACGCACGCCCGCGTTGGCATGCTACCAGGCTGGGGACTCAGCCAAAAACTACCGCGTATGATCGGCCTTTCCCGGGCCAGGGAAATAGCTTTTACCGGCGCACCAATCTTCGCCCAGCAGGCTTATGACTGGGGCCTGGTTAACCATGTGGTAGCCTCAGATGATTTACTACCCAAAGCGACTAGTATGGCCAAGGATATATGCGCCTGCGTGCCTCAGATTTTGGCGCAGTATCAGACCCTGATCAGCGACGGCTACTCTATGCCGCTGGCAGAAGCCCTGTCGTGGGAAGAAGCACGTGCAATCTGGTGGGCGGAGCAGACTTCAAGCGCGACCATTGAACAGCGGCGCTCCGGGATATTGGAGAAAGGACGTAGCGAAACAACGTGAAATTCCCATCATATTAGTGGCCTCTAAGTTGATCTGGTGCAATTTTAGTCATCTTTGAATCGATGACTAATTTCGGTACTATCCTTATCAGCGAGTTACAGGATGGAAACATGATTCAAAAAGTAAAATCACGCGTTCAACATTGCTTGCAGGAAGTGCAACCGCTGATCGAAAACGGTGATTGGCGCAGTGCATATGAGACTCTCGCGGCTGAGAATCGCAAACATTCTGACGAGCAGTTGGAACGCGCCCTCATCGATATATTGCTACAGGCCGCAGATTCAACCGGGGCTGTCGAACAGGCCAAACCTGGGGCTGCTCCGGTTCCCCTACCAGGCTCTGCAACATGCGGCGTTATACCGGAAGTTTCTGCCACTGAGTTAACTGCAAGTAAACTGCAGGAAGCCATCGACAATCATGGATACCTTTTGGTTCGAGGTCTTCTCTCGGCAGAGTGCTCAGCGACTCTGTGTGAAACAATTTATAATGCATTGCACGCACGGATTGCGGCGGCCAATGGTGAGTCACCCGTTTCATCACACGGGCCATGGTTCTATGAGTCGCCCCACTTCCCCGGCGGTCATGCCGCATTTTCCACACAGAACAACAGCCGAAAATTCAATGGGAACGGTTCCATCAGAGTCGCAGACTCACCGCGTGGAGCCTTTCAGGTCCTGGAACAGTTTCGAGCCTTAAATCTGAAATCCCTTCTGGCTGAGTATTTTGGGGAACCGGCTCATATTGCCTCCAGAAAATGGGTTTTTCGTATGGTCTCGCCCCGTATTGTGGGCGACGGTGTTGGTGGGGGTTGGCACCAGGATGGCCAATTTATGGGCGCAGATGCAAGAGCACTGAATATGTGGGTCGCACTGAGCGATTGCGGCGACTCGACATCTGCCCCGGGGCTTGCACTCATTCCCAAGCGGATTCACAAAATTATGGAGTATGGCTCTGGCGGCGCAAATCTGGGCTGGACCGTAGGAAAAGAGTTGATAGAGGAACTCGCCGAAGAGGCCCCCGTCATGCGCCCCTATTTCGCGGCGGGCGATGCATTGTTTTTTGATCACCTGAGTTTACATCGGTCAGGCCACGCCCAGGGTCAGGAAGGCAGCCGCTATGCACTTGAATCGTGGTTCTATGCGTCATCAGGGAACGCCGGCAACTATGTGATGCCACTCTATTAATTTTTAGCCCGCCCCCCGCCTCACTCTCGCTCGTTCGAGCCACCCAAGGGGACGTTGCTGCCATGGCTCCTGGTGCAGAGTTGGGAAAACGCGAGCATCGTACAAGGATAGATGGCCAACAAAACACAAGTATGCCAAACCCTAGCAAAATTTCTGCGACATAGGTCGCACACCGCATCACAGGCAAGCCTATGGAATACCCCCAGTTCAAGAATTTCCCCTCAGTTCAGACTAGATAAATGCGCACCGAGCCCCCAGCCACCGAACGATCCTCCTCCCACCTGCGTCGTTGGTCTTATATGCTTTTCGGTGTACTGGTTGGCGCGGTGTTTCTGTATTTGACTGCCCGCAATGTCAATCTAGACGCAGCTGCGGCAGCAATCTACGCGATTAACGGCTGGTGGATGGTGCCATTAGCCGTTATCTATATTTTAACCTTCTTTCTTCGCAGCCTGCGCTGGCAGCTCATGTTTCCAGATGACAGCCGGCCCTCACTACGCCACACCATAGATGCGTTCATGATAGGCAAGGTCAGCAACAACTTCCTCCCCGGAAGAGTTGGGGAACTGATTCGGGCTGCCGCGATTGGCCGCATCTTACCCAAGGTAGGACTGACGGGCTCACTGGCCACAATCGTGCTGGAAAAAGTTTTTGATCTACTCGCTGTAATCTTGCTGCTGGGTATAGCGCTCCTGGCAGCTCCCCTGCCATCTTGGATTAGCAATACCGGACTAGCCTTGATCGCCACTGCACCACTCATCCTCCTGACATTAGTGGTAGTAGACAAAGTCAGTGCTCGTGCTTCGTACGCTTCAGAGAATGGCCCCGATTTGGGGGTGGTTGATCGAGTCAAACGTTTGACACGACAAACCCTACAAAAATTTTCGACCGGACTCTTCGCTCTGAGATCTCTGCGGCATTTTACCGCGCTGAGTGCCATTACCCTATTCCTCTGGTTCTGGGAGGTGATCATTATTTATATTTGCTTGCAGGCATTTTCGATCCCAGTGCCCTTTACCGCCGCTATCGTCGCCTTGGTCTTTCTTTGCATAGGCACCATGCTACCCACTGCTCCCGGTTTTATCGGCACCTACCAGCTATTTATTGTAGCGGCACTGCAGTTATACGCTGTCCCCGAAACAAGTGCCTTCGCACTTTCCGTATTCCTGAATCTGTTCATGATTGTTCTATCCTCAATTTTGGGTGCCGTGGCCATAGTACTCGATGGGGGCCTATTCAATTTGAAACAAGTGCTCTCCTCTCTCAGCAAGAGCGACTCCATAAATCGGCCTTGACTTTGGATTTTTGATGACAATATTTTCCGGAGAACCGATTTCAATCATGTGACGATGGCAGGTATTTAGGACGGCAAACGAAACGAAAAATACACAACATGCAATTAGCAAGCTAAACTAGAGAAGCAACGGGCAAAAAAGTGTTTCTTGGAAAACGGCCCAGTGGTGCCATATGGTCTGACGACGTCCAGTAGAACGTAGATAGATCCACTCCACAAAAAATTCAAACAATGGCACAACATGATGCAATTAGGCAGCACGTTATGCCTAACAAGTACGGGCAACAGGGACAGCTATGTAGTGTCTGCTCCTGCTGTAGGCTTTGACTTAACATGGAGCATCTTATAGTGCAGGAGAAAATTACTGTAGTCGTTGATTACCTAAACGAAGTAAAAACGCGCTGCACGTTCAATGCGGCGGCTGAAGCAATAGGCATTACACCGCAAGCTCTAAAAAAGCTGTTAGGTGCGCCGCGCCCGGAAGTCTCCTGGTTTGTTAGCCCAACGTCCGGTGAGCCAATGCGTTACGCTGACAGCGAAAAGCATCCTGAGCTTTATCGCACTAAGCGTATTATTACATCGTCAAAGGTTTTAAAACGTAATCTTGACCTGTAAAAAATTGGCCAGTTACTCAAACAAGGTGACTTCAAAAAGGGCCTACACCTGAACCCCTGGGCAGGCAGCATTTTAGGCCGCTTTTGCCTGTGCGCGGGGGCTTAATAGCGCGGAGAATACCCTGGTATTCTAAAACCCTTCCCGCACTCGATTAATTAGCCACCAGTTCAGGATCGCCTGGCATCCAGGTCTTATCGTAGAAAGCGTCTAATGGACCGTACAGCCGCAGAATTGTGTTCCAACCTTTGTCTGGATCGGTTTGAATCCAGTTGTTCTGCTGCCCTTCCGGTGCTTCGGGACCAAAGTAGACATCGTAAGAGCCATCAGTGTTTTGCTTCAACCCATCCTTATTGCTGTCGATACCTGGGAACCGCTGATTGGTCTGGAGCATGCCACGAGTCTGGTTGTCATAGAGCGTAAACGACCAGAAGTCCTTGGCGGGAACATTTTTGGGCAGATTGATCTTGTAGGTCTTACTCCCGTCCAGGGCATCGCCATCTTCATCGAGGTAGGCAATGGCATACTGCGACCCTTTGCCGACATTCTTGATTGCCATAGCGGGTGTGATTCCCGTCGCGTAGAAGTGCATATAGATACGAGAATCCAGAAGACGCTCTCCATCCAGCAGGAAGTCATAGCGACCCTCAATGAATGGGTTGGTCCAGATACGCTCGCCGGGATAGAGATAGTGACGTGGGTCAACTGGGCGAGCCGTGAGAGCCCGAGCAGTCACAGAGCCAATCATTGCCGCGTCGGTGAGGATTGTTTTCATCCGTGCATCGGGCTTGAATTCCTCACCCTTTTTGATGCCGATGGCAGCCAGCAGCCCACGCGTTTCTGGATCGAGCCCTTCAATTGGTTCAGCCTGAATGGTCGAATTAAGTTCATCCCAATAGCCGTAGTCCATACGATGTATTGTATTGTCGAATTGTCCAGAGATATTCACGAAGGTCATTTTCGGAGGGTTGCCTTTCTCAGAAAGCGGGTACATTCGAAACAGTTTCTTGGTTGCCTGCACCGCTACTTTGGGTGAGGCATCAACTTGAAATCCGCGCCAAATGACCCAGTTTCCATAAGTTGGAGTATGCGCAACGTGATAGCCATCCGGGATATTGCCATCATAGCCCGGAGGCACAATTAAAAACTTGCCACCCTTACCCTCATCTGGGCCGGCATTACCGAAATCCATCACATACTGGAACCATGCATCATTAACGAATCCCAATACATTGGGCGGAGTTTCGATAACCATTGGTTCGTCTCCCAGCTCAAGCCAGGAGGCCATGTAGACCGAGGTGGTGTTTGGCGTGAGCCACAGTGCTTCAGAATCCATGAGGTCTTCAAACAGTACGGCCGTGGTATTCGCTGGCCCGTGCTTCAGCAGCCCTTGTTTCATCGCATACATGGAAGCGATTGGAATGCCGCTGAGGAATGCCTCGGTAGCCCGATTTAGGTCGAGGTTGTCGTAGACTTTCTGAGTGGTCGCGGCGTCCGGTACGCCATCTACGGATATTAACTTGCCGATGGACGTTTCTAGCATATCCGGCGTTTCTATCCCCTGCGGGATGGGTGTGGCCATCTTCATTTTTGGTGATTCGGCCCACGATTGGATAGTGAGCGTACTGACGAACATGCTAATTAGTAAGCATCTAAGTTTCATGGATTTCCCTATCTAGGTAAATTTCAGTGTACTTCGATTGGCGGTAGGTTGAGGGAAGCCTTTGACCGACCCCACCAAAACCCCGATTACAAAATAGTCACTACTGCATATATAGTCTAGCCCGATATGCATAAACTTGGATGAATTTCCGCTCTATTTTAGACCAAGATGATCCCTACGTGCGACAACCTGCTCTATACTCGGCTCTCAAATTAAGCAGGTATACACCGCAAGGAAAACCATATGACTCGACTGGCAGGCAAGGTAGCAATTGTAACGGGCGGCGCCCGCGGTATGGGTGAAGCAACGGTACGCTTCCTGTTGGAAGAAGGTGCACGGATTCTTATTGGCGATGTGCTAGATGAGCCCGGACAGGCGCTGGCCAATGAGCTGGGAGAGGACGTAATCTACACGCATCTGGATGTGTCGCAAAAAAGCGACTGGGAAGCGGCCGTTAAAAAAACGGAGCAACTCGGTCCGCTCACGGTATTAGTTAACAACGCGGCGATCCTCTTCCAAAAAACCATTATGGATACCAGCGAAGACGACTTTCTGAAGATCGTTAGTGTTAATCAGCTGGGCGTCTTTCTCGGCATGCAGTCGGTTTTTCCAAACCTAAAAGTGAATGGGGGCGGCTCGATTATCAACGTTTCATCGGTTGACGGTCTGCAGTCCAAAAACTCTCTGGTTGCTTACTCTTCTACCAAATGGGCCGTGAGAGGCATGACCAAAGCAGCCGCATTGGAAATGGGAAAATTCAATATCCGGGTCAACAGCGTGCACCCCGGCGGAATCTATACTGCGATGCACGGTGCTGAATTCATGACCCAGGAAGATGCAAACCAGTTTTACCAACACCATGCAATACCCCGCGTGGGCATGCCCCGAGAGGTAGCGGCACTAACGGCATTCCTCGCCTCGGATGAGGCGACATATAGTACGGGAGCGGAATTCATTGCGGACGGCGGCTGGAGCGCCGGACTGGTCAATGACGCCTTGCCGCAGCTTTAGTCGAGGTATGGTTAAATCAGGCCTCAACTAACCTCACGCGATACCACGGTATAGAACCATTACTAGAGTCCCGTTCCCGGTGGTGACGGCACAAACCACGGGTCGTGCTTGTCGAAGTACCCTACCCGCCTCACAGCGCGATAGGCCTCAAGCAATCCCTCGACCTGCCGGGGTAAGCTTCCATGGAATAGCACGCCATCGGCGCCAGCATCAAATTGATCATTAATGCGCTTGGCACAGTATCCTGCACTTCCCAATGCCGCCGACTCTGGCATCCAATGACCCGGAAACAGCGAGGTCACTTCTGCTGTCTCGTATCGGGTGAAATCCTGATCGGCAGATTTTCCGCCCTCAAATAAGGGATGGTTCCTGATCTTAGTCAATACCACCGGATCCCAGTCGTTAATTTTGCACAGCAGCTCACCATAGTTTTGCATGTGAATGTAGGTCAACAAGCGAGCGGGACCAATCGCCAGGGTTTCCTCTTCGCTTTGATCGGCGGCAATAACCAGAGTCGCCCACACCTTACATGCGTCTCGTTCGCGCCCAGCACGCTCTGCAGCACCGCGCACTATCTCTGCCGACTCAGCAATAGCTTTGTCTGTTAGGCAGGGATGCAATAGCACCCCGTCGTAATGACGCCCGGCGAGCGCCAGCGCTTTAGGCCCCATGGCACCTAGCAACATCGGCGGCGCCTCTTTGGGAGCTTCACTCATATACAGATAGGGAAAATTCCCCAGCGAATTTTCTCCAGAAAATGTCCCACCACTCCATAAGCCGCGCAATACCTCCGAAATTTCCCTCAAACCCTGAAGATTGGCCCGTTTCGTGCCGAAGATATCGTACAAGGCATCGAAGCCACGGGCGAAACCCATTGCAAACCGGTTGTCGGACAAATGGCTCATTGTGGCGCCAAAAGAGCACAGTTCCATAGGATGGTGCGTGGGGTAGTTCATCAGGCCCGTGGCAATTTTTATCTGCGACGTGATTGCGGCAGCCGCGCCGCACAACACCTCGACATTTTTAAAATCGTAGCGTTCGGCCGGCCATACCGACCCGATACCAAGCCGCTCGGCCAAGGGTACCTCCTCCAGCGTTCTTTTTGGATCACTGATCCGCCCGGGCAGTGTGTAAATACCCAGTTCTGGAAATTCCTGACTCATGCGACTGTTCACTCCCAAATAGATCCTGCGCACTCCAACCGGTGCGATCAAAGACAGTGTAGACAAGCGCGCACTATCACCACACTCGCCTTTAAAAGAAACCTTCCTTTACAAAGTACACTGCTTGCGCCCGCTTTCATATCGCCCTATTGTTACGCCTGTAAATATTCTCACAGCAATAAAATGCGAGAGGCGCACATGTTCAAAGGCATTACTTACGACTACGCAGGTGCCACCGTATTAGTTACCGGAGGCACGAGTGGAATCGGGTTGGCCTGCGCACAGGAATACCGGCACGCAGGTGCAGAGGTGATTATCACCGGCCGCAAAGGCAACGCGAGTGACTATGATACAGACCTGATGGAGATGTCCTATAGACAACTGGACATCTCCAATCGAGATGCACTGTTTACGTTGGCAAATTCACTCACCAAGCTGGACATTCTGGTTAATAACGCCGGGGGATCTCAGGGCAATGAATGGGAGCCAGATGCTTTCGACGAGTCGATCAGTGTCAACCTGTCCAGCGTGTTTCATTTGAGTTCCGCCTGCAAGCCACTACTGGCAGAGAGCACCCTAGCCGGCGGTGCCAGTGTAGTTGGCATTGCCTCCATGACTTCCTATTTTGGCTTCGAATGGACGCCGGGCTATGGTCCCGCCAAAGCTGGACTGGTGCAATTGATGAAGACACTGGGTATGAGCTGGGGACAGTCGGGCATTCGTGCAAACGCTGTCGCGGCCGGGCTCACTCGCTCAAAACTCACAGCGCCAGTACTGGAGAACATGCAAGACATGGTAGATGAGACACTAAAGAGGCAGGGCCTGAAACGTACCGGTGAGCCAATCGACATCGCCGCTGCGGTCCTATTTCTCACTTCTCCTGCCGCGAGCTGGATTACAGGACAAACACTGCCGGTTGATGGCGGGTTCACCACCGGAATGAATTGATATCTGGATTAGCCGTGCGCGCGACGAGTTGCACTTTAAAAAGGAAACAACCTTGGCACAAGCCAGATTACCGCGACGGAATACACTATCGCAACCGGCAAGCCAGTTCTAAAATAATCACGGAACTCGTAGCCTCCCAGGTTTTGCACCATCAGATTAGTGGTGTAGCCAAAAGGTGTTAGAAAACTCGCGCTGGCACCGTAGGCAACTACCATCACAAAGGGCATATAGCTAACCCCGTAGCTCTCCGCCAGACCAAATGCAAT
>PKCY01000047.1 GCA_002862985.1 Haliea sp.
TTATCCAACCGCGAGGTTGGCCGGCGAGGTCGAGTCGCAGGATAGTTTGCATGGTCTTACACCCACAAGATTGGGCTAAAACTACTGCAAATTGGCAAGAACTACAATTGTGAATCGTGTACCTGGTATCCGGAATTATTCCTCAGGGCATAGCCCTGATTGTCGATCATGATCTCTTCTGTGACTTCAGGGTCGAGTCTTCCGGTGTAATGCGCATCGACGTGGACATGTTCCACATAACGGGAGATGTACTGCGCTTCATCGGCGTTCTTTACTATGAAACCCTGTAGTGGGAGGGTTTGCCAATCTGCGGCCTGTTCAGCTCGGCAGCAAACATGCCGGACTCCAGATTCATCGCGGGAACATTCACCAAGCGCACTGTAGAGCTCCCGGATGCTTCCGAACGACTAAAAGATTAAAACACAGAGATACCCAATGTCGATGGATTGCGATCAGAAAAGTGAACTCGATCAATCAGAGAGCGGTGTTTTGCGACTTCTCCCCTTCACCGGGGCGTTTATCGGGCTAACCAGGTGGCCGCTACTAATTGCCTGTCTTCCAGCAGTACCTGCCCTTTAAACGTTTGCCCTGGCTGGACTTCGCCCACTCCGCTGGGCGTTCCACTCATGATGATGTCGCCATCTTCGAGGGTGGTGAAGCGTGCAATTTCCTCCAGTATAAATTCCGGTCGGTATAACATGAGCTGGACGCCGCCAGCTTGCCTTTGCTCGCCGTCTACATCCAGTTGTAGCGACAGGTGTTCAATCTCGCTTGGCAGAGTCACGAACTTGCTGAAAAGCGCGGCACCGTCAAAGGCTTTTGCTCTCTCCCAAGGCAAACCTTTTTCTTTGAGGTGTGATTGTAGCGCGCGTTTAGTCAGGTCAAGCCCAAAACCAACGGCAGCAAGTTTGCCGCTGGCTACAGTGAAGGCCAGTTCACTTTCGTAGTGAAGCACATGGCCGTCTATTTGTGAGTGCAAAATGTCAGTGATAGCTGAATTGGGCTTGTTGAAGACCACCATGCTCTCAGGGACTTTGTTACCCAGTTCTTCTATATGTGCTACATAGTTGCGGCCCACGCAGACAATTTTAGTGGGCCGTATCACTTCGTCATTTACGCTGACGGATTGCATATGTATTCTCGCTTCTAAGACGTGTAGTTACGCGGCCAGAGGGAAAGTGTTTCGTCTGCTCAGCAGCTCGCGCCTTCGGCTATGTTGCAAACGGCGTTTTCGCCTTCAGACAGTGTGAGTCTGTACACTTGGCTGACTGGTAGGGGAATTGTCAGGTCATTCCAGTTAACCGCATCATCGGTTGCAGTGTTGCAGGAAAACGCCATGGTGTAGTCGCCGGCAGGTACGTAACCGAATGCATAGACCCAATTGCCTGTAGACGGTACTTTGCTCAGGCTAGCAACAGCAAAGGGGGCCACGGCTATGGGGGGCGGCACGGGATTACTATCTGACGTGAAGACATCCGCTAGTAGATCATTAGTTGAAAAGCTATTGCCTTCATACAGATAAACCCGGTTGCCGACTTCGGGGTCGGATTTCTCGGCGCAAATTGTCGTCGTACTAAATAAGCTTTTCTCAATGCTGCCCGACAGCCTGGCGTCAGTCGTGTTGTTTTCGATTCGTATGCCGTCTGTGGTCAACAAATAGCGGCCATCCGGTTGCAACTGTAGAGCCTGCGCCAGGCTAAATTCAACGGTGTAAGCCTGTATGCCAGAGGAAAGGCGCATTCCATCCAAGCTCAGATTACCGTTTCCATTGCCTATCGTGATCGCCTTTGCTGTGTCGTTTGCTTCCAAAACGTAAGAGCTATTGATGCCGTTAGCGATTATTTTGATTATAACTGCTGAGTAGGTTGCTGGAGAGATCTGAAAGTCTGTGAGCACCTTTAGCTGGGCAAAGCCGGGGTAGTTCAGCAGGTCTACTGAAAAAGTCTCAGCGTTGGTTATGTTCTGCTCTGGAATGGTAAAGGTGTCAACAACGACGTCTTTGGACCCGGTGCGCTGGAAGGTAATACTGTCCACCTCGATGAAAACTTCCTTGAGATCCTCCGGTATGGAGTCTGAGAAGCCCAGTGTCAATAGTGCAGGGTTTTTGTTGTCGTCGTCGTTGTTGCAATCGAAACCGCAACAGCCACTAAGGGACAACAGCAGAAACAGCAGAACAAGTATTTTGGCTGGGAATTTCATATTGTTTCTCTACCTGACTCTATTTTGGTGCGGAGGAACTCCAATCGCTGTTAGCCATTATGAGCGAAACTGGCGGCAAGTAGTAGCTCTGTAAAAGCCCTTAATGACGCCATGCATAGATTGGACATGGCCCAAGGAATGAAGTCTTGCCTGATGCTCGCACCTGACAGAGAATAAGAGGGAGTATCAATCGATATCAAAGGAGACTTGTATGGGCATATTGTCCTGGATAGTGCTCGGTTTAATTGCCGGAGCCTTGGCAAAATGGTTGATGCCCGGCCGAGATGGCGGCGGCTGGATAGTCACCATGGTGCTGGGTATTGCCGGCGCATTTGTAGGTGGCTACCTTGGCACGATGCTGGGTCTCGGTGGCGGCGCAGACGGTGTAAATATCGGTAGTATCATTACCGCCACAGTCGGCGCATTTGTACTATTGTTTATCTACAGGATAGTGAAGTAGAAAAACCCGGTCTTCGATGATGGTGGTGCTTTTGCTGCCTCTACAGTGATGTGTGCGTCGCATAAACTCTCTCGAGAGCCGACAACTTATGTCTGAGCAATCTAAAAATTACGACGACGTGAGGCAATACCGCCTGGATCGGGAGCGGGAACAGGAACTACTGCGAAGGGGAGGCGAGTGTACCTTCATCTGGGCGAACAAATCAGGCCATCCTCCGGGCGTGACCATGGCCTATGTCGCGATGAAAGACAAAATCTGGATGACCGCAACCCGCGAGCGTGTGCGTATCAAGGCAATCGCAAGGGACGGGCGTTCGGCTATCGTTATCACCAGCAAGGGTACACCGATGGGCGGGGGCAAAACGGCCACTTACAAAGGCCACACAATAATTCACGACGACCGTGAAACAAAACTCTGGATGGATGAATTTCTGGCGGGCGGTGTTTCGAGTCAGGGACAGGAAGACGAGGGAAACGCATTTACCTCCGGGCTTGATCCGGATATGTTTATTCGCTTCCTGGACACGCCGGAACGGATTGTCCTGGAATTTACGCCCGAAATGTCGATTCCTTTTGATGGCGATAAAATGGCCGAGGGTACAGCGCAGGCTTACGCAGAGTTTGCTGCGCAGGACGCCAACAACAAGAAGTAGTAACCGCAACGCTACATGGACGCCCCCATCCTCCATGGCCTCAGGCCACCCATCGAACAGACCTCCTTTTGCCACCTGCGCGCTGCGATTCGGCCCCATGCGGTGTCATTCCGGTCAAGGCGAAGAAGAGCTCCGATCTTTATAAGCGCGTGCATAGCGAATGCTGTCCACGTTGTCGATCACAGTGCCATTTGGCAATTCTTCACTTCGCGCACTGATTTCCAGCATAGCCTCACCCAATTCCTTGGACGTTATGACCAGTCCGCCGGGTCGAAGTACTGTTTCGCCGAGATAATGGAGCACATTTGACTGCTCTTCGGTGGGTCGCACGAAGGCAGAACGGTACGCGAAGGTGCGCAGGTCTGTGCTCGCAGCTAGCTCCGCTACCTCTCGTTCTCCACGGCCCTTTTCGCGGGCCCAGTGCTCTTCTCCCTCGGGATCGGTGCCCATGCCCGTAATATAGTGAAATGACATGGGGCTGTTTTGGCGCTCGGCTAACCATGCGTTGACAAAACTCACCGGAAAGTCGACATGGATGCGTGTAAAGGTGGGGTCGTCGACATTCAGAGAAGATGTACCCAGGCCCCACAGAACGGTATTCACCTCTCCCAGAATGTCCGCGAGCGAGGAATAGTCGGTATAGTCCTGAAGCAGGTGCATGTCGACCTTGCCCGACGCCACACCTGCGTCTATGCGGGATGAGGTGCGTCTCGTGACGACGTAGACTTTCTCCACTTCCGGGTCTTCTATCGCCGCCTTGAGCAATCCATCACCCACCGACCCCGTTGCCCCAAACACCATAACCACTTTGTTGGCATCATCATCCCTTACCGGGTCGAGTGCCGGGGTAATGCGGCCCAGCGTAGCGAAGCCCCAGATGTCGAAGGCGATTATCAGAAGCAAGATGCCCAGTACCAAAAATGAAGCAATTCGCTTGACTATTCGCATGCTATTTCTCCCGTACGTTCATTTGTCGCGTGCTACCGAGGGTCCGGGTCCGACGATGGATTCTCTTCCGGCGCATCCCCGTCGTCCGGCCTATCGTTGGGTTCCTCTGACGACTCACTCGGATATTCACGATCCAGAAGAGGCCGGTGAGAAGCAGATAGTCGGTGGTCAGGCTGATTGGTATAGGCCAATTGTCCGCTCACATCCTGCGGATACAGTTGTACCCCAGAGAGGGCCACAAACGCGGGCTTGTCTTGTCTGGGTCCGAGGAATCCATACAGCCAGACACTGAGCACGCCAACCCCGAGTGCCGCCGCTAGCGAGGCACCCAGCAGGAGGAGGTAGTTGGGCCCAACGCGCAGGCTAGCCTGCGCTGGCCGGTCAATAACGGAGACCTGCGGGTATTTTTCTACCTGGTTGATCTGCACCTGAACCAAGCGTGATTGAGTTTCACGGTTGAGGGTTTCCAGCTCCGCGAGGTCTTCGGCAAGCGCCTCGTGCCTGGCGTAGATTGTGGTAAAACGGGCGGCATTCAGCTTCTGTGCATCGAGTTTTTCGCGCAAGTCTTCCGCCCTCTGGAGCGCCGCAGCGTGAGCCTGTTCGGATTGGGTTAGAATCAGTTCCTGGCTCTTTGAGATAACCTCCTCAAGGTTCTCCTCCAGTTCAGCAATAAGGTCCGGAATGTCTCTGGTCTTGGGCTGTTTGAGGATGTAGTCCATCGTGTAGTTCTTGTTGAGGTTGCTCAACTGCGTCTCGAGTTGAAGCAGCCGCTGTTCCATTTTTCCTACGCTGTCACGTTCGCTTGGGGGCACCACGTTCTTCCCATCGGCAATGGCGCTGACCAGTGACTCCAAGTCTGCCCGCGCTGTGACCTCTGCCTCGATCGCAGAATTGAGCGCTGAATTTAGCCCTTCCAGTCGCGCTAGTTCATCATTTTCTTGACGCTCGGCGGAGGTGATACCATTTTCCTGTCGATAGTTTGCCAAAGCCTCCCGCGCATCCTCGAGTCTCTGCCCCAGCCCATCAAGTTGGTCCTCAACCACCCCCAGCGTTTGCTGTTGGCTCTGTTGGACATTGTGTGCCCGCACCTCGAGATAGACATCAATCCAGTCGTTCACCAGCATCGGCAACAACTGGTTATCCGCGCCCTGGGCGATCATTTCTACTAAATTCGTATCGGGCACAGATTCTACAAGCAGCACCTCACGCAGATAGTGCAAATCCAAATCAGTGGGGGTAGTAGCACTACGGTTCAGTTCTGCCAGAAGCGCCTGGGTGACTTCCCCTCCAAGAAGGATTCGCCGTTGGATAGCGACACTCTGGACATTGGCTTTCATGACTGTAGCGTCAATGGCGCTGGGCGCACTCATGAGCACGGTAGCACTACTACGATAGACAACCGGTTGTAGTAGTGCCCAGATTACGCCTATCGTCAGCGTGAGCCCGAAAGTAATGGCAAAGAGGCGAGCACGAACTGAGCGATGCCAAGCTTTGCTTGCGACTTGATCTGCGTAAGGGGTAAACCTTGGCATAGGTTCAATGGTTGGCGCGTCCCTATCCATGTGCTCCTGTACTTCCGGTGGCGGCAATCAGCACTGAGGTGTCCAGTATATACCGCCAGATAATTTTTCGTACCCGGTAGGCGCGGATAAGGTGATCCTGATTAAAGGCGTGATAATATCTTCAGTTAAATACATTTGGATATAGACAGGATCCACTCTATGGGAAAAATAAGGGTCATTCAGTGGTTTACCGGCGAGATTGCACGGCACCAGATCAGGGTAATTGCCCAGTGCCCTACTATGGAACTTGTAGGCGCGTTCGTTTTTCATACTGAAAAAGTCGGAATTGACGCGGGCGTAATTGCCGGAATTGATCCACTGGGCGTAATAACTACCAACGACGTGGAGGAAATTCTAGCGCTCGAAGCTGATGTAGTGCTTTATAATCCGCCGCTGGAACGCTATGACGAAATCATTCCCATCCTTGCCAGCGGTAAGAACGTGATCAGCATTATGTCTGGTTGGAACCCCACAGGCAAAAAATGCTACCCGCAAATCGTTGAAGCCTGCGAGCGGGGCCAGAGCTCACTGTTCGGCACTGGCCTCAATCCCGGACTGAGTTATGAGCTGGCATTACTGGCTTCATCGGTTTGTACTGATGTGGACTCGGTCTACATAAAGACCTGTGAACAGCAGTCGTCATTAAGTGAAGTATTTTTGCAGCACTTTGGTTTCGGAAAATCGGAACAGGAGTTACGCAGTAAAGCCGATACGACCTATGCAATATTCCACAACTTAATGGACATCACCGATCTCATTGTGGACAAGCTGAGTCTGCCCCGGGACGGTCGTAGTTTTGATATTGATTTCGAGCCCGCTATCAAGGATTACCATGAAAAGGTTTTAGTAGAAAAAGGCACAATGGCCGGATTGTTAGTGAAGGCCAGCACCACAAATGCCGGCGTTCCCATCGCTACTATTGAAGTGCGCTTTCTACTGGGTGACGAATATGTCAGTGAGACATTCCTTGAGGGCCGCCCCAAGCAGGGCTGGATTGAGGTCGATGTCAGGGGCACTCCGGGTAGTCGTATTTGTCATGAAGTTTATATGGAGCAGGATATTATCGGTACCTGGTCGACGGGTACGCGGGCGATCAATGCGATACCGGCGGTGGTATCAGCTCCACCGGGTCTGTTATCGGCGGTGGATCTGCCTCTGGCACATAAAATTAAACTGGAGCACTAGCCGAAAGGCTAGGGTGCAACCCCTCAGCGCTCTTGAGCTGGGCGCAGGAACGTTGCAATTATAAATGCAGAGCCGTCTAACGTGACAGGCCGGGCGCCGCTCTTCCCGCAATCAATGGCAGGTCGAGATAGGTTTTAATGCCAGGCGCGGCATTGCACACATAGGGTATCGCGCTGACACCGTGGTTGGCAGTTGCCACGATGCCTGGATTGCGAATCAACCCCGCGGCGATCGACTCTGGATGCCAACCGTGAAAGGTGACCTGCGATGACGGGTCGCCACTTACCTCCACTTCAAAGCGCTCACCCTCGGGGCCGAAGTTCCAGGCAGGCTCAAGAGACTCTTCGCCCATAAACCAGTTGACGCGCACCGTAATGACGGGCTCGCCGCGAACAGTGTGCTCCCAGGTAAAACGCTGTGCTGCTACCAGCCCAGGTTGAATCACACCGATGGGTGATTCGATCGGCTTGGTCGCGATCGCAACCTCGTGACGGCTGTTCATTTGAGCATCGCTATCAAAACCTAGTTCATCCGCGACCATGTCCATAGACTGACCGAAACCTTGGCCGAGAAACCCGACCATTGGGCTGGCGGCAGCCTCCTGGGGTGTCTTTCCAAACAGCATGATGTCGCTGATAACCGCTGGCGCATTGTATGTGCGTATGTCTGAAAATTCTTCCGCGCGTACGTGCGTGATTGCGCTGGACAATGCAGAAACCATCAGTGGAAACCGTTCGGTAATGCCCCCGGGATGAATGCCGGTGCCGTGCAAAGTGCTGTTGCCTGCCTGGCAGGCCTGTTCCAGCGCAGAGACATCGCGTTTGCCAGGGTAGAACCAGTTGAGCGGAGTGACGACATTCTTACCCGCCGCTAGCAGACGGGCGACGAGAGCTGGGTCTGCCATGATGGGGCTGTAGAGCACGCAGTCAGCCTCCAAGTTAACCAGCGCATCGACATCGTTTGTGGCCACTACACCGAGAGTGTCTAGATCACACAGCTCGCCTACATCACGACCGGTCTTGTCCTCGCTGTGCACCCAGCAACCGACTAACTCTAGCTCGGGGTGTGCGATGATGCCTTCGATGGCAGCTCTGCCAACCCCGCCCGTTGCCCATTGGATTATTTTGAAGGTCAATGTTGGTTCCTCTCTGTTAGGGTTTGTGTATTCTCAAAAGGCGCTATGGTAAAACGCATAGTTCCCCGGGCTAGCCTACAGTTGCGTATGCACGGCATGCCCCGTCACTGCGTTCCACATCAATGTGGTAGTTCAGATAATTCCCGTTCTAGTATTTCTATCTTCATTTGAAAGCATCCGGCAAAGCGACCCACGCCGCAGGCAAATCAGTTGACCAATCAGGTTTACGCGGGGGCATATTAAAACCTTCTGGTGGTTTCCACGCCATGGCCTTCATGGTCTCCCCGATAAACGTCATATTTAGATAGTCATGGCTGTAACAGAACAGGCTATCCTCGGCGTAATACAAAATCGACAAACCCGGTACGCTCCATTGACCTCCCTCCGGTTTTTCTCCGAGTATCTGGTCCCAGTGGCTGACCAGTCGGTGTCCGTCCACCATAGTCCAGCGTTCGGGCGTAGACCAGCCATGGCCAGTTAATCCCGCCATTGAATCCTGGAAAAATTGACGGATAGTCTCCCGCCCCTCTTGTCGACCCCAGGCCGGGTCGATATACACAGCGTCTTCGGTAAAAAAATCCGCCATCGCATCCCATCCGCACTCACCGGTGTCGACTTTGTCCCGCGTGGCAACAAAACGTTCATAGGTCGCCAGTGCTTCCCGTTCTACCTGCTCTTTTTTTACCATGTCACCTCCGAAGATTGCAGGCGTCAACATAATCCATGTATTCTGCGAAGTCGACCCAAGAGCTGGCTTCAGCGCCTTCAGTCTCAATTTTTCAAACCGAGTTGCTACCTAGCTGCGCGCAAACTTGCTTTCCCCAGATGAATGTGAGGTGATATCCAACCCATCAGGATGAAGAGGCAATACCCATGATCGACCTCCACTACTGGCCGACTCCCAACGGTAAGAAACTTACTATTCAGCTAGAAGAAAGTGGTATCGATTACAGTGTGGTTTATTGCGAAATCGGGAGAGGGGGGCAGTTTGAAGAAGATTTTTTGCGCATCAGCCCCAACAATCGTATGCCGGCGATCGTCGATCATGATCCTGAAGATCGTGGGGAAGCGCTCGCAGTATTCGA
>PKCY01000234.1 GCA_002862985.1 Haliea sp.
GTATCATCGTAGTCAACACTCATCAGCCCGTCACGGTTGTATGCTGAAACATCCTTGCCAGCCTCACTCCACGCGTCAAATATTTGCTGACGGAAGTTCAGTGTCCAGTTAAAGGAAGGCGAATTGTTATACACAAGCTTGGCGTTGGGAACCACTTCGCGGATGCGGTTAACCATTCCGGCGATCTGACCGATATGGGGCTTCTCGGTCTCGATCCACAACAGATCCGCACCGTGTTGCAGGGAAGTGATGGAATCCAGCACGCAGCGATCTTCCCCGGTACCTTTGCGGAACTGGTAAAGATTGGACGGCAGTCGCTTGGGACGCATCAATTGATCGTGGTGTTTAATAACGACGTCGCCGTGATTCATTTCCTCGATGCTCAGCTCTTCCATGTCCAGGAAGCTGTTGTACTGATCACCTAAATCACCCGGCGAGTGAGTTACTGCGATTTGCTTGGTCAAACCGGCACCCAGTGAATCAGTGCGCGCGACAATCACGCCATCGTCAACACCCAGTTCCAGAAACGCATAACGCACAGCGCGAATTTTGGCGAGGAAATCCTCATGGGGAACAGTCACTTTACCGTCCTGGTGGCCGCACTGCTTTTCGTCCGATACCTGGTTTTCGATCTGGATAGCGCAAGCACCCGCCTCAATCATTTGCTTTGCCAGCAGATAAGTTGCTTCAGCGTTACCAAATCCGGCATCGATATCGGCGATGATTGGAACCACATGTGTCTGAAAGTTATCGATCCTGTTCTGGACTGCCTTAACCTCAACCTCGTTAACAGCTTCGCGGGCACTGTCCAATTCGCGAAAAAGACCACCGAGCTCACGCGCATCTGCCTGCCGCAAGAAGGTGTAGAGTTCTTCGATCAGGCTAGACACAGATGTCTTCTCGTGCATTGACTGGTCCGGCAGTGGACCAAACTCAGAGCGCAGGGCAGCAATCATCCAACCGGAGAGATACAGGTAACGCTTGCTGGTTTCACCGAAGTGCTTCTTGATAGAGATCAGTTTCTGTTGGCCAATAAAGCCGTGCCAGCATCCCAGCGACTGGGTGTACTGGGCGTTGTCTGCATCGTAAGCCGCCATATCTTCACGCATCAATCCGGCCGTGTAGCGGGCAATATCCAGACCCGTCTTGAACCTGTTCTGCATGCGCATTCGCGCACCAGATTCCGGATTGATATAATCCCAGGCGCTGCCGTTCTGATCCCGAAGCCGGGTCAATTCAGTAACATCATTTTGAAATGTAGACATGGTCGTACCTCCGCATACTGTGTTGCGATAATTGCATATGATCGTCACAGGGTGGCGCAACACGCGCACCCAGGAAATGAATCAAGGTAAGTGTAGACACCGGGCGGTCATAATTGAAATCAATAGAAAGTATTTTTACTATTCACTGAACGAATCATTATCTCGCCCTGCTTTTGGGACCTTTCTTCGCGGGGCCGCAGATTGTTATCGGCCTGTCAGGCCTTGTCCTGGTACTCCCGGCGAATAACCGCGCCGTGCTCGTTCAGCGCAGGCACGGCCTGTAATCGAGAATCTGAAGCGCCAGCTCTCACCGGTGGCGCGACCAGATCAACTGATCCAGATGAGGTAGCCACCGATGTCCGGCGCAACTGCGGGTGCCGCGACAAATCAGCGACAGAATTCACTGCGCCAAACGCAATTTTTGCCAGCGACAATCGCTGCACCAATTCTGCTTTGGTCAACATGGAAAAGACACGCATAATCTCCCGGTCCAACTCAGTCCGGTTCGCGCAGCGCGCCATATTTGTTAGATACAGTGGATCGGCAGTCAGGTCAGGCCGCGCGAGTACGGACTCACAAAAATGCGCCCACTCCCGCTCGTTCTGAATGGAAATCACCACCTGATCACCACCGCTACAGGCATAAGACCCATAAGGAGCGATTGACGGATGATTGAGGCCTACTCGCGCCGGCGCCTCGCCGGTAGCCTCCTGATGCAGTAGTGGGACTGTCATCCAGTCTGCCAGGGAGTCGAACAAGGATACCGTCAGACTCTTACCGCAGCCGCTTGCCTGTCGCTCGATTAGAGCCTCGAGTATGCCGGCGTGCGCATACATGCCACAGGCGATATCGCATACAGAGACTCCCACCCTCCCCGGCTGTTCAGGCGCACCCGTGATGGAGGCCAGACCGCTTTCACACTGCACCAACAGGTCATAAGCTTTCATATCACGATAGGGGCCGATCTCACCGTAGCCAGTAATATCAACGGTAATCAGTCTGGGGTTTACCTCGCGCAACTCTTTTGAGTCGAAGCCGGCACGTGCTGCAGCCCCGGGGCCCAGGTTCTGGATGAACACATCCGCATCATTAAGCATGCGTCGCAAAAGACTAGCGTCCTCGGGCTTTTTGATGTCGAGACAGATCGATTCCTTCCCACGGTTGACCCATACAAAGTAGGCGCTCTCGCCACCAGCCACCGTATCGTAATCGCGGGCAAAGTCGCCCTCGTCGCGCTCAATCTTAATAACGCGCGCTCCGGCATCAGCTAATCGAGAGGTACAAAATGGTGCTGCCACAGCTTGTTCCAGTGCGATAACCATGACACCTTCAAGGGGAAGCGACACTAGAAAGGCTGCAATGAATCAAGCATTAAAGAAACCATGAACCACCGTCAACCATGTGTGTTTGCCCGGTGACAAAAGCACTACTATCAGATGCGAGATAGATGACGGTTCCGGTCAGATCTTCTGTCTGCAGATTGCGCTGGATCAGCTGTCCGGAAGCGATCACATCCTTGGCCTTTTCAAACTTTTCGCCGAAAAACTCTTGGGTTCCTTCAGTCATCACCGCCGAGGGTCCCACCGCGTTCACACGAATGAGGTCCTTACCCAACTCTCGCGCCATGCCACGCGTCATACCAATAACTGCCGCCTTTGACGCGACATAATCTAGACCATACGGAAGGCCGTACACCGCTGCCAGCGACGTTATATTGATAATTGAACCGCCACCAGCCGCGCGCATCGGATTTACCACCGCCTTACAGCACTGCCAGACGCCCTTGATGTTGATATTCATTACAGCATCCCACTGCGCCTCATCCAGCTCTTCGAACCGCGCGCCCTTGAGACCGCCGTAGAGCGCCGCGTTATTGACCAGCACATCAATTTTGCCGAACGCAGACACCGCCTGATCGGCCATCGCCGTGCAGCTGGACATGCTGGCAATATCGGTCTTCGCTGATTCAGCTCGACCGCCGGCCTTTACAATTGCAGCGACGGTTTCGTCACAGCTGTTCACATCGCAGGCAAATACACATGCGCCTTCGCGCGCCATGGCCTCCGCATAGGCGCGACCCAAACCGCGCGCTGCACCGGTGACGATCGCGACTTTATTATCCAGTTGTGCCATAGCAA
The DNA here is from genome assembly GCA_002862985.1 of Haliea sp. Taxonomy (GTDB): domain Bacteria; phylum Pseudomonadota; class Gammaproteobacteria; order Pseudomonadales; family Halieaceae; genus Marimicrobium. Next base: position 3,404 of record PKCY01000234.1, read on the forward strand.
TATCTCTACGAAAATTTGTGAGCCAACGACAGTACCAAAAAAAAACGCCGGAGAAACCCTCTCATTCAGCTTTTGAGCACTTGGCCTGACGCTAATTTTTTAACTCGAGCATGTATTGGGCAACCGCTAAGCGAGTTTCTTCATCAAGGTAATTTTGCGGAGGCATTTCGGGATAATCACTCCGTTTCTTGATTGGCTTGGCGATATACTCCGCGAGCCCCTTGGCATTATTCATGTACAGGGCCTGAATCACTTGCACCGGTGGTCCAATCAGACGGCCGGTATAAGCATGACACCCCGCGCAAATACCAAGGTACGCGATCTTACCCCGGTCCTGGGCAGATATCTCTCGAGGTGGCACAGGTGCAAGCAAATAGTTTCCAATGTTGGACGTGCTGTGGAAATCACATTCGGTAAAATCACTGACGCCCACCGTAACGTAGCGGTCTGGATTTAAAATACAGCTGCCTGTCGTTGGACCGATACGCACAATGTCCGGGTGACCGGTTTTCAGCTCTGTGAGCATGTAGGCTTTTATCATTCCGATCGCATCATAGCCATTATTCAGCATTGTATTATTCAGGATTTTGACACGGTCCGAGTTAGGGTCTGAGTCCGGATCGACAGTGATGTTATCCGCGTTCCCGTGATCGGTAATTATGATCCCAGCATTTTTGTTGTCTCTGATGATATTCCCTTCAATAACGACATCATCGGCAGCCATTACCAGGATTCCCGTACCGGAGGGAATTCCAGCGACAGTAGATCCAGGCGCGGCAAAATTTACATGATTGTTCGCCGTGATGAAGTTGTTGCGAATAATCACATCAAAGGTGGTTTTAATAGGGAGGCCTGGTGTAATGAAGGCGAGGATGCCACCCGCATTGTTATAAACGTGGTTAGCTTCTACTATCGCGTGCCGGCTATTCTCGATTTCAATACCCGCAACACTGTCAAACACTGCGTTATAGGCAACATGTACGTTGTCGCTCATGCCGACATAAATGGCAGCATCCTCAATTCCCGACACAACGTTATGTTCGATCACCCCGTTCTTGCCCAGCTGGGGAAAGATGCCATACACACCGGTATCGATAATCAGATTATTACGTATCTCCCAGTTATTTCCGGCCTGACTCATAATCCCATTCCCCTTATAACGGGTGATGGTAAAGTTCTCGACCACTACGTTGTTACCGGAATACAGAATGGCATCATTCAATTTTCCTTCTCCATCAAGAATTGCGCGCTCACCTTCCTCGATGACACCTATCAGGCGTATACCGTCCTTGTCGATGTAGACAGTTTCACTATAAATTCCCGGCATTACTAGAATGGTAGTTCCCGGATCAGCATTTTGTACCGCCGCCTGAATTGAACCCCCCTCTTTGACGACCACCACCACATCGGACATCGGCGGACCCGCGACAGATTTGCTGCTGCCACTGAGTGTAATTGCGTTGCCCTCGCGCGTAAAACCGCCGCTATAAAAAGTGCCATTATCCTTCGTCGCGGGACTGTTTTTTTCCTTAGCCATCACAGGACCAGCAAGTGATGCCGCTAGAATTAGGACTACACCAAGTACATTCCATGACTTCATAAGGACTCTCCCGAAACTATATTTGAATTTGCCATAGGGGTATTTGACAGCTGATCGATTGGCGACAGCCCGGATGGTAAGTGTCTCGGTATCTGAGGCTTTAAACTCTCGTCCGTCAACGTACCTAAAAAGTCGACCAGCCGATCTAACTCGTAGTCGGTAAGGTCTGGCGATGAGATATGCCAGTGCAGTGTCAAATCGACACCCTGTGGTACGGCATGACCCCTTCCACCGTTGTAAAACTCAGCGATCTCGCGGAGATTCTTATACCTTCCAGAGTGCATATAGGGTGGAGTAAGGTCGATATTACGCAGCGTTGGCACTTTGAATCCCGCTTTGAGTTCATACGCATTAAACGTTTTCTCTGCTCCGATATCAACGGGCCTCCCCAAAGGCTCCGGGGCGCCGATAACCGCCACCTGCTGATTGGTGAAAAGCGGCGGCGTATGGCACTCGGCACAACGAGCGACAAAGGAACGGAAAATATTCAAGCCTTCAATTTCAGGCTTCGACAATGCAGCATGATAGCCATGTGCATAGCGATCGTAGCGACTGTTCAACGAGATGAGAGAGGTTTGAAATGCAGCGAGGGCGGCGTATATTTCCGCCAATAAAATTGTATCATTCGCCCGCTGGCCGAATGCTTGGCGGAACAGATCCCGATAGGTTTCCATTCCGTTGAGAGTAGCCAGCAAGTTCTCCGGTGTGTTGCCCATTTCCAGGGGGTCATACAAGGGCCCCGCCATCTGCTCTTCGAGGGTGTCGGCGCGCGCATCCCAGAAAAAACTATTGAGGAACGCAACATTCCACAAACTAGGCGATGCTCGACCCACCGAGTGCCCGCCAATACCTATTGAGCGCGGCAAGTTGTCACTGAATCCATGATCGGGGTGATGGCAACTCGCGCAGGAAACGGAACCGTCCCGGGACAGGATCGGGTCAAAAAATAAATAGCGGCCAAGGTCGATTTGTCTTGGAGTGAATCCATCCCGATGCTCCGGTAAAGATGTCTGTGTTCCGCCAAGCCCAGCTCCCTGCACAGAATCATAAGCTTCATACTGAGTCCGCAGCCTACATGTTCCCGCCTCAACTTTCTCAAAGCTTGGCGGACAATTCTCCCGCAACACAAACTCTGAAGACGCTGGAGCGCAGACCAAAAACGTCAACGTAAAAAACAAGAGTAGAAACAATCTCACTATAATCCCTTGCGGCTCACTAGGACAACCGGGCCATTGATTTCAAACAGGCGAACGCGTCGTTCATATTATTATTCATTGGCAAAGTAGCGGGTATCATCAGCATTTTTTTGTCCATGAGTAACCAGTGACTGATACCCTTCGCCTGGACACTGTGGCAGGCACACATAGTGTTGAACGTTGATCATGGCGCTAGTCCCTGCTCCATATTGGCGGAGATACTAGCCGCCACCTCTTTTGCTCTCTGAGCTTTTTGACCGGCAAAATTTGCATCCACCGTCGTGATGAAAAAATTTAACCAGCGCTGAAAGTCAATGCTCTGTAAGGGACGTTTGGCGTGAAGTTGGCGATGGATATTCATAGTATGTCGCTGGTAACGCTTTTCTCCCAGCAACAGCTTGCACCAATAGTCCTTGATGTGAGGGAGATGCACCATCAGTTCAATTTCGGCAACATCAATGAAGATCGGTGCGAGCAGGTCATCGGCCAGTAAACGTTCGTAAAAAAGGTCGACAAAACACTCAATACTTTCGCGGGAGTCCAAATCTGGCTTGTGCTGGCCAGCAGTCATAAGTTTAGTTCTTCTTACTCTTCTTGGATTTTGTAGCGTTTACAGTCAGCCGCCGCTTTCTCTGCACCTGACGTTGCGTCAACTTGCTGCGCTTTTCCGCAAAGGGATTATCACCTGAACGAAACTCAATGCGCACCGGAGTACCCGCCAGCTTTAACTCGCGGCGATACACTTTTTCCAGATAACGCTGATAGCTATTGGGAACACTGCCAGTTTGATTGCCATGGATCACAATCAGCGGCGGGTTCTGCCCGCCAGCATGGGCATATCGCAGTTTGATTCGTCGACCGTTGACCATCGGTGGAGCATGATCAAATACCGCTCCCTCCAATATACGGGTCAGTGCATTCGTATTCAGCTTACGCGTGGCGGAGGCATAGGCATTATTTATCGACTTGTATAGATGACCAACGCCGGTTCCGTGTAATGCGGATATAAAATGCATATCAGCGTAATCAGCAAATCGCAGCCGCCGATCCAATTCGGTCTTTATCCAACCCCTTTGATCCGAGTCGATGCCGTCCCATTTGTTTACCGCCAGAACCAGACCTCGCCCCTTGTCGACGCAGTGTCCGATAAGATGCATGTCCTGATCCACGATACCCTCCTGAGCATCCATCACCAGAATCACCACGTGAGCATCGTCTATCGCCTTTAATGTCTTCACGATAGAAAATTTCTCAACAACTAACCGCACATTCTTTCTTCGCCTCACGCCCGCGGTGTCGATAAGTGTATATTCGCGATCATCGCGTTGGTAGTTGATGTAAATACTATCGCGGGTGGTTCCAGGCTGGTCAAAAACGACGACGCGCTCCTCTCCCAGCAGTCGATTTACCAGAGTCGACTTACCGACATTGGGCCGGCCAACGATGGCTACCCGAATACTATCTGGGTAGGGTTCTGATTCAGACTGTTCCTCGATGCCGGGAAAGGTATCCAGTACACTTTCGATCATATTACTCACGCCACGGCGGTGAGAAGCGGCGATAGCGTAGAGGCTATCGACACCAAGAGCATAAAACTCACCAACGGCGACATCTTCGCTTAAGCCATCAACCTTGTTAACAATGATGTGAAATGACTTGCCCAGCTGCCGTAAGCGGGTAGCTAATGCCTCGTCAGTTGCCGTCAGTCCGGCACGAGCATCCACCATGAAGAGTACGGCATCGGCTTCTTCGATCGCAGTGAGCGCTTGCTGGGCCATTGAAGTATCGACACCGTCCTCATCGCCGGTAATACCACCGGTGTCGATGACGACAAAGGGACGGCTGCCCACTTTAGCTTCGCCATACTTTCTGTCCCGGGTAAGGCCCGCAAAATCCGCAACCAGTGCGTCCCTACTGCGAGTCAGTTGATTGAACAGCGTCGACTTGCCGACATTGGGGCGCCCCACCAGGGCGATCACAGGAATCACTATTTTTTTGCACTGATCTCATAAGCAACGAGTTCGCCACTGTTGCCATAAACGTATAGAACATTGCCGTCGCTCAACATGTCCGCTCTCGCGCCGTCACTATCGACCCGAACTCGCCCGACTAGTGCGCCATCAACCTGCGTGAGAAGATGCACATAGCCCTCCAAATCGCCAACGGCAACATAACTACTCACCGGCGTTGGTCGCGACAATCCCCGGTACCCAAGGGCACCCTGAGCCCAGCGCAAACCCTGTCCATTGCGAAGATAGGCGTTGACTGTGCCGTCTTCGTCGGCGACATAGACATTGCCAAAGCCCTGAGAAACTCCGGAGAATGACGACACGTCCTGCTGCCACATCTTATTGCCGCTTTCCACATCGATAGCCACCACGCGCCCCTGGTAGCTGGCCGCGTAGAGCTCATTACCCACCAAATCCATGGTGCCATCAACATCGACAATACGTTCGATTTCAGAACGCCCCTGGGAAATCGCCACGCGCACTTCCCAAACAATTGCACCCGTAGCCACATCGAACGCCAGTACTCGGCCGTTGGCAAATCCAACGAACACCCGGCCATTGCGCATGATCGGCGTACTGGTACCACGAACAGTCAATACCGGAACATTACTATCATAAGTCCACAGTAATTTTCCCGTGTCAAAATCCAAACCCTGCAGCTTGCCATTGTAGGTCTGCGCTATGACCAGTTCCCCATCACTCTGGGGCGCAGACAAAATCTCCCCGCCCAAGGGCGAAGACCATAGCTGCGCACCGGAGCTTGCATCCAGCTTAATGACATAACCCTCACTGCTACCCAACAGCACCGTGTCCTCAAAGATTCCTACACCTCCAGACAGAGAAGTTTCAAGATCAACCTCCCATCGCGTCTTACCATTGCTACGATCAACAGCCACAACCTTGCCATCGGCGGAGGCAGCATAAAGGACGTCACCATTCATAGCTGGCTGCAATCGATACAAACCCTGCCCCTGGCCATTACCCACATCAACAGACCACAGTTC
>PKCY01000159.1 GCA_002862985.1 Haliea sp.
GACGCGATAGCGGCAAGATTGGCCAGTATCGACGACGAACTGCAGAAATCAGAGCTCATAGCACCCTATGACGGCATCATTGGCGAGCGCTATGTCCATCAAGGCGCGGTGATCAGTGCTGGCACACCCGTGGTAAGGCTGGTGGGAACCGCCGATCAGGAATCACACGTCGGCGTACCTGCAACAATCGCGCGTGAACTCAAACCTGGCGATGTGTACTCTTTAAGACTTCGTGACAATACCTTCAAAGCAAAGTTGCTCTCCGTCCGCCCGGATGTAGACCCTGTAACGCGAACCGCAACAGCGATTTTTGCTCTTCCTCGCGATTTGGACGCACTTGATGGCGAACCGATCACCCTGGAGTTAGAGCAAACCGTGCGTGAATCTGGCGGCTGGCTTCCGATCTCCGCCCTGCTGGAGGGTAGTCATGGCGTGTGGACCGTACTTAGAATTGTAAACGAGGGAAATACCCCGCGCACCGTCAGAGAAACTGTGGACGTATTGGATATTCGCGGCGACACGGCCTACGTTCGCGGCACACTGCCCGGCAACGTTTTGATAGTTGCCTCTGGCGTACACCGCCTCAGCCCGGGCTCACCCGTTTCCGTGGCCGACGTGAACTGACATGTTGGCCCGTTATCTATACAACCATTCGCGCTACGTCACCTTGGTCGTTATTTGTATCATCGCCGTTGGTATCACCAGTTTCAATTCTATTGCGCGACAGGAAGACCCAACGCTCCAGAACTTCGTCGGCACCATTACAACGTTCTACCCTAGTGCTGCACCAGACCGCGTGGAGGCGCTGGTCACCCGACCACTGGAAGATGAACTGCGCAAGATCGCAGAGATCGAATGGCTACGGACCTCCTCCAGCGGCGGGGTTTCCTTTGCCAATATGCGCCTCAAGGACAACCTCACCAATGAAGGCCGTGAACGCGCCTGGACGGAAGTGCGTAATGCCATATCAGATGCATCTCCACAGTTCCCCACCGGCGTTGCTAAGCCTGTTTTCGATAATGATAGATTACAATCCTTCACGGCTATCGTGGCTTTGTCATCCAGTACATCGCAAGACATGTCACTCTCTGTGCTGAACCGCCTGACCCGGGACTTTGTAGACAGGGCAAAAAATTTACCAGAGACCAAACTCGTGGAGGTATTCGGTGAGCCCGTGGAGGAAATTCGCGCCGAAATCAACGAGACTGCTCTGATCTCACGCGGCCTTAACCTGCAGCAGGTCGCTGCGGCACTGCAAGCAGCCGATGCAAAAATCGCATCAGGACGCGCCTCCGGCGCGGGCACAGACATTGTTATAGAACTGACCGGCGATTTTAGCTCCCTGGAACGCATTCGCAATGTCATCGTAAACACCTCAACTGGCGGAAGCGCCACCCGAATATCGGATATCGCACGCGTTTACAAATCGGCCGTAAGCCCTCCCCCGGCGATGGCTTTGGCACAGGGGCGTCCCGCCATCCTGGTGGGGGCCGTCATGGAAACTGGGCACCAGGTCGATATCTGGAGTGCAAATTTTCGAGCGCTGGTGGATCAGTTCCGTCTCGATGCACCTGCCGGTCTTAAATTGGAAATTACCTACGACCAAAGCAGTTACGCTGAAACACGGCTGGGAGGGGTCGCCAAAAATTTAGGGATCGGAATTGTTCTGGTGGTATTGGTCTTACTCATTACCCTTGGCTGGCGAGCCGCGGTGGTGGTTGCCTGCATCCTCCCTCTCTGCGGACTTATCTCAATCACGGTAATGAACAGTATAGGTATGGCCCTGGACCAGATGTCGATAACCGGGCTTATTGTCGCCCTGGGTCTGCTGGTCGACGGCTCCATTGTCATGACAGATGAAGTGCGCAAACGTCTCTTACAGGGATGCAGTTCTCTCGAAGCGATCGGCGGATCTGTCGATCGTCTGCGCGTACCGCTAATAGCATCTGCCCTGACGACAGTGCTCGCCTTCATGCCCATGGCGATTTTACCCGGGCCCGGTGGCGATTTTGTTGGCGCGATCGCCAGGGCTGTGATCATTATGCTTACAGCCTCAACACTACTTGCACTGGTCATAACGCCCGTTTTAGCGACCTGGCTGCTGCCAAGAGAACCCGCCAAGGCAGGACAATGGTACGTCGGTGGCATTAACAGCGGCAAGGCGGGCGACACCCTTGTGCGCGCACTCGATTGGAGTATGCGGCACCCTCTTGCCGCCACTGCCCTGGCGATAGCCCTGCCGATCACAGGTTTTCTAACCTTTCCTACACTCACCGCCCAGTTTTTCCCCGGCACGGACCGGGATCAATTGTATGTTCAGGTAAAGCTAGCAGATGGGCGTTCCATCTACGATACATCACGACTCGTTCAGCGAATCGACGCTAAATTGCGCAGTCATGAACTCATTCGTCGGGTTGACTGGACGTTGGGCGAAAGCCCTCCCGCTTTTTACTACAATATGTACCGCTTCAAGGAGGGCATCCCCTCCTGGGCGGAAGCGCTAGTGCTCACACGGGATCAAAATCAGACCGACGAACTCATTCGACAACTGCAAACCGAACTGGACAGAGAGTACCCCAGCGCACAGATAATCGTGCGCGGAATAGACCAGGGGCCGCCGGTTACAGCGCCACTGGAGATCGAAATCTATGGGCCGAATCTGGAGGTACTGCAAGCACTGGGGAAAACGTTTCGGCAACGCATGGATGTAATCCCCTACGTAACCCATACCACGTTAGGCCTGGCTGGCGGCGCGCCCAAACTCGAGTTCCAGGTGCAAGAAGAGAAGCTTCGCCTGGCTCAGCGGCAATTAGCCGATGTCGCAACGGCATTAAACGACAGTCTCCAGGGCCGGGTGGGAGGGGAAGTTTTGGAAGGCACTGAGCGTTTGCCCGTGCGGGTACGATTGCCAGAAAAAGACTGGGGCGCTGCAGATAGCATCGCCAATATTCTGATACCCACAGCGCCAGCCGCACAGAACATGGGAACATCGATAGCCGGCATTCCCCTAAACGCACTGGGCGACGCGAAACTTGTACCCTCACAAAGCCCCATCTCCCGATATAACGGCAGACGAATGAATCAAATCAGCGGGCATCTCGTCCGTGGTGTCTTACCAGAGGAAGCACTGAAACTGCTGCAGCTGGACCTTATGCAAAACCCAATCACATTGCCTGACGGCTATACACTGGAGTACGGCGGTGATACGGAAGAACGTGCCAGTGTTGTAGACCAACTTATGGCGCCAATGGGGCTAATTTTGTCGGCCCTACTGGCCACAATTGTAATGACCTTCAATTCATGGCGACTTTCTGCCATAGCCGTGCTCGTGTGCGTTTGTTCTCTTGGGTTATCACTGCTTGCGCTGGCGATATTTCGCTACCCTTTCGGCATTCAAGCCATGATTGGGGTAATCGGCTCGGTAGGTGTCTCCATTAATGCGGCGATCATTATCATTACAGCCCTGCAGGCAGACGAAAAAGCTGCCCGCGGTGATCTCTTTGCCATCCGCTCGGTAGTGATGGATTCCAGCAGACATATTATCTCCACCACACTCACGACCTTCGGCGGATTTCTTCCTCTAATTCTGGAGGGCAGTCAGTTCTGGCCTCCTTTTGCGATGGCGATCGCGGGCGGCGTATTACTTTCCACTATTATTTCCTTCTTTCTGGTTCCTCCACTCTTCCTGTTACTAAATCCGCTCGGGAAAAAAGCGTTACATGAGAGTGTGGCCGCTGGCAATGCCAAGCTCCCCCGCACGCAGGAGTCTGCACCGTGACTACAAAAACAAAAAAACGGGCGTCCACGAACAAACGTTACCACCATGGCGATCTGCACGATGCCCTCATTATTGCCGCCGCACAATTGATAGAAGAGAACGCCTCAGTTGACTTCGCTATGATCGATGCCGCCCGTCGAGCTGGCGTCAGCAGCGCCGCTCCCTATCGACATTTTAAGGACAAAGATGCATTGTTGGAGGCAGTGAGTCATCTTGCGTTCCTGGGATTGACAGAGTGCACACAAGCCATCGCGCAACAGTTTCCGCCGGGGACGGAAGAATGCATTATTGCTCTGGGAAAAGGCTACATACAGTTTGTAACCACCCACCCCCAGTTCTATGACTTAATGTGGGGAGACATGGGCTTGCGCGCAATCGGATCGCTCGATAGCGACTTAAAAACATTGGGGTTTTATACTCTGGTTGAGACAGTTCAGTGCTGGTGCGACGCGATAAACCTGAGCAACTATGACGCCCCGGAATTGGCAGTAAAACTTTGGGCGACTGCGCACGGCCTGGCTTGCCTGGCGATGAATCACCAACTGGAAAAATTTTTACCGGATGTGGATATTTATCGGTTGCTGGAAAGCAGTACCCAGACCTTCCTGGAAGGGCTCAAGAGCCCGGCGAGTCCATGACGGTTTCGCGACATCTTTGCACACTTACACCACTGAAAAAAGCACGACGATAATGCGTTAAAATCGCTTGACAGATATTACCGCTTAGCAGAATCAACACGGCCTACCCGATAGCGTCTTCAGCTCTATCACCGCTGCGCGTTAGCTGAGCAGCTTTTGCGTATGCTCTCATTTTTCAACGGCTTTAAGCTCACCTAATGTGTATGAGATTGTGTTTTCGCTAACGCTGATGCCGCTCCTTTCAAGAATAAACGCGGCAGCGACGACGTGACTGATCTCTTTTTCCATAAGCGCTTTCTGTACGCGCGGATAGCTTGTCAGAACGGCCTTTACCAATTCGCCCTTTGGCTTTCTGTATCGGAAATGCCGCAGATAATCTCGCAGGTAAGCTTCCACCCGGACATGCACCAGCTCCTTTAGTGCCAGTTCCAGCTCAGTTCCCGGCCTATTTTGCTCCCGGTGGTTCCACCCATCCTCAGCAAGATAAACGGTGCTCAGCGCGGTCTTGTAATGGCATTCAAGTCTCTCGCACGCAAAACCATCTGTATCTAAATCGGACTCCCGTTGCCCACTTTCCAGCGTTACCCGGTAGTGACCCTTGAGGAAGCTTTCCCGACCTTCCAGCCAGCGAGGTAAATTCCTACGAATAGGGTTTTTTCGGACATACTCAAGCTCTGGCTTGGGCAGGTGCTGAACCCCATTCTCAAGTTGCCCTGTACCGACCAAGCTCACTTCTGCCTTTAAACGCTCTAAGTCTTCAAGATAATCGCTCACCTCAGTCTCCCATTTGGCTGCATCGGGCTAGCCTGTATTCCATTAGCAATCCTATTCCCCCTAAAGACCAAACAGCAGAGCAATGACTGCCCGAACAGTATCAGCTATTGCTCAGGTGTGTGGCGTCAGCCACCATGGAACCAAATGACCTGATCCACCAGGGGAGACTTCTGCTACCGCGCGCCTGCTACTTTCGAACTGAGGTAGAGGCGTTTCACTATGAGCATGTCAAACACCGAAAAGACGGTCAAGGATATCCCTCGCAACACCCCTCGTAACACCCGTCGTAAGTGCTCCACCGAGGAGAAAAGACGCATCATCCCGGAGGGTGTACGAGGCGAGAGTTCAATCGCTGAACTCTGTCGCCGGAAGGGCATCAACCCCGACATGTATTGCCGCTGGAGCAAGGACTTCCTTGAGGCCGAAAAGAAGCGCCTGTCGGGCGCTACGGTGCGCGACGCCAACACTGATGAAGTCACCGGCCTCAAGCGCAAGAATGGCGATCTAAAGCAGGCGGTTGCCGAATTGGGCCTGCGCAATGACTGGCTCAAAACACAGAGTATAGAACACACTCGCAGCACACCTTATCACCCGCAGAACCAGGGCAAGGCCGAACGCTGTCACCGACCAATGAAGATCGTGGTTAAGGTGGAATATTACTACTATCCGTGGAAACTGGAAAAGGCCATTGCGGAGTGGGTCGCTCATTACATTCATGGGCGATATCACGAGTCGTTAGACAACGTGACACGTGCAAATGTGTATGAAGGCAGACGAAACGACATCCTGCAATTAGCAGGCTAGACAGTACTGACACGTTAACTTGTCAGTACCGACTGGAAGAACATCTCTCTTCATAGCCTTTTTATTTGGCCTATATTTTCATGAGGACATTCAATTACCACAACCCTACACTTCCGATACCTCCTATACTTTTATATCCGTGCAAACAGCTACCCCTCAAAATGTGATACCCGTTAAGTCGATGCAATGGGAATAACAGGTCATAACCTTAGGGAATAAGTTACACTTTGCGAGTTATTTTTATGCATTACTTGCGAAGTTAAAGAGAGCACACTAAATACATTTACTTTTTGATAGTTTTTCCTTTCCTTTACTGGATATGTGCGTAACGGTCTACTTGTTGACTAAGGGTGGCGACCCCCACATCAACGCAGCAGTCACGATCGGTTCCAGGAGAGAGCATGAGCAGGATTAATATCAACGCGGCGGTTTGTGCGCATGGATTGAACTATAGATGTGGGTTGCAATGTGTCTGTTAATGGCTATTTAAAATCAAAGCGCCAGGACGGTTTTAGCCTGGTTGAGCTAATGATTGTGCTCATTATCGTTGCCGTGCTCGCGACCCTGGCCGGGCCGTCATTCAGGGAGTCGATTGAACGTAATCGGCGGCTGTTTGCGATGGAAGATACGCTGGCGCTGCTGACCCATGCGCGGAGCGAAGCGGTCGCGCGGAGCGCGCCAGTGCATGTGTGCCCCAGTGCCGATCAGCAAACGTGCATTGCGGGATCAAATGTTTGGACACCCGGCATCATAGCCTTTGCAGACGATGGCAGCGGCTCGGGTACTGAGAGTGACGGGGTGCTGAGTGGGGATGAAGAATTGATCAGGGTGGCTGCAGGTTTTGGTAGTGGCATCGATCTGTATGGCCCCGATCCCGTGACGTCGAGCGGCTCAGCGATTGTCTTTGACGAAGATGGCGGGGCCGAGCTGAGCGGCACCATCCAGATCTGTGACCGTAACGGTCCGGCCAGCGCGTCAGCTATTGTGATGAATGTGTCTGGTCAGTTGCGGATTGCGCTGGATGAGGACAATAACGGTACGGCTAATGATGGTGCGGGTGATGTCACATGCGATTAGCGAACATTTTTAGGCACAGCGGGCACCCTGGGCCGATAGCCCATAGGCAAGGCGGTTTTACGCTTATTGAAGTGATGATCGCCGTACTGGTGCTGCTGGTTGGCCTGTTGGGTGTCGCGGGCATCCAGATTGTCAGTTTCCAGAATAACCAGGGCGCGTACTTTCGCTCCCAGGCTACCTTTATGGCGTCTGACTTTCTCGATCGCATGCGCGCCAATCCGGCGGGTCGCAGTGCATCTGCCTATGACGGTGTGAATACAAACAGTGTTACCGCCCCGGACTGCGATATCGCCTCATCAGCTGGATGTTCAGGAGAACAGGTGGCAAGAAATGACATCGCAGAGCTAGCCGCGCAGTTCACTACCACGCCGCCGGTGCTGCCAAACGGTTTTGCGACGGTGTCACGCGAAGACAGCACAGGCTTTGATGAGTACACCGTCACCGTGTTCTGGACGGAGAAATCCTGGGCCGGGGCCGGTGGCGCTGTGGCTCGAGACGGCACCGCGCTGCGCTCGGTCGAGCTGAGGACAATTATTAAATGACCTCACGATGCAACAGAGGGACGACAACAGAGCAGGACACGCGCCAGCGGGGCCTGTCCTTACTCGAGCTCATGATTTCGCTTGCGCTAGGCGGTTTCCTAATGCTGGGGCTGGTCAGTATGTTCCTGGCGACCAGGTCATCTGCGCAGATAGAGACAGCCCTGGCTAGAGTGCAGGAGAATGGCCGCTTCGCACTTGATCTTATGTCTCAGGATATCCTCCGCTCAGGTTATACCGGCTGTAACAGCGTGCGCGGCATCGTCACCGAATTGGCAAAGGATGCCGCCTTCGAGGATTTGCGCGGCCACGAACGCAGTAGTGCCGGTTGGAGTCCGGGTGCCCCGGTTCTGATAGGCCTTGATCCAGACTCGACAGCACGGAATGGGAGCGATGTCATCATTCTCCAGACGGGCGTTTCTATGGGGCATGACGAGCTTACGACAGACATCGCCCCAGCTGATAGATCCTTCGACATAAGCGATAACACCAATGGCGTAATTCAGCAGAATGACCTGATCATCCTGTCCAACTGCCTTACCTCTCACCTGCTACGTGTGACCAATTCACCGGCGACCAGCGGCGCTGCTGAGGTCAAGTTCGAGACCTCTGGCAATGTGGACAGCGGGGTCGAACCCGGCTACCGCTACACGGCCCAGACGGAATTAATGACCGTTGAAAACGTTGCCTGGTACGTCGCCGATACCGGCCGGGTCAAGAACGGTTACAACGTATGGGCTCTGTACCGGCTCGATCTTGGCGTGTCATCGTCATTCCGTGAGGAAATGATCGAGGGTGTGGAATACATGCAGGTACTGTACGGGGAGCGATCCGGCACCGGTGTGCTGCGCACCACCCGGTTTGTAAGCGCACCGAATGTCAGTGATTGGCAGAACGTGGTGGCAGTCCGCGTATCCCTGCTCATCCAGAGCTATGAGTTGGCTCGCACCGAGGATGACACCAACAACTACGTAATGCTGGACGAGACAATCGGCGCGGCCACGACTATCGCCCACGGCGGCGGCAGGGCACTGCGCAAGGTCTTCAACACCACGCTGGCCTTGCGCAACACCCCCTACGACCTGTGATGGAGCAATGCTAGATGTACTCAAGAAATAAACAGTCTGGCGTTGTATTGCTGGTGTCCCTGTTGATTCTGCTGGTGATCACGCTCGTTGGCTTCTCAGTGATGGCGACCAGCAACCTCGAAGTCAAGATGGCCAGCACCAAGGAGCTCAAAGCTGTTTCCTACCAGGCCGCGGAAGCAATTATTGACGAGATACTCACCGAACCAGCGGCGGTCAACATACTGGGCCAATCGCTGAATGCTTATCTTGCTGATCCGAACGATCCCAGCTGGCCGAACGATACTGGCTATGCTTATCCTGGCTACGACGCCGGCAGTGACACTCGCAACGTACAGGCAGGCGGTGAAAGCACGGTCCGCTTTTTGGGTACTGCCTCCACCTTGGGCTATTCAATCCGCAAGGGCTCCTCGGGCATAGACACCTATTACTACGAGGCCGAATCGGT
>PKCY01000051.1 GCA_002862985.1 Haliea sp.
AAGTCTAGAGCCAAGCCAAAAGCCAAAGCTAAGAAAAAGGCCAAAGCGAAGCCCAAGTCTAGAGCCAAGCCAAAAGCCAAAGCTAAGAAGAAGGCTAAAGCTCGGAGAAGGTAGGCCTGAGGGTTTTACAAACCCCCCGCTGAAGCTATTTTCACCGGGGGGTTTGTTCGACCAACGCTCTGCATAATTTTAGATCAAAGGTGTACCTTGCGGGCGTTATGCCAATGTGTTGAAGTTGGCGAAGCTCGACCGTTCATCTGAAAAGTCGATGCTGACAGAGCGCCTACTCGCAAACCAGTCGCGAACGGTTCTATGACCCGCGTTGAGATAAGGCGTCAGGGAGTTTAGGCACTCCCCTCTTACTGCTGCACACAAATATTGCGCCCTTATGCCATCGTGCGCATAGCTGATTTCGGGCGAAGGTCTTTGTTTGCTCCGAAGGGGCGCGATCAAACGGTCAACCAAATCTGCCGGTAATCCTGGCATGTCACAGCTGACGACTACTAGAAATTCCGTTTGCACATGGGCAGACGCTGCTTCCAGCCCGGCCAGGGGTCCTTGAAAGTTTCGACGAGTGTCAGCAATCGTTCGGTCGGCGTATGCCTGATACCGAGCGTGGTTGCGATTGCAGCTAATGAGTAGTTCTGCGACCTGTGGATTAAGGCACTGGTGGACGTATGCAATCAGTGGCTTTCCTTGCCACGTTACAAGACCTTTGTCTCGACCATTCATTCGCCGCCCGGCTCCACCAGCGAGTATCAGGCCAGTAATGTTTGATTTCGATACCATGGAGAATTGCGACTAATTGAGTTTTTGGTCAGCGGGCAGTACTTACCCGAACGGGCTGTGTGATAATTGCAGCTTGTTACAGTAGCAGCTTGGCGTTGATTAGAATAGCACGCCGTAACCTACAAGCCGGAGGCGTATGACTGGCATACTAGCTATCGAAACTGCGACAGATGCCTGTTCAGTTGCCGTTTTGATTGATGAGCAGATAAGGGAGTGTCATCAAGTTGCACCGCGCCAGCATAGTCAATTGCTGTTTGCGATGCTTCGGGAACTTCTTCCGAGAGGCAATCTGCGCGAGCAGGGTATTGGTGTTATCGCGTATGGCAGTGGCCCGGGCTCCTTTACTGGGTTACGAATTGCGGCGAGTGCCGTGCAGGGCTTGGCCTATAGCTGTGGTCTGCCGGCAATTGCCGTCCCAACGTTGGCTGTGCTCGCGCAGACTGCCCTGAGACAGGGTGTTGCAAGCCCTGAGGACACGGTTTTTTGTACTCTCGATGCGCGCATCAATGAGGTCTACAGTGCGGTCTATCGCTATGAGGATTCACTCGCTGTTTTATGTGACGGCCCCTGGGCTTGTTCTCCTGGTGACCTTCCTTCCAACGGTTCTGCAAGCCTATTAGCGCTGGGGAGTGGCTGTCAGTTTGCGGATCAGTTTCCTCTCCCCCTGGGCGAGCGCGTTTGGGCCTGCCATCCGGATTTACTCCCATCGGCCCGCGACATCCTCCCACAGGCTGCAGCTAGCTTGCGGCGAGGCGATACTTTAACGCCTGCGGAGGTGCAGCCGGTGTATGTGCGCGATGAGATTTCCTGGAAAAAATTGGCCGAACAGGGCAAGCGTTCATGATCGATGTATTACAGGTTATTTTTTTAGCTCTGTTACAGGGCCTGACGGAATTCTTACCGATTTCCAGTTCAGCACACCTGGTAATTCCCTCTTTGGTATTGGGCTGGGGTGATCAGGGTCTGGCTTTTGATGTGGCGGTACATGTCGGGACACTTGTCGCTGTCGTTGTGTACTATCGAGCGGATTTACTGCGAATGGCTTACAGCTGGTTCCGCTCTGTTGCGGGCGCTCCTGCGACTGCGGACAGTCGCATGGTCTGGTACCTTGGATTGGCGACTATTCCGGCCGGTCTCGTAGGGGTGCTGGCAGGGGATTTTATAGAGGGTAATCTGCGTACAATACCCGTCATTGCCACCACGACGCTGATCTTTGGTCTTCTACTAGGCTTTGCCGATCGTCGCGTCGCGGGCACGGTTTCGCACAGGCCATTAGGTCTGCTCATGGCACTTGTTATTGGATCGGCGCAGGCCCTTGCTCCGATACCCGGTGTTTCCAGATCCGGCATCACTATGACGGCCGCGTTGCTACTGGGTATGGATCGACAATCGTCAGCGCAGTTTTCCTTCCTACTATCAATTCCTATTATTGCTAGTGCTGGCCTGTTGAAGGTATGGGAGCTTGGTAGCAGCCAACAGGTCGTCGATTGGTTTTCTTTGGGGCTGGGGGCGCTCGTATCCGGCGTGGCAGCCTATCTGTGTATCGATGTGTTCCTGCGCTTACTAGACCGGATGGGCTTAATGCCTTTTGTCTATTACAGGATAGTTCTGGCCGCTCTTTTGTATTTTCTTTGGCTGGCATAGTCTTCAATCCTTTGGGGAACATATTATGAATATTGGCTTTGTTGGACTGGGTGTCATGGGCTTTCCCATGGCAGGACACCTGCAGGCCGCTGGTCACAGTGTAAGGGTTTACAATCGTACTAAGGAAAAGGCTACTCGGTGGGTCCAGAAGTACGGCGGTGAATTGGGTTCAACGCCAAGCGACGTAGCGAACGGTGCCGATCTTGTGTGTCTTTGTGTCGGTAATGATGACGATGTTCTCAAGGTGACGATGTCACAGGATGGCGTTCTGGCTGGATTGCCTGCCGGTGGGGTAATCATTGATCACACTACCGCCTCAGCTGAATTGGCCCGGCAGTTGAGCGCCGATGCAGCGAAACGCGGGGTGATGTTTCTTGACGCGCCAGTCTCGGGCGGGCAGGCGGGAGCAGAACAAGGGATGTTGACGATTATGGTCGGTGGAGACCGCACCATTTTTGACGGGATCGAGCCGGTACTGCAAAATTATGCAAAGTGCGTCAAATTGCTCGGTCCGGTGGGTTCTGGGCAACTCGCAAAAATGGTCAACCAGATCTGTATAGCAGGTGTGATCCAGAGTTTATCAGAGGCACTGACCTTCTCTGAAAAGGTGGGGCTGGATACCTCTGCGGTCATGGAGGTTGTATCCCAGGGGGCTGCACAGTCGTGGCAGATGGACAATCGCCATCGAACGATGTTGGCGGGAGAGTATGATCATGGATTCGCGGTCGACTGGATGCGCAAGGATCTGGCGATGATTCTCGCTCAGGCCGGCAAGTTGGGCTTGGAGCTACCGATAACATCCCTGGTAGATGGCTACTATCAAGAGGTTCAGGAAATGGGTGGTGCTCGCTGGGATACATCGAGTCTTTACGCACGCACGGTGGCGCGCGATGTTTAGTATTCGCGTGGCCACTCATGAAAGAAGTTGGAAAGGAACAGGCAATGAAACAGGATGAGTTTAATCAGCAGCTGTGTAGCTTTTTAAAGGCTTCAACTACGCCATTTCACGCTGTCGCAGAGATGGCTAAACGTCTATTGACAGCCGGTTATACCCCACTTGCAGAAGATGCAACATGGAATATTGAGGCTGGCGGTAGGTATTTCCTGACTCGAAACGGCAGTTCAATAGTGGCCTTTGGCGCCGGGCAGGACTCTCTTGTGATGGATGGGGTGCGCATGGTCGGAGCGCATACTGACAGCCCCTGTCTGATGGTGAAGCCAAATCCCGAAGTGCTACGGCATGGGCTTTTACAGGTGGGAGTGGAGGTCTATGGAGGCGCACTGCTGAACCCCTGGTTTGATCGTGACCTGTCACTCGCCGGAAGAATTAGCTTTCAATCTAAAGACGGGCAGCTGCGCTCGGAACTAGTCGATTTTCATGATGCCATCGCCACCATTCCCAGTCTGGCTATTCATCTTGATCGCGGCGCCAACAAGAACCGAAAAATTAACCCGCAAAAAGATATTCTGCCGGTTATATGCCACACCGCTGCAAGCGAAAAAGCAGATTTACGAGAGCTGCTGCACGCGCGCCTGCAACAGGAGTATCCGGAAGCCAATGTAGAGCGAGTTTTGGACTACGAGTTGTCCTTTTATGATACGCAGCCGCCGGCGCTGATCGGTCTTAAGCGGGAGTTCATTGCGTCGGCTCGATTGGACAATTTGCTAAGCTGCTTTACCGGCTTGCAGGCCATGATTGAAAGTGATGGTGCGGCCAGTACGCTACTGATATGCAGCGATCATGAAGAAGTGGGGAGTACTTCTGCGGCGGGTGCCGGCGGACCTCTGCTGATGTCTGTTCTCAATCGCCTGGCCGGAGATAACACCAGTTACGCCGCGCTGGCAGAGCGATCCATGATGATATCGACTGACAATGCCCATGCTATTCATCCCAATTTTAGTGCCAGTCATGACGAAAATCATGGCCCGTTGCTCAATGGCGGGCCGGTTATCAAGGTCAACGCCAGTCAACGCTATGCCACCAATAGTGAAACTAGTGGTTTGTTCCGAATTCTGGCTGCTTTGGAGGATGTACCGGTGCAATCATTCGTTGTGCGCAGCGACATGTCTTGTGGCAGCACCATTGGCCCGATCACCGCCGGTAATACGGGGATTCGCACGTTGGATATCGGTGTTCCCACCTTGGGGATGCACTCGATTCGCGAAATGGCCGGATCTCGTGATGCCTGGGACCTCTGTCGAGTGTTGAGGCGTTATTATAATCATCGCAAGGCGCTCTGGACAGCCTGATTACGCGCTGTGAAAGTTCTTCTGCTTTCGGCGTACGCGGCTCAAAGCCACGTTCACTGGCAACAGATGCTGCAATCAATGTTTCCCAGCTGGGAGTGGACTGTGCTGGATCTTCCGCCGCGCCATTTTAGTTGGCGTGTGCGGGGCAATCCTCTGTATTGGTCTATGGTTGAGCGCGACACGCTGGAGGGTGCGCACGATCTTTTACTTGTTACATCGATGGTCGATTTAGCAACCTTGCGTGGCTTAGTGCCAGCACTAAGTCGATTGCACACCGTTGTATATTTTCACGAAAATCAATTTGAGTATCCACAGACCAAGCAGCAATACAGCCTTTTAGATATCCAGATATCGAGTATTTACACAGCATTGTCGGCGGATCGACTGCTGTTCAATTCACGCTACAACCGAGATTCTTTCATGTCCGGTTGCGCAGCACTTCTGAACAAATTCCCCGATCGTGTACCGCCGGGTGTGGTGTCTGTTTTGCAAGCTCGCGCTGCGGTACTGCCGGTTCCTATTAGCATCGACAATTTTTCTGTGGCAGCCCCCCAGTGGCCGGGCGCGGAAAATCAATCTTCTGGCACGCCGTTGCGGCTGTTGTGGGTGGGCCGATTCGAGCACGATAAGGGAGGAGATGGGTTGCTGCGGCTATTACACTGTCTTGAGCGTACAGGCCTGGATTTCGAACTCGCGATGACAGGCCAGCAATTTCGTCACTCGCCGCAGGTTTTCAGCGAGATAGAGTCCTCCTTCAGTCGGCGCATCGTACAATTTGGCTATGTGGAGTCAGCAGGTGAATATCGAGCGCTGTTGCGTGCTGCCCACATTGTATTATCGACCGCCTCGCACGAATTTCAGGGGTTAGCTGTAATGGAGGCTGTTGCCTCAGGCTGTCTGCCCGCAGTGCCAGACCGGCTGGGATATCGCGATTTTTATCCGGCCAACTTTCGCTATGCGTCCCACCCGGATAATTTAGAGCGCGAGGCGGAGTCGGCGGCTGCACGTATTCAGCAGCTGGCTCTTGACCTTCAGGCCGGAACTGCGCGTGTGCCGGACATGTCGGCGTTTGGTTCGTCGCATCTGGCACCTCAATACGCGCTCGAATTCCAAAGCCCGAACCGTGCACCATAGCTACTAACCGCGAATCCCCGTATCATTGTCCGCTTTTGTGGGCGAGCAATAGTTCATGGTTAAACAACGCATACTCACCGGCATCACAACTACCGGCACGCCACACTTGGGGAACTATGTTGGCGCCATTCGTCCGGCCATTCACGCGTCGTTTGATGACGCGGTAGAGTCATTTTTCTTTCTTGCCGACTATCATGCATTGATCAAGTCCAGCGATCCGCAGCGGGTACGTGAATCCAGTAAGGAGATTGCGGCAACCTGGTTGGCGCTGGGCCTGGACACTGATAGGGCCGTATTCTATCGCCAGTCTGATATTCCTGAAATCACCGAACTGACCTGGGTATTAAATTGCAATGCCGCCAAAGGCTTGCTGAATCGCGCACATGCCTACAAAGCGGCCGTGCAGGCCAATGAAGAGATGGGCGAAGATCCGGATTGTGGCGTTAGCATGGGGTTGTTTAGCTATCCTGTGTTGATGGCGGCGGATATTTTGATGTTTAACGCTCAGAAAATACCGGTTGGTCGTGATCAAATACAGCACGTCGAGATGGCTCGAGATATTGCACAGCGTTTTAATCACAACTTTGCCGAAATATTCACTCTGCCAGAGGCGGTCGTTGCTGATGACGTTGCTGTGCTGCAAGGTCTCGACGGCCGCAAAATGAGCAAAAGTTACAATAATACCATTCCGCTGTTTTTGACGGAGAAGCAGCTACGCAAATCAATCAACAAAATCAAAACAAATCTATTGGAGCCGGGGGAGCCCAAGGATGCGGATGATTCCACCGTATTCCATATTTGGTCAGCTTTCGCCTCTTCCCAGGAAACCTCTCGAATGCGAGGCGAGTTTGAAAATGGCATCGCCTGGGGCGAAGTCAAGAAGCAGTTATTTGAGTTGATCAATGGTGAGCTCGCCGCGGCGCGGGATCGCTATAGCCGTATTATGGATGACCCGGCCTATATTGAATCGGTGCTCCAGCATGGCGCTGAGCGTGCCCGTGAACACAGCGAGGCACTGATGCAAAAAGTACGTGCCGCTGTGGGAATAGGGTCTCTTACTTAGGTGCGGCGGCCAGGTCTTCCCGTAAGGTTCGCGCTGCCAGGAAAAAGTGAAGCATAGACCAAACCCCTGCTGCCGGTAGCAGATAGAGCATCGCCTGGCGCAGAGAATGAATGCCAAATGTTGGTGCCAAGTGGTCACTAAGCATCCCGATGAGAAGGGGTCCGAGCCCCAATCCTATAAGGTTCAGAACAAGAAATAGAATGGCTGAAGAGAGGGCCCGCATGCGCAGCCCGACAAGATTGTGCGTCGTGGCGATGGTGCTGCCCAGGTAAACGTTATGTAGCAGCCCCGGAATAATAGACAGGGTTAGGGCCAGGTACGCACTTTCAGCTAAATACACTGACACTACAAACGGAAGAGAGATTAGTCCCGCCGCTGCAGGCACCCACATGTACCAGCGTTTGTCGCGGACTCCCAGTTTGTCCGCCAAGATCCCGCCCAGGAAAACACCGATAGCGCCGCCTGCGCCCGAAATTAGCGCCAACCATGTGCCCAATTCACCTGTTGTCATTTCGTGACTGCGAATCATAAATGAGGCCGTCCAGCTGGCAGTGCCGTACCCTGCGAATGCATTGAGTGCCGCCGCTAGAGCCATATGTCGGAATGAGCGTCGGCTCCAGAGCGTGGAGACGACTGTTGCGAATGCGGGGGGCGCGCTTTCGGCAGATTTATTTTCCATCAAACCACGTATGGGTTCTTTCAGGCTCAATTGAACGAGAATTGCAAGTAATATCCCTGGGGCGCCAACAACCACAAAAGCGACCCGCCAGCCGAAGAATTCGTTGAGCCAGCCTCCCAGTAGAAATCCAAATAAAATCCCGATATTGACTCCGGTCGAGTACAAGCCCATCGCAGTAGCTCGCTTTTCAGGTGGGAAAATATCGGAAATGATGGAGTGAGAAGGAGGGCTCCCACCGGCTTCGCCAACACCCACACCGATACGTGCGAGTAGCAGTTGGGTATAGTTTTGTGTGAACCCGCTGATAGCGGTCATAAAGCTCCATGTGAACACGGAGCCCGCTACAATATTTCGACGATTGGATTGGTCTGCCCAGCGTGCAATGGGTATGCCTGCGCTGACGTAAAAAACAGCGAAGGCGAACCCCGCAAGCAGGCCCAGTTGGCCGTCTGTAAGATCCAGATCAGCCTTTATTGACTCCTGAAGAATCGCCAGCAACTGCCTGTCAATAAAGTTGAAGGCATAAACGACGGTGAGCAACAATAGCGCGTAATAGCGCGCCCTAGGGGTATGGTAGGGGTTGGAAGTATCCGTTTTCATAGTGCCTGTGGGTCGTCCAAAGTCTATTTTGTAGTTATTAATAGTGACTTGATTCACAGATTCTTGTGATTCTGCCACCGAGCGCTTCAGGTGGGCCTCAAAAGCTTTTTTTTCCGCCGCTTATATGTCATTGTCAGTCCAAAGGGCGAGCCAAATATGTTATTAATATGCCAGCAATAGCCGAACTGAAGTGGAGGGTGTGTCCCCCTGCGGCAATTAGGCTAATAGAAAGCACAGAAATTTATAATACAGTAACGACTGGTAAAAAGAAGGAGGTTCGATAACCGATGAAACGCCAAGTTCGAGATCACCAAATCCTTTCCGCCGTATTCGCCAAAATGGACGTTCCGGCGATGACCGTTTCAGCTGGAATTCTGGGTTCTTTGGTCCTGTTTCTCGCTACTGCGATACTGTTACTGCAATCGGTTCCCGCAGATTATCCGGTTGGTGCGCACCTGAGTGCTCTTGCGGATTACCTCCCTGGGTATCATGTCAGTTGGTCTGGCACCATTATCGGCGCTTTGTACGGGTTTTTGGTGGGTGCCATCGCGGGGTTTGCTGCGGCTGTATACTGGAATCTTGCACATTATGTTGCACTTGGTGTAATGCTGATCAGTTCTGCGGAACTGGCGGATTGATGTCGTAATTCACGTGGGGAACTATCAAAAAATGCAAGCAGCCAATCACAATGCTAATGGAATTAATCTAAAACTCCTGCATGCAGCCATCAGGTTCAATGCGCTGATACTGGGTCTTACTGCAGGAACGCTTGCGGCAGTGGTTATTTATTTTGCAACTCAAGCTTCTATTGTGAAATGGGGAAGTGAATCCGGAAATTACCTGGGCTTACTAGCAATATTTTTCCCCGGATACTCCGTGACTAGTAGCGGCGCCTGGGTCGGTGCATTCTGGGCTTTCGTATATTCCGCGGCTCTATCATCGTTGAGTTACCGATTTTATGGGCGTGTATTGGG
>PKCY01000057.1 GCA_002862985.1 Haliea sp.
TGCAAATATTGCTACCTCGTCAACACCGGCCGCCAGCGCCCGTTCGAAACCCTGCAGGTTGGGTGTCAGTGCGCAATAGCGCACACCTGTGCGGCGCTCAATGCCTGCGAATACCTGCTCACTATCGGCCATCTGCGGCACCCACTGCGGATTCACAAAGCTGCCGGCTTCAATATAGTTGTGCCCGGCGTCGGTGAGTTCATCGATGAGTTGCAGCTTGGCCGATAGTGGAATTGTTTGCGACTCGCTCTGCAAGCCGTCGCGCGGGCCGACCTCGACGAGTTGCACTTTCGGGGGTAGATTCATCGACAATCATTCCTCACTGGACATAAATTCGTGTAGCGCAGCGCTAATGGTACCGTTTATGGGCGGTGTGAGCCCCCTTTCCCGTGATTGATTTCTGACCCTATGCATACGGTGCGTATTTACCGGGAATGACAAGTTCATCACAGCAAAAAGGGCGTAAAGCCCCCGTATCAAAGGAGCAGAATTTGGTATCATCGCGCTTTTATCGATCTTGGGAGTCCCATAATTCATGGCGAAATCGATGTTGCTGCCGTTGTTGGCAAACGGTGAATTTCACTCGGGGCAGGCTTTGGCCAGTGCAATGGGGCTGAGCCGCACGGCGGTGTGGAAGCAGGTGAATCGACTTATCACCGAGCAGGGACTGGCCATAGAGTCCGTGAGAGGAAAGGGCTATCGGATTGCGGGAGGCCTCGACTTGTTGGACGCTGATAAGGTGCTGGCGGCTCTGGATCCAAGTGCTGAGGCATTACTAGGCAGTCTGGAGATTCTAGACAGCATAGACTCCACTAATTCTGAGGTAATGCGCCGTGCTGAGCAGGGCTGTGCTTCTGGCCTGGTGTGTACCGCTGAGCAGCAGACTGCAGGCCGCGGACGTCGGGGGCGGGCTTGGATAAGCCCTTATGCCAGCAATCTCTATGTGTCGCTGCTATGGGAGTTTAGCGGGGGTGCAGCCGCACTGGAGGGTCTGAGCCTGGCTGTAGGAGTGGCAGTTGCGCAGGCCCTTCGTGTCTGTGACGTTCCTCAAGTGCAGCTCAAATGGCCTAATGATGTCTTGCACGATGGTGCCAAGCTCGGCGGTATCTTGCTGGAGATGAGTGGTGATGCGGACGGTATGTGCCGGGTCGTTATCGGCGTGGGCTTGAACGTTGCCATGGGGGAGTCAGCGGCCAGCGCCATTGATCAGACCTGGACCGATATTAATAGAATGATGAAAGGGCGTTGCCCCGGACGAAACAAGCTGCTCGGCGCCCTGTTAAATGAATTGGTGCCTCTGGCTGCGGGTTTTGAACAGAAGGGATTCACTTTTTGGCGCGATGATTGGCAGTCTCTGGATGCCTTCGCCGGTGCGCCCGTGGTTCTGCATACGGGTGCAGCACAATTGGCTGGGGTCGCCAGAGGCGTGGACACACGCGGCGCGCTGCAGCTTGAAACCACAGCCGGTGTGCAATCGGTTTACGGCGGAGAAATATCGCTCAGGGCAGCACCGTGAGCAACCCGGGCATATGCTTGCAACTGGATATCGGCAATAGCAGCGCGAAATGGCGGTTGATGAATGGCGATGACATTGTTGCCCGGGGTGCTTGCCAACTCGGCCAGGCATCTTCGCAAAAAGCACTTCTTACCTGCGCCCGGAAACTGGATCACCTGTGGATATCGAGTGTCTCGGCCCCGGAAATAGAGGCCGAGCTAGTAGCACTACTGAAAGCGCAATGGGGAATCGAGCCCTGGTTCGCGCGCACCGCGGCCTGCACCGGGGCGCTTAGAAACAGCTATGAGGACCCCGGACTGATGGGCGTCGACCGCTGGCTGGCCATGCTTGGCGCCACCGCGCGGAATGAGGGCCGGGTGTGCGTTATCGATGCGGGTTCCGCCCTGACGATTGATATTGTAAGTGCTACTGGACAACATGAAGGGGGCTATATCATCCCTGGGTCATCTCTTATGGAGCGCGCCCTGCTAATGGACACAGACCGGGTAAGGTTCCACGAAACTGTCGGTTACGCGCTTTCACCGGGCACGTCCACGGCCCAGGCAGTGAGACACGGTATCGCGTTGGCTCAGACCGGTGCAGTTCATTTGGCTTTGGATGAGGCAGGTAGTGAGCGGATGGATATCGTCTTTTGCGGTGGCGCGGGGGAGGAATTGATGCAGTTGGTGGGAAGACCGGGACAGTGGGTGCCGGATCTGGTATTTGAGGGACTTGCGATAATGGCGAACCAAGGTCGGACCGATGTTTGAGGCCCTGTAACCGGTAGATAAACGGCAAAAAAAAAGCGGACACCGAAGTGTCCGCCCTTGTCACTATCTTTTTCGCTTGGTCTAGAAGCGGAAGTTAGCGCTCAGTTTGATTTCGTCTTTTTCCAGTTCCAGCTTACCGTTGCCGTTGGGGAAATTGAAGTTATCATAGTCGACTTGAGTTAATGCCAAGTTGACACCAAACGACTCAGTGATAAACCAATCAGCGTCCAGACTGTAGCCATTGACGGTATCAGAGCCATCTAACGAGGTATTGATATACTCTGCGCCAAAGCCGATGTTGTTGTTGAGGTACCAGGTACCGCCAATAATCCAAGTGTCGACGTCGTCCGAGCCCTTTCTAGATGTATTACCGTAGCTCAGATTTGCCTTAAGGCCGCCGTTGTCGAAAGCAAAGAAGTGGTCCAGATCAAGTTCGTAGGAATCTGCATCACCGCCGCCGTCGCCGATATCGATATTTGTGTAATCAAAAACAAGTGTGGTGTTTTCGGTGATGTATTTACCGACGCCAACATTGTAAATGTTTGTCCTTGAATTATTGATATCGGCACGCTCGTAGCCCAAGTCAACCAACCAGCCAGAAAGCTTCCAGCCTGGACCTTCGGCAATATAGCGGCTGCTAACGCTGTAAGTCTGCTGGTCATCATTGTTCAAATTGGGGCCGAGTTTACCAGTGTCTATCTTGCCGTCAGTGTATTCCAGAGTGATGTCAGAGGCGTGATCCAGAAACGCCGCTTCACGCAGAGGGCCTTTGCTGGTGTCAACTTCTTCCATGTACCAGGTGCCGAATACGCCGCCAATATTCTCATCGATGTCTTTAGATCTGTTGCCTTGAGGGGTGTTTCTGACCGCTGCTTTGAATTCTCCAAAGGTATAGAAGCCACCGACCTCCCACTGGTAATCAGCTTGGGCAGTGACAGATAGTGCCAGGCCAATGCCGGCTATGAGTGCGGTTTTCTTGAACATTGTGGTTCTCCTTACGGGGTCTGAATAGCTTATGGGCTCCCCTTTTATTGCATACGGGGATGTGGGTAATCATACGCGGGGCGGAGAATGCGGCAAGGTAATAATTTGGGCTTCAAAATTGTGAACTATTTACTTGCCAGTCAAGCCATAATAAAGTCGAAAATGATGCAAGCCTGTTCCCCATGAGCTTAATGGCCTCATTGTCGCTTGGCACGACAATATTGGTTAAAAAACAACCACCTTGGTGGTTGACCTTGATCAGTCTGAGCCACTGCCTTTACTTGAGGTCAGCCGGTATTGAAATGACAGTGACAGGCCTGGGAGTTGGAAATGAAATCAGGCATCACTTTCTCCCTCCGTTACCTCGTCGATGGCGTCAAGATCAAATCGCTCAAACGCTTCCTCTTCATCTTCCTCTTCGTCAGACAAGCATCCAAACTCAGTGGGAACTTGGGCTGTGTCAGTTGGTATAGTGATGCACGCAGAGGTTGGAGCGTTGACAACGGCGGTCTCTTCATCGGCAACAATACCCACATTAAACGCCGCGTAACCAGGCAGCATGAACTGATTCAGCGCCATTCCCAGGATACGGCCGCTGTAGGGTGAGATGATTTTGAAGGATTCATTCGTGAGTGGGTTCACGATGGTACCTAAGTCGTCTCCCTCCTTGATGCGTTCGCCCACCTCTACTTCAGACACGAGTAGCCCGCCATAATTAACCCTCACCCAGCGAGAGCGATAGAATACTGGCTGCGATTCGCCAACCGTCCACAGGCGCCTAATCATGTTGAGTCCGATCATAACGGTCTCAATAATTTCGACACCTTCCTCAATATGCTCTTTCTGCAAGCTGCCTGGCTCGCCTAACTCTAATGCCACCGCTGGTATGTCCTGGTTGGTTGCGGCGCTGCGTAAATTTCCGCGTAGTTTGTGGCTGTGCAGGACTGCTGTGGAGCCAAACTTGGTGGTGAACTCCAACACCTCTGGAATCTGAAGATTTGCGCGCACCTGGGCCAAGTTTGTGCGATTCAGTGAGCCTGTATGGACATCAATCAATAGGTCACAATGTCTTACAATGCCTTGAAAAAATGAAAAGGCAATGCGAGAAGCGGAGCTGCCATAGGGGTTTCCCGGAAAGAAGCGATTCAGGTCTCGCCGGTCGGGCAAATAACGAGAGCCCCGTGTGAACCCCAGCAAATTGACTATCGGGACACCTATCACCGTGCCGTAAAGGTCGTCCGCGGAAAGATCACTGACCAGTTGGCGGACAATCTCGACGCCATTCAACTCATCACCGTGGATAGCGGCGGTTAAGCACAAGGTAGGCCCGGGTTCTTTACCGTGAATAATATAGACGGGAGTCTCTAGTTTGCTGCCGTAAGAGGTTTCGCTGGCGATCCATAACAATCTGCGAGATTCTCCGGGACTAATGAGTGAGCCCAGAATTTTAAGTGATTGGGGGAGTTTCTGGGCGTCACTGTCCAGCTGTTCAATATCGCTATCCAATTGTTGGCGATCGGTGCTTGCCAAAGGCAATTTCCCGCTGGAACTTGTGGCTTGGGCGGGCGCATCCATTTGTGGCCATCGATTTAGGTCGGGGACATCTGGAATAGTCGGGGCTTGCTCAGGATGCGATATTGTCGATTCTGGGGGCCTACCTGGATCTGTGGGCAACGCCTTACTGCTGGCACTCACCTTCATTACTCGTGGCCCATCGAGTGACAACTCTGACTGCTCACTCACAGCCATCTCGCCGTCGTCTGGAACCAACACCTCCCCATACTGTGCAATGGCAGTGGACGCCATTACCCACAGACCGAGGATGAACCCGGTAGAGAGGTGCCGAGGAAAAATCTTGAAAAAGCTGTAGTGAAGCATCAACGGACCACTGATATAACTATGAAATTCCTCAGCACACAGGAAGCTGGCAGCGAAACAAGAGCGGGAAATCTCCCAGTTTCGATGTGTTAGGGTGTCGCCTTTAGTGAGAGTGTAGAGCCTGTGTTGCACTCGGTACAGAGCCAATCCGCATGAGCTAGCATTATTACCGACAAGCTCTCTGATCCGATGACTGACTGCAAAAGTCAGCAATTAGCCAGTTTGGTGAAAATGCTCTATCCTCACCGTAGCCAGTTTATGGCGCTGATCCATCATCTGGCGATCAGCAACAACGTACCGTTATCCAATATCGCGAAGTTGTCTTCCGTCATGACCCGATGGCTAGTCATCGAGTTTGTTCCCGAGGCTGATTCGCAGGTTCTCAGGCTGCTCGCCACTCGGAAAGACATCTTTGAAAACTATACCCGGCAGGGTTTCGAAGACGCACTCTTGCAATATTATACGATTGAGAAAACGGCCCCGATACCAGAAAGCGAACGATTGCTCTATCTCATGAAGACTCGGTAAAGGATTAAGCGTTTACTGGATGCGGTAATTGAGCGAGCATTTTGAGGCTAAAAACAAACTCTTTTTCCCCGCGAAACGGGACGACTATCAGCGGTTACGCTGTGTTTGTAGCTCAATAGACTGGGCCATTAGGGCAATGGTCAGCGTTTTATTTGCCTTTGAAAACCGGCGGTCTTCGTTCAACGCGAGCCATCATTCCTTCGGCGAAGTCTTCAGTACCCATCAGTTTTGCCAGTGCTGCATTTTCAAGATCAAGCGCCTGATTCAAGGATCCCGTTAGGGGCTGGTGCATAATGCGCTTCATTTCACGGATGGACATCGCAGCACCCAGCGGGGGGATTAGCTTTAGGGCTTGTTCTTTTGCGTAGCTCAGAAGTTCATCATGGGGTAAAACCTTGGCGGCAATGCCTAACTCCACAGCAGCAATTGCGCTGATACGCTCTGGGAAAAACAAGATTCCCTTGGTTTTTTGCAAACCCAATAAATGCGGCAGGAGGTATGAGGAGGAAAGTTCTGCCGAAATCCCGAGCTTTGCAAACGGGAGTTGTATCCAGGCATGTTCTGACATGTAGATCAGATCAGCAGCTGCGAGACACAGCGTAAACGCGCCGCCGATGGCAAGGCCATTGATGGCGGCAATAATTGGTTTGTCGCAGGCGAAAAACTTGAGAGTAGTTCGCTTTTGAGCAATGTCGGACATATCGATGTCAGCCAGGACTTCGGGTGCCAATCCCTCAAAGGCATCCGGATTGAAATAACCACCACTACTAAATGCCTCTTTAGCGGGGTCGCCTTCATTTGGATCTTTCGCGCCCGTTAGTATCATGGCATGTGCAGAGTCGTCGTTTTGGAATTGTTCGACTGCGTAAAAAAGTTCAAGGAACGTTACCGCACTCAGTGCATTTTTACGCGCAGGGGTATTAAGCGTGAGTGTTACAATGCCTGCGTTATCTTTTAAGTAGTCTATGTCATTAAAGTCTTGTGGTTTCATGTCAGTTTCTTGCTCCTACTGAAAAGCTTGACTAAAGAGTTTAGCCACGGAGAAGCATTCTGTAGTGCTCTGTCATGAATGACAAGGCGGCAGCACGAAAATCACTAATCAGATAAACTAATGCTCAATATACTATTACGACATGGAAATTTGGTGCCAAATTATTTCATAGGTGCTCTTAAACGACGACACAACCGAGTGCTGCGGACTCATGTTTTAGCAGTCATTTACGGTCTGATTCTAATGGGTTGCAGCGATAGCTCATCGCCGCCAGCTACTCGCGATGTTCACACCACTCGATGTGTCGGCGAGGTCTCTGCTTTTGACCGTCACGAGTTTCAGTGTGATGGTGTGAAATTCAATGTGATGTTGACACAAGAGTGTATCGATCAGGCGTGTGGTCTGATTTTCGATTTGCACGGATGGTTAAGTAATCCGGAGCAACAAGAAGCCCGCTCCAATCTGGCCAGGGCTGCCCTGGAAAACGGCGGCTACATAGTGGTTCAACCCGGAGAGCTCAGCCAGCCCAGTAGCTGGAAACCTGAAATTCATAACGCTATCGTGTATGAATTCATGCAGCAGGCAATGGAAGCCTTCGATGTGGATAGAGACCGAGTACACTTTACCGGTTTCTCTCAGGGCGGGCTGATGACGTGGCAATTTATCTGCGAC
Source organism: Haliea sp. (assembly GCA_002862985.1). Classification (GTDB taxonomy): domain Bacteria; phylum Pseudomonadota; class Gammaproteobacteria; order Pseudomonadales; family Halieaceae; genus Marimicrobium. Next base: position 7,319 of record PKCY01000057.1, read on the forward strand.
CATTCGGATGTTATCGCCAGCGCGGCACCGGTCTCTTCTATTGCGATCGATTGCTTTCGTAACAAAACCGGTCCAGACAGGATGGTACCCACCTTTCTCATCAGCGGCACTCAGGACATATTGGTTCGCTACTATAACCCCGTTGTTCAGCTCTCGGTTCCTTACACGCTGGTGGCGGCAATGTATGATTACGACATGGTTACGGTTGATGCCGATGGCTATAATTTTTCCGAAACGGGCGGTATTGTAGTGGATGGTGCGGGTAAAATTGATGTTGCCAGTGACACCGTGCGCTTTGAAGTAGTTGATGGTAACGAGGATGCGGGCTATTTCTGGACTCGCTACACAAACGCGAATGATATTGTCTTTGAACATTTACGCCACACTAACGGACATGTGTATCCTGATAACCCCGACAGTCTGATATTCCCGGAGGAGCCGTCCGTATGGTTTTCCATTGGCGATGCGATTCTGCAGTTTTTCATCGAGAACCCCAGGACATAATAGCGAGGGTTCACGACCGGCGTTCGAGCGAGAGGCTGGAACTCACGCTGCATTAGTGTCGAGATCGCGACGTTCGGCGTGACGTTTTACCAGGATCTGTGAGCGTTTGGGGTCGGTGCCCGTGGGCACGCGTTATATGCGACTCTGGTTCATCCACAAACCCACTCCGAGAATCCCGAAAACCCTTCCCCAAGTCCCTACCCAATTTTAGGGATTGAACTTCCTCAAACTTCTGATCATTGTGCGGGTTGGCTGCCTCAACAAACTCGGTTGCATCCTGAAACCCCTTTCTCTACAATCCCCCCGCTTCAAAAGGGACCGTTATATCGTGCCCTGCTCCAATCAAGGCTGGCGTAGCTCAGTAGGTAGAGCAGCTGATTTGTAATCAGCCGGTCGGGGGTTCGATTCCTCTCGCCAGCTCCATTCAAGCCGTGTGTCTCGCAGGTCACATAGGTGACAGTTCATCTAGGCGTTATGATATCTGGTTTGGTTGTACGTCAGATGTTCCGCTGCCGGTAAGTAGCTTTCTCAGGGTTATCATTGTTAGTCAAGGTTCTTGGTAAGTTGCCCTTAGGCTCGCTGGAAGGGTTCTCATTGTGGGCTACTCAGGCCGCGTTTGGTAAGTTCCAAAAGGTCGTTTCGGGTGCAAATGCTGTGGATGAATGGCCAATATGGTGCCGTTGAAGTGAATCCCCATCACCAAATGCCAACACGAGCTTACTGATGCCCAGGTCATAGCCGCGCTTGCGGCCTAAAGTTGGGTTGAACAGGTTACTGGGTGCCCTTCACCCCGACTAGGACCGGGCGAGAATTGGAAGACGGTGTAAGTTAATAATTTTATTGGAATATACTGTTGACAAGGGATGGGCCCATCAGGACAATATGGCGCCTTTCGGAGGGGTTCCCGAGTGGCCAAAGGGATCAGACTGTAAATCTGACGCGCGAGCTTCGGTGGTTCGAATCCACCCCCCTCCACCATGCATGGCACTCTTTACATGCAAGTAGATCGTGGTGTGAGGTACGGGGACTGGAGCGGCAGTGAGCTGAGCGGACCCCAAGACAGATGTAGCTGGCTAGAGCGCTGCCATGGGGCTGGTGACCTGAAGCCATCGAGTGATGGTTTTGAGCAAATGTGTGGCGGGTATAGTTCATTGGTAGAACGTCAGCCTTCCAAGCTGAATAGGTGGGTTCGATTCCCACTACCCGCTCCAAAGTTGGGAAGGATGCGCTCATATAGCTCAGTCGGTAGAGCACTTC
>PKCY01000060.1 GCA_002862985.1 Haliea sp.
TGCGTTGTAATCGAGCGCGCTGTGGCTGAGCGCGAGCTCAATTTCTGTACCCGCAGCCAACTCTAGCAGGCTGTTTTGTGACACCGACAGATAATTACAAAACTCTGTTCGCACTTCCAGTTCATCGCCCTCTACCAGCCAACCCTCTCCTTCTTCACAGGTTACCCTGTCAGGACGATAAGACAGGAATGAATCCCGATTCTTCGGCTGCGTAGCCCAGGCAGCTGCATCAACCAAGGAAATGCGAAGGATTTCTTCTGCATAGTTATAAGACTTACCTGAGGCCCACGCGAGCAGTTTCGCACGCTCACTGCCGGTTAACTGGAGCGTGCCGGGAGGTGGCATCGTGTTGGATTCCACAGAGTATTGGATAGCCGATTTGAAGGTCTCGGCTTTGTCCCGCCCGGCTAACGAAAATGACGCTACTGGGTTGTCACCATCGTTATGACAGCCCAGACATTTTGCTTGCATAATGGGCTCGATATCAGCTTCAAAGCTCAAAATCGATCCGCCAGCCGATGTCCCGACATCATTGCCGATGCTCGTGGAGGTGATACTAGAGCCACCACCACCACCGCCGCAGGCGCTGAGAACACCGGCAGTGAGCAAGGTCAGGAAAAATGTTTTGGAGGGCGTATTCATGGGTGCGGACTCCGCAGCTATACAGTCAAAGGCACTGTCAAAGCAACAAAAATGATGCGTAATAAGACACTTGCACGCGATTTACTTTGCTTCTAAATATTATAGTTTTATCAGTGACCATGTCAATTCATTAACCTTATATTTTAAATGGTTATACGGTCAATGGTGGCCTGTCCAGACGCCTTTGTTTTTGAGGCCACTTAACATCCCCGGTCATCCTCATAAAAATCAGCGTCCAGAATCAACCACACGCTAACGATTGAAAAGAGCTCATTTGTTCAGTGGTACCAAGCAAGCCACCAGCGGATCGCCTTTACCCTTTAAACGGTTATCTGGTCAGTGCCGTTCTAATACTCACCCCTGGCTTCCGGTTACGTGGGCCATAAAATCAGCTGTATTTGCCCGCATATCTGCGTCTATGGATTTGGATATGCCAGACTCGGCCATCATAGCGTCCCAGGCGGCCAGTCCCGGTACTGCCTCCATAACATTCCACTCTAAATGCGCCGGCCCAGCCATTTTTGGGATAGACAGCGCATACCGGAGGTAGATATCTGCCAGCGTCAGCTCATTACCTGCCACAAAAGGTGAGAACCGGGCCAGCTCGATGAGACACCGGGTACCCCTGTCCAAGGTAGCTCGGACCTCCGCCAGCGTCGAGTCGTGAATGGTAGCGTTACCTAGTAGCGCGGGGAGAAGGCGCCTTGCAGGTAGTTCCAGGTACAGCTCAGATATTTTCATCAGCTGACGCACTTGTGCTTTGGCATCCGGCTCGGCTGGAAATAGTGAGGGTTCAGGGTATGCGTCTTCCAGGTACTCAACCAGTACACTGCTCTCAGAAAGTTGTGTCCCGCTTTCTGTTGTCATCGCCGGGGCTTTACCCGCCGGGCTCACAGCCATGAGTTCGTTGGAGCCAGGATAGGCAATCTGCTCCTCGAAAGGGATGCCCTTGTAGAGCAGGGCATGCTTCACAATGTTGTGGTAATTCGAAAAGGGGAACCCGTGAAGTGTTAGCATTTTTAAACCTCTTTTAATCTGTCGTTAGGTGGTGTTCCAAAAAAATCGGGCCAGCATTTTCGCTCATCCGAGGTTTAGCTCCTTCAGGTAAAACGCTATTCTGGGAGCCCTGACACACTAGGCGCCTGAGCCAAAATAATGCGTTACATCAGTGGAAAGACCGATCAGCCGTTCCAGTCTATCAAAACCTGGCGGGTACGGGCCTGTTCTTCTTCGTTACTCCCAAATTCGACAGCAGAAAATTCTGTGGCGCCCGCTTCGGCGATTGCCGCAAGGCAATCTGTGACTTCTTGCTCACCGCCGATCAAACAGACGTCTGACGGATCTGCGGCGCCTTCGCGGTCGAGCATTGCACGATAAGAGGGCAACTGACCGTAGATCGCAAATGCGCTAGCTGCTTTTTTGCGAACGATGTCAGGCTCATCTGTCACACACACCGGCAACCCTGCAATTATCTGAGGGGCCGCGCGGCCGACCTTCGCAGCGGCCTCTCCAATCTCGGGCTTGATGTGTTCCCTGATCGTGCGTTCTCCGACCATCCACAGTATGGTGCCCGCGGTGCGCTGTCCGGCCAGTCGCAGCATCTGCGGGCCAAGTGCCGCAACCAAAATCGGACAAGGCGCGGTATCTGGGAACGACACCTCCCCCCGCGCGGTCAGCGTCTCACCTTCGAACGTCACCTTACCTTCTTCGATCAGCGGCACCAGTATCGATAGATACTCACGCATATGGCGCACCGGCTTGTCAAAAGACATTCCAAAGATCCCCTCGATCATGGGTTTATGCGAGAGCCCAATACCCAGACGCAATCGACCGCCACTGATCATCTGGGTCGTCATGGCTTGGCTTGCCAGCATCGCCGGGTGCCTCGGATAGGTGGGTATTACGGCGGTACCAAAATGCAGGCTTGGACTTGACTTGGACAATGACGCGATCAGTGTGAGCGTGTCGATCGATCCGGCCTGTGCGATCCAATAAGAAGTAAACCCATCTTCCTCGGCGGCGCGAGCGTGCGCCTCAAAAGCATCGAGTGTAGTTTGGCCTAAAAGGGCGGAACCGTTGATGCCTATTTTCATATTGAACCTCATCGGGTAGGGGAAAAAACACGGCGACGGTATTTATTTAGTGGTCTAACTCGGGCACAAGAAAAAACCCAGCGAGTTTATGGCCCGGTTAGAGACTCTCTCGCGCCGCTCTAAGCAGAGTCTCGTATGAGTCGAACCGCCAAAAATCCCTTGCAAATTAAACTCCCTTAAAGACAGCCGTACGCCGCTCGATAAATGATTGGATGCCTTCCTTGGCATCTTCGCTGGCCATCAGCCGCTGCTGCGTCGGCCCGAGTTCGCGGACTGCGGCAGCAAACCCCTCCTCTACAAACCGTCTCGACGAGGCCTTGGTGGCTTGAACGGCGAGAGGCGCTTGCGCTGCGATAACTTCAGCAATCTCCAGTGCACGCTCCAATTGCTTTCCAACCGGGACTACTTCTTGCACGAAACCGATTCGATAGGCTTCTTGTGCATCGAACTCGTCGCTCGTTAGCAAATGGTACATCGCATTACCCCATCCACCACGCTGCACGAAACGAATTGTTGCGCCGCCGGTGGCATGAATACCGCGGGCCGGCTCCAACTGAGAGAAACGGCAATTGTCCGCAGCGATTACGATATCGCCGGCCAACGCGATTTCGATCCCGAAGGTAAAAGTGATGCCCTGCACAGCGGTGATGATTGGTTTACGACAGGCACGGCCAAGCGCTATGGGGTCGACTCGCTGCTGCGAGGTTTCCTCTACGCTACCCTCGTGCTCCATTCGTCCTGTCCACTTGGGAAGATCGAGGCCCGCTGTGAAATGGTCTCCGTGTCCGAAGAGCACACCGACGAAAAGGTCATCGCTTTCGTCTAGCCGCGTAAAGGCGTCAAGGAGTTGCTTGGCCATGGTCGGCGTGTAACCGTTGTATTTTGCCGGCCGATTGAGCCCAATCAAAAGTACGTGACCGCGCTGCTCGACGCTGATGGAGCCTTCTGGATCTGACATAGTCTTCTCTCTTCAATTTTTCCAGGAGAACATGGTCCTCCTGCATAGGTATGTAGCACCGTTCATGTGACCTGCTGTTATCAAGACTGACTCGACATTATCCCGCGCCAGCGTACCGTTAAGAGCAGTCTTTTTTCAATCCAGAAAAAATCCCCCTACACCAGGCTGGTGCCCCCATCCACTGCCAGAATCTGACCGGTGACAAAGGCGCCAGCTGGGCTGGCCAACATTACCGCTATGCCTTTTATATCCGGGTCGCTCCCCCAGCGATGAAGCGGAATAGCCTTGATTTCGGCCTCGTACATCGCCGAATTTTCACTGGCGTATTTAGTCATATCAGTAAAAAAGCGACCAGGTGCTATCGCATTTACGCGAATATGGTCCCCTGCCATTTCGACCGCCATATTGCGGGTCATTTGGTGCACGGCAGCTTTGGCGGGCGCATAACTGAACGTATCTGTACGGCCCATTATCCCCGCGATGGAACCTATGTTGATCACACTTGCCGTGGCTTCACTGCTGGCGGTATTGATCAGTAACGGTCGCAGCGCCTGTGTTAGGAAAAACGGCGTTTTTACGTTCAGGTCCATTACCTTGTCCCAGCCTTTTTCGGGAAATTCACCCAGCGGTGCGAGCCAGCCAACGCCAGCGTTGTTTACCAACACGTCGATGGACGTTTCGCGCTGCTTCAGTTCGCTCACCAGACGATCAATTTCAGACACATCGCTGAGATCACCCGGTATAGCAATACACTCTCCCAGCTTCGAGAGTTGTTTCGCGGCCTCCTCACAGGCTTCTGCCTTGCGCGCAGTGATATACACGCGTTTTGCGCCCGCTTCGAAAAATGCTTCGGCGATCGCATAACCAAGACCGCGCGACCCCCCAGTAATCAAGCAGACCTTCCCGGCCATCGAAAAAATAGTGTTAGGCATAGTTTGCTCCGCAGAGGGTGTAAGAAAAAAGTCAGGGCGGCTAGTCTAGTGTGAGAACACCACTGTGAGAAGGCGGCAAGCCGAATAAAATGGTGAATGGCCAAGATCAGATCGGCTGCCACTATCGAAATACCCTTTAGGGCACACCTTAATTGGCAGATTTCCACCGCTGACAGGAAATCGGGTATGCTGATTCAGTGATTTCAACAGGACAACGCCTAATGAAGACAATTTTGACCACACTCCTCGCTTTAGCCGCAGCGGTGGCATTGGTTGGCATTGCCGGATACGCGTGGCTCGCTCCGGAAGAGCCGCCAACTTATATCCCCGCCCAGGAAACCGTAAAAACAATTGAAGGCGGCGAAATTATTGGTTACCAGAATGACCTGGGCGTGTCTGTATGGCAGGGCATCCCCTATGCGGCGGCGCCGGTAGGCGAGTTGCGCTGGAAGGCCCCACGGGCTGTCCTCCCCTGGGAGGGTCAACTGCAGGCGCTTCTACCCGGCAATGAGTGCGCCACCCAGCCCCGCTCCACTTCCAGTGAAAATCATTCGGTGGACGGTAACGAGGATTGCCTGTTTCTTAATGTGTTCGCTCCCGCGAATGCTGACAACTTACCTGTCATGTACTGGATTCACGGCGGCGCCAATACCCGTGGCAGCGGCAGTATTGTTCTCTACGAGGGTTCGCTATTGGCCTCTCGCCAACAGGTGGTCTTGGTGAGCATCAATTATCGCCTGGGCAACTTCGGCTGGCTGTCGCACCCGGCGCTGCGGTCAGCAGATGCATCGCTTGAAGATAATTCAGGCAACTACGGCACACTCGATCAGATTAAGGGCCTTCAATGGGTCAGGGATAATATCGCCCAGTTTGGCGGTAATCCCGACAAGGTCACTATATTCGGCGAATCCGCCGGTGGCTGGAATGTGCTTGCACTGATGGCGTCACCTCTGGCCAAGGACCTGTTTCACGGTGCCATCGTGCAGAGCGGCGGGCTGGATATTGACCCTGTCTGGGTAGCTGAGAACTTCGTTGACGACGAACAAGCCGGCAGCCGCCTCAGCTCGCGCGAGATTATCAACCAACTGTTCATTCTCGATGGCTCTGCCAGCGATGCCCGGGCCGCTCGCGCCATACAGGAAGCAATGCCTGCGACGGAGTTGGCCCAGTATCTGCGGGCGAAATCGACCGCTGAGATTTTTGCCGCCTATCGCAGTGAAGACGGTGGACTGGTCACCATGTTGCCCGACCTCATCGGCGATGGCCATGTGTTACCCGCCGGTGTCAGCTCGCAGCAGCTATTCTCCGAGCCAGTCAATTACAATGCGGTTCCGGTGATGCTGGGTACGAATCACGATGAAATGAAGTTGTTCCTCAGTTTTAATCCCGACATGGTCAACACGCTGATGGGTATTCCCACGGGCATTAAAGATCTGCAGCGTTACGACAAATTCAATCGCTACAGCACCGACCGCTGGAAAGTCATCGGCGTAGACCGTCTGGCTACAGTGATGCGTGCTGGCCAGGGAGAGAACGTTTTTGCCTACCGCTTTGACGCCAAGGATTTACGTGATTTCGGTCTGGTCGATTTACGCGACTTACTGGGTGCCGCCCACGCGCTGGAAATACCCTATGTGTTCGGCAACTTTCCTAAACCTTTCAGCGTGATGTACCCCTCCGACACACACGAAGCCCGCGACGCTCTGTCGGCCAGCATGATGTCTTACTGGGCCGAGTTCGCCTACAACGGCAAGCCCGGCCGCGGCCGCGATGGCCGAGAGGAAGAATGGACCGGCTGGGTGAACGAGGGAGAAGACAGCAACCGTTTAATGATTCTCGATAGTACTCTGGGCGGCGGTATTCGCATGTCGCCAGAGCGCATTAGCATTGACGACCTGAAGCAGCGCCTGTTCTCCGATGGCAGTTTTGCGGATCAAGAGGAATATTGCATGGCCTACGAGACCTTGTTTCTCGGAGAGGATTTCGATCCCCGAGAATACGAGAGTCTGGGCGCGGATGGTTGTTCTTCATAAGTCACCCCTCGAGACATGGGAGACCGTTTACCAAAGCACATTGTTACTTCCTTCATCGAAGTCACAGACATAAGCCTTTAATCTGCAGATAATCATCTACCTAAGACTTCACCTCCTCGAGTTCAAGCAATCAGAATATGCTAGCATTTAGCGTATCTGCGCTTGCTGGACAGTACCATGTCAGAAATAGATTCCTTGTCGATGGCCGCTGGCAGCCAGTCTGTCGCTGAGGGAAGCGCGGGTGTTGCCAGTGCTCACCCATTAGCTACGCAAGCGGGCATTGAATGTTTACAAGCGGGCGGCAATGCCTTTGACGCATTAGTTGCGACTGCCATCACCCTGGTTGTGGTAGAGCCGATGATGAGCGGCATCTTGGGTGTGGGCTTGGCTATGCTTCATTCCCGCAAAGAAGGATGTCGTGTTTGTAATTTTTCTGGCCGAGTGCCAGAACGCTTTTCTACGCAGGAGTGGGATCAGGGCAAATTAGATGCTTTATCCATTGTTGCTCCGCAAGCTCTGCCAGGTTGGCTGGCCATTCATGATGAATACGGCGCATTGCCATTTGAGGCTCTGTTTGGGCGTGCTATTGAGTATGCCGAGCAAGGAATCGAATTAACCGAAGCAAATTGTTACTTCCTTAATTTCGCAAAAAATATTGCACCCCAAAATATGCAATTTGGCTATTATAAAGCGCAATCCTATAAGGTGGGGGATAGATTAAAGCAAGCCAAAACGGCAACGGCATTGCGCACACTTGCTAAAGACCCGCAGGCAATTACGCAAGGACGAATAGCAAACGCTATTCAAAAGACAGTGACGAACCATCATGGCGCCCTGATGCTAACGGATATCAAGAGCGATTCAGTCTCGTGGCAACCCCCTTTGGTTGAGGAAGTATTCGGCCGGCGTGTCGCGGTGCCTCCGCCTAACAGCGACGCTTTTATTATTTTGCAAGCGGCCCAGTTACTAGAAAAGGCTGCGGTTCATACGCTGCAACACAATAGCGCCGAGTACGTTGATCTGGTTGTAGGTGTGCTTAAACGTACGCTGAAAGAGAGCCACAGCTGGGGTGGAGATCCGCTAACGACCAAGAGCAACTTCTCATTTTTAAAACAGCATACCACCTCCCTCGTCATTCAGGACGAACAAGGCAATTCAGCTGTTATGACACAGACCCTCGGTGGAATGTTTGGTTCAGGCATCTGGGTTGAGGACTATGGATTACCTTTCAATGGGGTGGGCAGTTATTTCTTTGATACCAAGAAAGAAGGTGCAGCTAGTCGTCAGTCAACACCCGGCGGCCAAGTGCCATGGAGCGTATCGTTAGTACAGGTTTTTGATGGCGATCGTTTAGAGTATGCCTTTGGAACGCCGGGTGGCTTGACGATTCAGCAAACAGAGTTGCAAGTGTTATTGAACCTGCTGGTGTTTAAAATGTCATTGGCTGATGCTATTGATGCGCCACGGTTTTTTGTCGATGAGCGTGAAGATATTACGTTAGAAGGGCGTTTTACTGCAGACGTTATTGCAACCTTATCGGACAAAGGCTATCAGCCAAAATGCTTAGGTGATTACTCTTGGATGCTGGGCTGCATGCAAGGACTTGCCTGCGATGAAACCACGACTTTCGTGGGAGATGCCAGGCGTCACGCTGTGGCAATCGCGTATTAATCCACTTTATTATGTAACGCGGGTTAGCTTAGCCACCAGAAATTTTATACTCCTGATTGTTATTACTTTGCCTCCAATACTGAACTGATCTTTTCTATCAAGCTATCAATGCCCAGCGGCTTTCTTATAAAAGGATACGATGCAATATCTACGCCGTTTTCTTCAATCCTGGGACTGCCATGTCCAGACATTACGATAAACTTCATTTCTTGTTTAAGCTCAGCCTCAACAATCTTGATCAAGTCAGCGCCGGTTTTGCCCGGCATCTTCAAATCTGTGACAATAAGAACAATTCCGGGCGTGGTTTTAACGATTTCAACTGCAGCATCGACGTTTTTTGCGACAAAGCATTCGTAACCTGTGTCAGTTATCGTTTCTGACATTAGTTCAAGAATCATTTCTTCATCATCAACAACAAGTATCTTAGCTGAAATAGTCTTACTCCTTGCAATAATCGATACTTATCAACTACCAAACGGCAGAGTAATCGAGAACCGGGCGCCATCGCCGATATTTTCAGCCCTGATGGTGCCGTCCATGTCTCGCACAATACCATAACCTACAGACAACCCTAATCCCGTTCCCTTGCCCATTTCTTTTGTTGTATAGAAGGGCTCGAAAATGCGCGGCAGAGCTTCTTCGGCAATACCCCCGCCGGTATCCTCAGATATAATGTGAACACCTTTATGATCTGAAAACACTCGCAATGTAATCTTCGATTCCCCATCTCTTTCAGACATAGCAT
>PKCY01000100.1 GCA_002862985.1 Haliea sp.
GGCTAGCGTTAACCGTCTGCGCGCTCGAGTCTTTGGAGAGTACGGGTTGCTCGGGCGCTATCGGGAACATCCAGATTCCCGCCAGGAAGCATTTTTCTTTGGTCTACTGAAAGACTGTGTGGAGGTTGGACATATCAGCGAGGACCTCATACGATCCGAGATAAATCTCAATCATGTGCGCCACGACGCATTCGAAGTGCTCGACCGCACACCTAAACTACGAGTGAGGGCCGCGTGAAGTATCTGAATATTGAGACTTTGCGCAACTTGAGTTGCGAAGACTTCCGGGCCATCACACCCTATCCTTACTTCAATAGCGGGGGTGTCCTAACAGAATCAGGGTTCCAGGATTTACTAGCAAACATGCCACCGATGGATCTATTTGATCAAAAATTTGGCAAGGAGCGCCGCGCAGGACAGGCTCCTCATGACCGCTATTCGCTAGAGTACATGCCGGGGATGCCGGTACCACAACCCTGGAAAGAATTTATCGCTGAGCTTTGCTCAGATGCGTATCGAGGCGAGATAGAGCGCTTGTTAGGCGCGAAGAAGGCGGAGTTTCGATTTCACTGGCACTACACGCCCAGTGGTGCTGATGTCTCTCCTCACTGTGATGCTCGCCGTGAACATGGTTCCCACTTGTTCTATTTCAACTCGGCACAAGATTGGGATCCTCAGTGGGGAGGTTCGACACTGATTCTGGACGATGGGGGGCGTTTGGATTACAACTCTGCCCCTGACTTTGATGAGTTTGATAACGCTATTGAGTGCGATTCGATTGGAAACTACAGCGCGCTAATAAAGCGCGGCGACCATGCCTGGCATGCTGTGCACCCAATCAATTGCCCCGAGGATCGTTTACGTCGTGTGTTCATCATTGTGGTCAATCCCAATAGCTTGTTCTGGAAGTTGCGCGACCGGGCTATTGGTAAGAGTATCCAACGATTCTGATACCGGCAGCCACTTTCCGACTGCGTGATTGGGTATGCGCAACAGGTGGACGCCATAATGTCATTTCCTGCTAAACTGCACGCTCCGAGTACAACAACTGGCAACTTAACCTAACTATGATCGTCGATCAGTACTTTAGCGAACCCAATGGCCATGTTTGTTTTACCCGAGAGCAGGGCAGCAACTTTGCCAAACACATGGCAGGCGACTTTAATCCCTTGCATGATGCCGATGCCAGGCGGTTTTGTATTCCGGGAGACCTGTTGTTTTCTGTTGTTCTGGCTAAGTACGGCGTTAGCCAGCATATGGAGTTTGATTTCTCAGGGATGGTGTTGGAGGGTGTGGAGCTTGTGCTTCCAGAGCCCTCTGAGGAACTGAAAATTCAGGACACTGAAAAGAGGGATTATCTTCAAGTGAGACGTGGCGGAGACCTCAGCCGCGATGAAACGCTACTTCAAAGCCTGACTCAGAAATACGTGGAATTTTCAGGCAAGAGTTTCCCCCACATCCTGGTGCCTTTGCTCGCTGAGAAGAATGTGATGATAAATGCTGCTCGTCCTATGGTGATGTATGTGAGCATGTCCATCGATCTGGATACGCTCGATATTGAAAATCCGAGTCTGTGCAGCGATTACAGCAAGATTGAAATCAGCGGCAGGCGAGGTAGTGTCGAGCTGGGCTTCAATTTTCTGGAGCGCGATAGAATAATCGGCCGCGGCAAGAAATGTATGATTTTAAGTGGACTGCGTGAATACGACAAGGCTGTCATGGATGCTGCGATTGTTGATTACAACACTATTAAAGAAGCTTTTGCATCGAGATAACCCGATCCGGGCCCGCAGCGTATCTTTACTAATGTAATGGATTGGTGAACAGTGTGAGCGACTATTTTGAATGCAGTAAGGTGGGTCTTCAATTCCTCGACGAGACCAAGAACGTTTTTTCTGCCATCGAAATTGTGCAAGCAACGCCCGAGCAAGTATTCGATGTGTTTGAAAATGCTCACTCCTGGACTGAGTGGGCGTTACCAATACAGAAGGTGGAATGGACATCGCCTCAGCCTTACGGTATTGGGACTACGCGCAATGTGCACATGATGGGCGACATGATCGGTTACGAGGAATTTGTAGCATGGGATAGGGGTAAGCGTATGGCTTTCAGCTTTGTTGGCTGTAGCAAAAATGTGACAGAAAAATTTTTGGAAGATTATCGCGTTACCGATCTGGGTAACGGTAGCTGTCGAGTCGAGTGGTATATGGCGATGGAAGTAGCGGGATTTCCACGACATCTGATGTTTCTTACACGCCCGATCATGCGACTGGCAAATCGCACTATGCTCAGGAAGTTCAGAAAATATACCGAAGCCTATGCTGCAGGGGGCTTATCTCTCGTCACAGGCTGACAGTGTAAGGCTTTATTCAGCAGTGCTGGATTACTCTTGACCGTGTACTTGATTCAGCTGGGCGCGGATTTGTATGGCCCAACGGGTAAACGCCCTGCGGACTTCTGCTAAATTTGCGACACGGTTATTGATACCCCACAGTGTTGAGCCGGATCGAGAATTTTTTGTCAGTGCCAGCACTTCGCCAGTCTCAGAATCCCTGAATGTCACCGAAACATCCATCTTCCCCGCGCCCTCAGAAAATACTTTGCTGCGGCCCGCTGGTCGTGAGCGGTAATCATCCTTGGACGCATTCGGGGCGATCCTAGTCATGATTGCAGAAATTTGAAGCACGTTGTCGCTGGCGGTATCGACTAGTTGGTAGCCGCCCTCTTCTGACAGCTGTCTTTCCATTGCTTCTCGAAAGTACGTTTGGAGGCGTTCTTTGTCTGCTTTGCTGAGCTCCCAGTTACGATTCCCGGCTGTCCGAAAACTGGAGCCTGGCTGGATGATTTCCACATTATCTACTCCCAATGGCGTCACCATTATTGCCGTGTATTTTCTGAAATTCGCATTAGGGTCTATATAGGTCTGATCGGCACGAGAGTGATCAACGCGTACAAGATTTCCGTCTATAACCTCCGCATCCGGACCTGTTTGTAGCGTTGGTTTGCTCTGACAGGCGACGAGTACTGCAGTGGCTGCCAGGACAATAAAAGTATGCTTTTTCATGATGCTTAAACCTCGCTTTGGTAAGATACTTTTAGGTCGCCACTGAACTAATTGGCCGGACCCGCTCAATCAGAGATGCTCTCGGGGCCTTTAGTTCCAACCCCGCTGGTTAACGGCCATCTCTTTATTCTTGGCGGTAAAGGCATCGCGCAAGCGCTGCAGCTCCTGTGGGTTGTGGTCAGAAGTATCGTAGGACTCACGGCGGTCACCGGCAAGGTCAAACAGCCATTCCTTTTGCGGCACGGCAGCCCCGATGGGGGTCTGGTCAGTGCTATAGAATACACCCGCGGGGCCACGATATTTGAAACGCTGATTGCGCACTGCGAACAGGGTTTCGCCATCGTAATAATAGAGGTAGTCGTGTGGTGTGGCAGCGCCACTGGTGAGGACATTCAGGATGCTACGCCCATCGAGCAGACGGTCCTTTGGTGCGGGTAATTGCAGTAGATCCAGCACCGTCGGCAACAGGTCGGTACCCATAGCCATCGCGGGTTCGGTCCTGCCCCCGGCAATGGCTTCAGGCCAGTGTGCAATGAAGGGCACGCGCATGCCGCCTTCAAACGTGTTGCCCTTGCGGCCGCGCTGATCACCGGCGTTGCCGAGAAACCAGGGACCGTTGTCGGAGGTAATAATGATCAGGGTGTTTTCCAGGTTTCCCGTGCGTTCCAGTGTTGCCACGATGTCGCCTACGCTGTCGTCGATTTCCTCCAGTACATCACCATAAAGCCCAGCCTTTGACTGGCCGCTTCGTGCACCACGCACAGACAGGGGGTCATGCGGAAAATTGTGCGCGAAGTAGAGGAAAAAGGGTTCAGCCGCATGCGTTTCTATAAATGCAGTGGCGGCTTCGGTGTAGCGTTCGGTCAAGTAGCGCTGGTCGACGGGCGCTGCAACAGCAATCTCCCGGTTGGCATATAGGGCAAAGGGTTCCATGTCGTTGCTGTATAGGGCACCGAAGTAGCTATCAAAACCCATGTCATTGGGAAGAGAGGGACTGCGGTCGCCCATGTGCCACTTGCCCACCATACCAGTGGCGTAGCCGGCTGCTTTGAGCAGGTCGGCCAGTGTGATCTCTTCTGCAGGTAAGCGCGTGTGGCTGCCGGGTCTCGTCAGCAGACGAAAGAGTAAATCCCTGGTACTGCCCGTCGGAAAAACTACATTGGGCAGCCCTGACCGTGGCGCTAGACGTCCGGTAAGGTAACCGGCGCGAGATGGTGTACATACCGGCGAGGGCGAATGAAAGTCTGTAAGTACCACTCCGCCAGCCGCTAATTGGTTGATATTTGGCGTGGCGATCAGGGTGTTGTCCTGCGCACCTTCTCCAATATCGCCGTATCCGAGGTCGTCATAGAGAATGAATACAATATTTGGACGCAAGCGGCCAGAGTCTATCTTTTGGCTGATCTGCGTGAGGTATTCGTACTTGCCTTGAAGTTTAATCTCGTTGTCCGATTGCTCGCTGTTGGCGAACTTGTATAACCCAAAAAGTGCGAGCAATAGCGCGAACAACAACAAAGTGCTGACGGCGGCGGTGATCCTATGCCATATAAAAATGAGAAATCTCATATCAGCTTCGTTCCTGATGTCGGGTCGGTTAATTCTTGCCAGGATCGGGTTGTTAGGTGTAGAGATTTGCACCATAGTCTGTTGGACTCCCATTCTTGTCAATGTGAAACCGCGTACGACCTTAATTTATGGAGAACCAGAATGAAGAATCTGCAGGGCAAAGCTATTCTTGTGTGTGGTGGGGCCACGGGTATTGGCGCAGCCACCGCTCGACGCCTGAGTGAGGAAGGGGTGCGGGTGGGCATCGGTGATTGTAACATTGCGGGTGCTGAGTCTCTGGCGCAAGAATTGAATGCAGAAGGTGGTGACGTAGTTACCTGGCATTACGACCAAGCGGACGAGTCAACCATTAATACGCTCATCAAAAGCGCAGTAAATTACTTCGGACGCCTGGATGGACTATTTGCCAATGTAGCCGACCTACAGGCGGTATTGGTGGACGGTGACATCCTCAGTAACGACAGTGCTCTGTGGGAACGCACCCTTCAGGTGAACGTTATCGGTACGGCAATGTTGTTGCGTGCCACACTGCCGCATATGCTGGAACACGGAGGTGGCGCACTGGTGCTGACATCGTCTGATGCGGCCATTGCAGGTGAGGCGGAGCGTCCCGCTTATGCTGCGTCCAAGGCGGGGGTAAATTCGTTGTGCCGCCATATTGCATCCAAGTGGGGCCGTAAGGGTATTCGCTGCAATACAATCTCCCCCGGATTCGTGTTAACTGAGCAGCTCGATGCCAATATGAACCGGGAAATGAAGGACTGGATGTTCAAAGGTACGCGTAGTACCCGTCACGGCGCGTCGGAGGATATTGCGGGTGCGGTTGCTTTCCTATTATCCGATGACGGTGAGTGGGTTAACGGCCAGAGCTGGCGAGTAAATGGTGGCGTAAGTTACGCTAACTAGAATAGTGTGGAATGAGATCGCACAATATAGATTTAAGGAGAATAAATGATTACAGAAAATAGCGTCTCTAGCGATGAAGTCATCATAAACGCCCCGGCAGAACTGGTGTGGGATGTGATTATGGATTTTGAGAGCTACGGCTTATGGAATACGTTTTGTCCGAGTATGAAAGGCGATGCCGTACTGGGCTCACCGCTTGAAATGCAGGTTGATCTAGGCAATGGCCTGCAGCCTCAGGTGGAGTACATAACGAAAATTGAACCCTGCCAAACGGTTGTCTGGTCTATGGAAAATAAACCGGGTGATCCGATACATGCGAATCGTGCCCAGCACCTTACGCCTATAGATGAGCGCAGTTGTCGCTATGTCAGTGTGGATGAATTCAGTGGCGATATGATGGTGCCGATGATAGAGCAATTAGGTGAGCAGGTGGAGCGAGGTTTTAATGCCTGTGCAGTCGGTCTGAAGGCTCGAGCGGAAGCACTCTATCGGGCAAGCGAAGAAGAGTAATCATGTCTGGGCCCCATTTCCGCATACGGTAATGCTCCAAAGGAGATGCATGAACGCAATCGCTATGCAGGTTCATGCGTTTAACAAGACCCTGGCGCTAACGCGCCATTACTGTACTCGCTGGATTCTTGGTTGGAGGCATTCTGAGCTTGGTGGCGGTGGTGGATATACCCACAAAGCTGTCCCTTTGGAATATGGCTCATAGTGAGAGCTGACTAAATGGAATATTGCTTTTCTTGCTGGCAGCAATTCGCCCGGTTCTGGATCTATCATCGAGGCGGTACCGTGCACTGCCCCGGTGTTTTGTACTGACGTGTGTAGAAGGATTTGGTGTTATACGGACTTTTTCCGTATATTTATCTGTCATGTGTCTATATCGGAGTAGCGATGGATCAAAGACTCAATGATACCGGTGATGCTGAGGCGATTTCTGACTTCTACTTACGAAATACAGATCACCTGCAGCCTTGGCAGCCAGAAAGAGAGCCGGATTTTCATTCCGTGGACTCTTGGGTTCTGCGCCTTCAAAATCGAATCGTAGAGTTTGAGTCGAGTACGTTGACACATTTTCTTACATTGGATGCATCGACACGTAAAATAGTAGCTACATGCTCTCTTACAAATATCACTAGAGGTTTATTTCAGGCCTGCAAACTTGGGTATGCGGTCTGTCAAACCTATGAAGGCAAGGGTCTAATGAAGAAATTATGCTAATACGTGATTGGTTTCGCTTTTGGCAGTCTGGGTCTCAATGGTGTAATGGCAAACTACATGCCTCGCAATTTGAGGTCAGAGGTTCTTTTAGATCATCTTGGCTCCGATAAAGAGGTCCAGGCAAGGAAATATCCATGCATAAACGGCAAGTGGGAAAACCACGTGTTAACTTTCCGGATCAACTCGGGCATCACCTAACAAGTCAGGGTTTGGGTCGGCTTTACAGTCGGCCCAAATTTAAGTTTTAGTTGCACCAAGAGTGAGGGTGGTAATATGAAAAATGCTTCAATCATCGTAGTTGTGCTATCGATACTGTTGGTTGGTTGTGCCAACCATCAGTCTAAGGGATCTAATAACGACAGCGTTGTAGGCTCAGACAAAGATAAGCATGGATGTATCGGGTCAGCTGGCTATTCTTGGTGCGCCCGATCAAAGAAATGCGAGCGACCATGGGAGCTCGCGGAGAAGATTGGTTTCGCTAACACTCCAGGCGACTTTGAAGAATATTGTGGTGAGTAGTCTCTAAGGCACCTAACAAGTCAAGGCAGCAAGGTCGCTTCACGCTGGGACGCCGATAACCGCTGCGCTGGCTTAACACGTTACGTTTAGAGCAAGCATATGAATGGATACATGTACCTAGTCATAGCAATTGTGTCTGAGGTGGTGGCAACGAGCGCATTGAAGTCATCTGATGGCTTTACAAAATATGGCCCTAGTCTAGTGGTGATTCTTGGATACGGAATCTCATTTTACTGCTTATCGGTTGTCCTGAAAACGATCCCGGTAGGTGTTGCGTATGCAATATGGTCTGGCATGGGTATTGTGCTAATCACATTGTTAGGCTGGCTTGTTTTTAGCCAACGGCTTGATTTGCCAGCCTTCCTGGGAATGGCTTTAATTGTTGCGGGAGTAATCGTTATTTATGCGTTCTCAAAGTCGTCCGCTGTATAGGAATACCAAGTACGGGCAACAGGGGCAGTTACATAGTGGCGACCTCTGCTGCAAGTGTTATGCATCACAACCCAACGTCACCTAACAAGGAGATAGAAGATGTCCAATGAAGGCTACCACGAACCTATAGATGAACTCACCGACGACACCAGGGATATGCATAGAGCTATTACGTCATTGATGGAAGAGCTTGAGGCTGTAGACTGGTACAACCAAAGAGTCGATGCGTGCAAAAATAGCGAATTAAAGGCCATACTTGCGCATAATAGAGATGAGGAAAAAGAGCACGCGGCGATGGTTCTTGAATGGATCAGAAGGCAAGATCCAAGCTTTGATAAAGAATTAAAAGATTATCTTTTTACGGATAAGCCAATCGCACACAAATAAAATGCATAACAGGGTAATGCAGTCGGGCGGCTTCCCCGCGCCCCCGTGAATTTTTTTGATGCCACGATATCGGCCTGCGGACGGGGCGGCCGGTTAGAATATTATCTTTGGTTGTCTGGTGTTGAGTTTGTATCCTCATAAACACGCGGCGGTTTTTTTAGTACGCCGCATTGGATAACAGTGAGCTTTAGCCAGAGTAATTGTCCTTTAAATCAGCCAATCTTTCTACTCATGGAGCACAGGGTTAATGAATGTAGCCACCTCATCACCCACCGCTAAATCCGGGCACCAAGCTTCTCGATCCGCTTCCTGATTCGAGTTTTCAGGCGCCTTAAGCCGCGCGCCATTTTCCATGTAGATCACAGTCATAGCCCGGCGCGGGCGATCGGTGAGATTAGGCCCCGCACTGTGGAAGGTCCACCCCGAGTGAAAACTGACGTCTCCGGCATCGAAGTTCTGTTCGACATGCTCCAGCCCCAGGCGATCCAGGTTGTCGCTGATAACCTGCTGCGAGTCATCCCCAATTGGCAAATCTCGTCCCATCGGAATGTGGTGGCTGCCGGCACTAAATACCACCGCACCCATTTCAATGGGTGTGTCCTGCAGTGGTATCCAGGCGGTTATCGTCTTGTCTGTATCCAGCGGCCAGTAGTACTGATCGCAATGCCAGGGTGTCATGCCGCCGTGAGGCGCTTTATATAGGGCCTGATCATGGTACAGGCGAACACTTTTGACTCCCATAAGTTGCGCGGCTGCGGCAGCCAACTGCGGGTTAAACACGATAGAGCGCACTTTCAGGTCGTGACGCCAGAGATTCATCACCTGGGTAAATGCCTGTGCATAGGCGTCAGATTCAGAGTTGGGGTGCTTGTCTGCTGTAGGATCGGCAAGCCTTTTTACCGCTGCGCTTATGTCTTGCTCAAAGGTCACGATTTTTGCCCGAGAAAATAACTGTGGCAACCGAAT
>PKCY01000037.1 GCA_002862985.1 Haliea sp.
GCCAGCTATGATGGCATCGGAAAAGTCTATTTGGGTCGGGAAATTTCCCATGTCATGGGGCATTTAGGGGCGGACTGGTTAGAGCGCCCCACCAGAGAGCAAGAAGAGCGGACCGACCTGCTTCTCAGTAATATAAATCTGCGGCCGACCGACGTAGTGGTCAACTTAGGCGCAGGCACCGGATATTTCAGCTTCCCCATGGCAAGGCGACTTACCCGGGGCAAAGTCGTGGCGATTGATATACAGCCGGAAATGCTGGACATCATTGAAAGACGCAAAACTCGTGAGAACATGGCTAATATCGAGACACTGCTTGGTACAAACACCAACCCCGGCATTCCCGCCTCGTCCGTAGACGTAGTCTTAGTGGTCGATGCCTACCATGCGTTTTCGCACCCGCGGGAAGTCATGGAGAGCCTGGTCAATGGCTTGAAGTCCGGGGGGGGGCGCGTAGTGCTGGTGGAATACCGCGGGGAGGACGTGAAAGTACCGATCAAACGGCTACATAAAATGTCACAACAGCAGGCCAAAAAAGAGATGTCAGCCGTGGGCTTGCAGTGGCTGAAAACTGACAACTACTTGCCGCAACAGCATGTCATGATTTTTGCCAAGCCGTGAAAAAAACAGGACGTGACGGCAGCAAAATGAGTGGTGTACTTAACAGCGTGGACATAACCTGAATGATTGAAGTTGCCCTTTTCCCAATTCCCAATTCTGTCAATTTCCCGGGTGTGCCCTGCCCGCTGCATGTTTTTGAACCACGCTATCGAAAAATGGTGTGGCACTGCTTGGATAATCAACTGCCAATAGGCGTTTGTCATACAAAAAAAGTGCTACATGCCCCGGATAATCAGCAAACGCTTGAAAAGGCGCTTAACACCAATCAGGCGACGTACAAGCCCTGCGATATTTTTTCCGCAGGCCCGGTGACGTTACTGGAGGAGCTGGATGACGGCAGGATGGTGATCGAGATAGATATCGATATCCGGCTCCGACTGCAAAGTGAGGTGCAGACGCTGCCATTCAGTATCTGGGCGTGTGAAGAGTGGTTGGATCAGCCCGGCAGCGGGCGGCATGCGGTCATGCTTGAACAGACGCGACAGAAAATTTTACAGCGTCTGGTGGCCTTGACCCACGGCACACCTGAATATCAAGAAGCTTTAAAGAGTAACTACTGGCGAGAAATGGCGGTGCAGGATTTCAGTTTCTCGGTGATGGGCATGCTGGGTATGGATGCCGATCTAAAGCAGGAAATACTGGAGATGACAGAGTCAACCGAGCGGCTGCAGAAGACGCTGGAGATACTGAACACCCTTTAGTGGTCGGCCCAGTGCGCGTACAGTATGAGCCTTTAAGCTAGCGCTGCGTAATTTTCAGAATTATTTGCGCTGCTCAAAAAGTCGTGGCCAAAGCAGTGGGAAAAACCGCGACACTTTTGTGTCCAAGGCTTTT
This sequence comes from Haliea sp., assembly GCA_002862985.1. Classification (GTDB taxonomy): domain Bacteria; phylum Pseudomonadota; class Gammaproteobacteria; order Pseudomonadales; family Halieaceae; genus Marimicrobium. The sequence continues at coordinate 1,453 of PKCY01000037.1, forward strand.
CAGGCGCAGTGCAATAGCGGCAGTCGTCTTTACACCTTGCCTACCTCGGAGGCGATAGCACCGTACGAAAAAATTGACCGGACAAAGGAATCTGATCCGGCGTGAACCTGGCGTAGCAGTGGTGACTGTGCGTTGACTACTTGTACAGTGCCACACGACCAATACAGAGGTTGGCTGTAAATGCCCTCCCTATCGCCACAATGCCGAAGCGACGAATATCCGCCGGAGCCAGTGGTGTCGCCGTACGGTAGGCCTGGAATTGTGAAAACGGCAGACTAATCGTTTGCCACGAAGGCGGCGACTGGAAGGTAGTCCTGTAGGACTGCCAAGGACGACGCATACTGTCCGTACGCAGGTGCATATTATACTCCTGCGCATTGCCATAGACATCGAGCAAGAAGCCTTCATAGCCCTTTGCACTGATGTTTTTTTCACCGGCAAGATCCAGAGCAACCTGCACGAAGCCCCCGTTGTTCTCCAGGCTCACATCACCGCTCAAGCGCAAACAGCGACGTCCATCAACAACATCAAAGGCTATGTTGGCTTGTGAGATACCGCCCATCACGCCGTCGGTGTAAAGACGCCACCGCGCGCCATTTTGAGCGCGATCGTCACCGGAGCTTCGATCATCCAATACCATCGCTTCTTGTTTCTCCATTGACAATAACCCTGTGGCGCCAGCGAGCATCGCTAGCAAGGCGATCCACCTGAGACGATTTATCAAGGGTGCTGACACGTTAACCTATTTCATATCAAAAAGTGGATATTCAGAGCAAGTAAAGCGAACTATTAATGCGCAAAGTCGAGTCCAATCAAGCAACGTCAGCCAATCGAACCCACCTTGTGTAGACCCAACGCATGCCCTATGGCGAACTCTTGGTACCCCGTTCTAGTATTGCAGAAGCCTGGAATGAACGAGCTCGCCGGGCAGACTGGCCGTTTGTTGTCGGCGCCAATACTGGTCTAGCGCCTGTAGCTTACTGGATAATTCGGCAAGGCTAAAATCTCAGCCGCCATAGCGGGCGTCGCAACTGGTCTGCTATATTTTTTAGCTAGCGCAACCACCTCTGTTACTAATTGAACATTGGAAGGGGTGCGGTTGCCACTGTACGGTTCTAGCCCAACTTGTATATGTCCTCCCAGACGAATCGCTTCTTCGGCGATACCACAACCAACACAGTCGTCACCAAAGCTAGAGACTAGCCAAGGTAAGTTGCAATCACCCATCATGCCGATAAAAGCGTTTAAGCTGGCTGGTGTGGGCGGCATACCGAAAGGCAAATTATCTGCACCAAAATAAAACTTTACCATGGTGCCTGTGGGTAATTTGCCGGCGCGATAGTAAGCCAAAATAAATTTAAGAAAGCTCGGCTCGAAGATAGAAGCACTTATACCAATGCCCAGCTTACGGCACGTTTCGACGTAAAAAATAGAGTCGTTCATGTCGTTACGATATAGCGAGTCAGTGCCTATAAATAATCCGTCTTCGCCTGCTATTGAAAGATTAAACGTACCAGGATCACACAAGCCTTGCGCCAATAGTCCTTCTTCGGCCATGGTTGTTATATGGCTATAACGCACCTCTACAGGAACCCCCTCCTGGCCAACGGGCATCGTTGGAGTCAAGATGGCGTCGGGTCGCCTAGATAGCAAAGTGCGCCATGGTTTGGCGTATGCATCAGCGTCCAATTTACCTGTGCCGCCAAAAATGGGTTCGGATGTATGGTTATGAATTAAGGCGGCACCTGCGTCCATACAAGCAATGGCATCGTTAACTATTTCGTCATCACTATAAGGGACGTTTGGGTTCAGGTCTTTATTGGCGGAGCCGTTTAGCGAGGCTTCGATAATTAGGGGGAGTCCGGTAACAGATTTAGTATTCATAAATACGACTTAATGTTGAGAACAATTGGGGTCAGAGTAAAAACTCGAAACATAGGGCCGAAAAACGGTTCAGGAGCCCTTGATTTTTCCTCCGACCGCAACAGGAAATAGCGATGCCGAGTAGCTCCAGATTCTCACCTTCTGGTCAAATCACCGGTTGATTACCAAGGGTAATGTAACCTGTGCTAAGAAATTTTGCACAAAGAACGCGGTGACCAATGATCGCCGCTAACCTTGCCCAGGGCCACTTCCATGCATGAGCAGGCTAGTGAGCTGAGACTGGGTGCCAGATGCCTGTTGGCTCACTGAAATTGTCAAAACCCTGACTAAGGCCCACCTATGCCCGACTCAGGTGCTCGCGCCTTAATCAGCGCGGCATCCGCCTCAAGCAGGAAGCGCGCGGCCACCGCAGCATCGGCAGCTTCGTTGATAGCCGTCACATAATCGTCGTTAGTGGGATACAAGCTATTCAGTTTGGCCTGATCGAAGAGGACAGTGGTGCCAAACAGGCCACAAAAAGCTTCATTGCCCTGCCCTATGCCACCAAAAGTTGCCACAGGCGCATCAACGTAATGTGTTCGAATGCCACCTTCCACATTGCCATGCTCGTCGAGCACAAAGTCAGTACCGGCAGGGTTAACCGCCAGTAGTGGTGCCGAAGCAGCGGCATCGCCATCGCGAATCCAACGGTTCAGTGCATCCATCGCAGCCTTGGCGATCCAGCTGGCGGAGCCGTCATTGGCAGCTACATCACAAGTAATAAACGGCGGACGAACTTCTGCAACCGCCGTTACATCGGTTAAAGCAGGGTCGTCGCCTTTATCGATGGGCGACTTTAGCGTCGTATAGATGTCCGAATGAGCTGCCGCGGCCATTTCCCATAAGCGAAAATAATCGGAGTCAGCTTGGCGAATAGCAATAGAACCCAAGCGAAACACATCGGTTTCAGCTTGCAAGGTAATAACAGGTTGCGTTAGGTCTGTGCGAATAAAGACGTTCTCTGGCGTTGAAATATCCGCCTGAGGCTCCTGAGACAATTTAGCACTGTAATTGGCTCGACTGTGGATCAAAAAGCCATCAAAGAGATCGATGGTAGGATGAATTGCATTAACATAGGTACTTAAATAGAACGCGGATTGCGACTGACCCACCCCGATCATCCGCTCAACTTGCAAGCCCTCGAGTGGATCAAGTCCAACTGGGTTTTTGACCGATTGAGCAGCTTGTGAGTAAATATCATAGGAAAAGCTATCACCGGGATGAAAGAGCGATCCATAGCGAATCGGGTCGACGTCCTGCAACGAAATATCGAACGCCCCGCCACCGCCCTGAACGCCAACACGCTGAGCAGATACGCCGACCCAAACATATCCCGAGCGCATGATCTCTGTTTGCAGCGCAAGCCAGTCCGGTGCAGCGTCCAGGCCTCCGGAATTGTTAAACCACTCGACGATGACCGTACCGTTGAAGTCTTCAGGGTTAATTGGGCGGGCAATAGCAATGCGAGAGCGGTAATCAGCAGCGTCAGCCTGCGCCACACTCCAGTTGCCAGCGGCGTCAAGTTCACTGGTATTGATATAGGATTTAGCAGTACCAGAGATAAAATATTCGGATTGCTGATAGCCTAATTCTGCCAAATCAAACTGTACATTTGAAAAGAACGGCGTACCCGGCTGATAACCCTGATCACGCAGATCGACATCAATGACGACTTTGACAACACAGCAATCGGGGCCGCCTCCGCCTGTTACGGGGCCTTCCACCACCGGATTGTCGGCTTGGGGCAGTCCACTTCCCCCGTTGCCTTCGTAGTCATCGCGACCGCCGCTACAGGCAGACAGCGCAAGCATCATCATAAACAACCACAATGTGCTGAAAGTACTGCGAAGTAGTCGTAAAACCATAAAGTCACCGGGCTCTTTAGCAAGTACGATGGACGTTCCCGAAGAGAACATCATCGAATATTATTGAACGGATAGACTCCCATGAAACGTACGCTCAATGGAGTGTAGGAAGGATTAACGCCCACCTGACTGCTAATAATCTACTACAATACCACCGCTAGTGGCAATCGACAGGCTTTTCTTAACACTCATTTGTGCGCCCGAGATAATAAAGGTATCGACAAGGCAACTTACCGAAATGACATAATTTGCCGATGATCACATAGAACCGCTACCGTTTACTTACTGTACTGTTTCCAACTTGAGGCACCTTCAACTTAAGTAGCCCAAGGCGGACTTAAGGGCTCAAGGTGAAGTTAAGTGGCTACCCAAGCGATGCCGGACACTTGTTTTTATCGAAGCAAAAGACTCTGACGTCTTGAGTCCAACAATTAAGTCAAAATTGATTGGTTGATGCCTTTTTCTATCGAGGAGTTAGCTTGGCAATATTGTCGACAGTGCTGCACCTGTATTCATCATCTGGATATGCAGGTAGTCAGTGCCTTGTCTTGCCAGTACCATACGGGTACGCACAAAAAGGCAGACGAACGAGAGTTCTTTGCCAAATAACGATTGAAGGATTCCATGAAAGCGGCAATCGTCAAAGTATTCGGCTTCACTGCTAAAGTAGTAGTTGCTGAAAACAAAAAGTCAGTTCCCAGCAAGCACGATGCTCTGATTCAGGTGTATTGTTCTTCAGTTAATTCCAAGGATTGGAAGCTCAATAAAGTAGTGACCCCTCTTGTACCTGATGTGGGGATTCGCCCGTTTATTCTCGGAGACGACCTGTCGGGTATAGTCGTTGAAACGGGTGGGTGAAGTAACAGAGTTTGGAGTTGGTGATGAAGTGTTAGCAAAAGACACGACGCTAATGAGTGGTTTATGGCCATTGGGTTCATTTATAACCCCAGTTAATAGCCTGGACCGCGATAAATGGTTGGCTGTAGTCCGTTGTTTGTAATAAATTAATAGCAAAAGTAGCGCTTATCCTGCTTATACCGCCGGTCAGGACAATCAAATATGAAAGCTGCTGTCTGTCGAAGCTTCGGGCAACCCCTGGAAATTGAAGAACTCACAATTGCCGAGCCGGGACCGGGCGAAATAAAGGTCCGCCTCTCTGCCTGCGCGATTTGCCACAGCGATGTCACCCTCGCTGAGGGAGGATGGGGCGGCGAACTACCAGCGGTTTACGGCCATGAAGCTTCAGGTATCGTTGCAAGCATCGGAGCTGGCGTCTCCGGGGCAAAACCCGGCGACCATGTTGTCGTCACCCTGATCCGTTCCTGCGGCAGTTGTCACTACTGCAGCCACGACATCGAAACCCAGTGTGATGCAAACTTCCATCTGGACGCGAACAGTCCTCTATCCGGCCCTGGCAATGAAGCTGTGTCGCAGGGGCTGAACACCGGCGCATTCGCAGAGCAAGTGGTCGTCGAGCAGAGCCAGGTTTGTGTTATCCCCAAGGATATTCCACTGGACTCAGCCTCCATCCTTGCCTGCGGGGTGCTGACCGGCTTTGGCGCGGTAACCAATACTGCGGCCATTGAACCGGGAAGCCAGATTGCCGTAGTGGGTTGCGGTGGGGTTGGCATCAACAGTATTCAGGGGGCTGTGCACTGCGAAGCATCGCGCATCATCGCGTTGGACTTGTTAGACGAAAAGCTGGAGCTGGCGCGTCAGTTCGGGGCGACCCACACCGTCAACAGCACTGATCAGAACACCGCGCAGCAAGTGATCGACTTGAGTCAGGGTCGAGGCGTCGATTATCTATTCGTTACCGTTGGCGCGAAGTCGGCAATCGAGCAATCACTGGGGATGCTCGCCAGGGGCGGTACTGCCGTTATTGTGGGCATGCCGGCATCTGGGGTGATGGCACAGTATGATCCCGGTGAGTTCGCCGCGGCGGGCCAGAGCATCATCGGCTCCAAGATGGGATCGGCGTCGGTCAGCCGGGATATCCCCGAACTGGTTAAACTCTATCAGGCAGGCAGCCTAAAACTTGATGAACTAATCAGCGGCCGCTATGCCCTGGAAGACATCAACGACGCCATCGCTTCGGTCCAACGCGGCGAGGCTCTGCGCAACGTGGTGATTTTTTAATGCTAATAAAGGAATTCGAAACTTTTGTGGTCGCCAACCCACCACCGCGGTTCGGGGGACGCTACTTCATTTTTATAAAGCTGGTGACCGACAGCGGTATTGTCGGCTACGGCGAGGTGTATTGCGCTACCTTCAGTGCACATACCGTCGAAACCATGCTCAAGGATACGGCCGAGCGCTTCATTATCGGCCACGACCCCTTTCATATCGAAAAACTGTGGCGCTCTGTTTACGGAGCCGGTTACACATTACGGCCCGATGTCTCCCTGGTGAGTGTGCTCTCCGCGTTGGAGATGGCCTGCTGGGATATTGTCGGCAAAGCCTGTGAGAAACCCGCCTACGAACTCCTGGGAGGACAAGTGCATGAGCGCCTGAGGACTTACACCTACATTTACCCTGCCGAGGGCGATGTCTACCCCGAAGACGGCGATGAAGATCATGTTTATGTTAATCCAGAACGTGCAGCGCAACGCGCCATGGATTACGTGGCGCAGGGATTCACTGCACTGAAATTCGATCCCGCAGGACCCTATACGGTCTTTGATGGCGGCATGCCCAGCGGAGAAGAACTGGATAGGTCTGAGGCCTTCATCAAGGCGATTCGCGAGGCAGTCGGTGGCAGTGTTGACCTGCTCTTTGGAACCCATGGTCAGTTCTCTCCCGCCGGTGCTATACGACTGGCAAAGCGATTGGAAGCCTACGATCCGCTCTGGTTCGAGGAACCGGTTCCACCAGAAAACACCGCTGCGATGGCGCAGGTTGCCAGTGCTACCTCAATCCCCGTGGCAACCGGTGAAAGGCTTTGCACCAAATACGAATTTGCCCGAGTGCTACAAGATCGGGCTGCATCTATTCTGCAGCTAAATCTCGGGCGCGTTGGAGGTTTGCTGGAGGCCAAGAAGATTGCGGCACTGGCGGAAGTCCACTACGCGCAGGTGGCACCACATATGTACTGCGGCCCTATCGTCGGCGCGGCCAACATCCAGTTGGCAACCTGTTCACCGAACTTCCTGATTCTGGAGGGCATTGAAACCTGGGGAGGATTCCAGGCAGAATTATTGGAAAAGCCCGTGCAATGGCAGGACGGTTACCTCGTCCCCTCCCGCGAGCCCGGACTGGGCGTATCCCTCAATGAAGTGGTGGCGAGGGCAAACCCCTGGACTGGCAATGAGTTGCACCTGCAGATGGGGCTGGAGCCGGTACGCTAAACGGCATCACGTTACAGCTTTCTCGCCTAGACCCGGCAGTGCTTGAGTGCCGGGCCCAAAGCTTCCACAGGCAGCAGCTTTCATATTTGATTGTCCTGACCGGCGGTACAAGCAGGATAAGCGCTACCTTTGCTATTAATTTATTACAAACAACGGACTACAGCCAACCATTTATCGCGGTCCAGGCTGTTAACTGAGGTTATAAATGAACCCAATGGCCATAAACCACTCATTAGCGTCGTGTCTTTTGCTGACCTCTGTTAAATCCATTTCCTGATCCGGCCACTGGTGTTATCATCAGCCCGCGTCTTTGTGGCGCACTGATACCTGAGGGGTGGCGCAAGCCTGAGATGTCCCGGTCTGTTAGGACCCCGACAAACCCTTTGAACCTGATCCGGTTAGCACCGGCGTAGGAATAGGTTGTTTCAATCCTCCTCGCTATTTGTCTCAAACCGGTTCTCTAACTGTCA
>PKCY01000248.1 GCA_002862985.1 Haliea sp.
TTTTATACGTACACGGTGCAACGCGATATTGTTTACGGTCAGGGTGAGGTGGATGGCGGTGGCACCTTCATAGATCTCGAACTTGATCTTTACATTCCGGATGTCCCACCACCGGTAAACGCCAACAACACGTTGCCGCTGATGTTAATGATTCACGGGGGAGGCTTCTATAACGGCAGCAAAACCAATGGCATCATACTGAACAACGCATCCCAGTACGCCGAACGGGGCTGGCTGGTTGCATCAATGAATTACCGACTGGTCGGCGATAACCCCGTGCCGTCAAGTCGCTTGCAAACGCTTTACAACCTGGTTGGCGGCATTAACGCTCCAGAACAGGTGCGGGCAGCGCTTTCAGCAGTGGACGACACGCTGACGGCGCTGGATTTCCTCCAGGCGCGCAGCGATGTGGACGATGAGTGGACCACCTTGTGGGGTAGCTCAGCGGGGGCCTTCACGTCCCTCATTACCGCATATTGCCTGGACGATTTCGGTATTGATCGACCGCCCGTGGCGCTAGTGGTTGATCTGGCCGGCAGCCTGAACGGCTGCTACATTGGCAACCCGTTCGACGACCCTACTGGCAGCGACCCGGCGCTAATGGTCATCCATGGCACCAACGACGGCACGGTAGCTTATTCAGCAGCCCTAACCCTGCAGGACTTTGCCATCGCTGCCGGACTGCCGCTGGATTTTCAGTCGGTGGTGAACGGCGGCCATGTGCCGGGGCTGGGTAACAACACGGCCACAACCGGTGTAACGCTGTATCAGCGCACCGTGGACTATCACCACGAAACGATTTTTGATGGGCTCGAGCAGGGTCCGCAGCCACAGATTCCGCCCGGGTGTTAGTGGCCGCAACTGCGGGAATTCAGCAAACACCTGTTCCTGGCTGCTATGACCCTTGGACGGCGCAAAGTAGTCCGCACACCCCCGTTTAGTCCCCGCTGGCCATTTCCTGTGTCACGCGCTTGGTATCTTCCTCGGGCATGTGCAGGAAGGCCTGATCGCGCAGCCACGCGGCGAACGGACTATGCAGCTGCGTGAGCCGCGCCATGGTACGCCCTTTTGCAACGATGTCTTCCGTGCGTTTCTTGCGAGCTTCCTCGAAACTTTGCAGGGCGGCTTCAACCCCGCTCTTTTCGTCGAACAAATCCATCAAAACGGCCATGTCTTCTATGGTCATATTGGCGCCCATGGCGGCAAAAGGTGTAGTCGCATGGGCCGCGTCGCCAAGCAAGACGACTCGCCCTTTTCGCCAGGTCGTGATTGGAGCCATATCGAAGAACTCGTGATGGGTGATCGCGCGCTCGTCAGTGGCCTCGATCAGTTGCACCACGAGAGGATCCCAGCCGGCGTAGGACTCGCAAAGCTGTGCCCGAGTTTGCCGTTTCGCATCCACCTTGGCTTTCCACGTTAGATACCAGCGTGCATTTCCTTCTCCAACATCGGACATGCCAGCCTTGCCGCCTCGGCCCCAGATGTCGATGTGCCGATGGGGAGGAAGGGATTCACTGGAAAACTTTGCAACCGCCGAACAACCTCGATAGCCCGAGTCTCGGAGTTCGGCGGGCCCCGCAACCGAGTCGCGGATTTTCGAGTGGATTCCATCCGCACCGATGACGAGATCCCCCGAGACCCGCGAGCCGTCGGCAAGTTCGATCGTGGCGGTGTCGCCAGAGGACTCCGCCGATACGCATTCGACTCCTCGCCGAACCGTCCCAGCGGGAAGGCAGGCTTCGAGGGCTTCTAGCAATCGCGGCCGGCGTATCTCGTAGCTTTCATGGCCTAGTTTTCGGGACACCTCTCCGACGGGCATTTCGGAAATCAAGCGGCCTTTCTGGTTCCGAATTTCCGTGACTTCGACGGTGCTGCCAATGCCCTCCATCTCCTTCGGCCCGACCCCGAGCGCGGCGAGCCTTGCGATTGCATAGGACCAAAGAGTAAACCCGGTGGTATGTTTCGCGGCTGCTTCATGCTTTTCGTAAACTTCGACATCGATTCCGCGGCGATGCAGGGCCACGGCCGCTGTCAGGCCACCAACGCCCGCTCCGGCAATGACTACCTTCTTGATCTTATCCGTCATTTTTCCTGCCATAAGTCCCTCATGCTTTTGAACCAAGGGGGAAAGCTCCCAGAGTACGATGCTGGTGGGATTGCGGTCAGGTCTTTAAGTCCCAGGCCGACGAATCGGGCACGCCTTTTGGAACAAAGTTCCAGCGGTGGCGCAATGCTTCGAGCGGTTCGGAAGCGACCGCAAAGAAGTCGAACTCGTGGTAAGTATCAAGCCTGCATTCGCGTCCCCGCCGGAGGGCATCCGCGACCCGCTCGGGCCCGCCCGGTTGTTCAACGACGTGATCCCCGTGGAGACCGGTCAGGGCACTCGGCATGATACCGCCCTGGTAAAACGCGAGTTGACCTGCGATGAAGGTGAGCGCCGCGCCGGGATCATCCGTCGTTGTCATACGAAAGGCACCCACCTCAACCTCACCCATCGGGGTCGTTCCATAGTCGGCCAGGACATGCACCCAGTCATGATGCGACTCGCCCTTGCTGACGCCGCCAGGGACGCCCGGATAGGTGAAGTTGCGTTCCTGATAGAAGTCCCAGACACCTCGCCCGAGGCTTCCGGGTGGACACTGTTCCAGGGCTGCCCAACGGGCGCTCTCTAACGGATCGGCGGTGATCGTCAGGGCGAACGCCCGGGCACCGTTCGCTTCGATGAGCGCGGAAAATGCCGGATCAATCTCTGTGCACGCACCCCAAAAACCGTTGCGGTAGAGATCGAACTGCGCACGCGCTTGGGCGCCCTGGGCAAGCTCGCGGGCGACAGTCAGATCAATGGTGCTAACCCCAAGACGGGCTGCCCAGCGATCGATCGAGCTGCTAAGTTGCGCAGGGATCTCGTGGAGGCAGAGCTCACAGGTGAGCATCAGATCGACGATTTCCCGGCGTTCCTCAGCATTTGGAAACGTTGCTGCAACCGCGTCGATCGTCGCAGCCGGCAAGGTACGAAAGTCCTCGTCGAAATTGAAGAGCGCGGAAAAGATCGCACCCAGCAGCTTGGGCTGAACATCCAGTGCCCAACCGTTCGCCCTGCAGGCGCCGACGACAGCCCCTGCCATCATAGGCACTTGAGACGGATTAATGTGTTTGAAAAACATCCGCCTATAGTACACGTACCACAGCTGTCGAGTCATCACCAAGGTTTCACTGAAAGCCAGTCGCCAATTCGGAATCTTTTGGCAACACCGTTACCACATAGCGCAACGGACCACCCGCTTGCAGCGCATCGAAGGGGTAACAGGTGATAAGTAGCAGTGCCTCGACCGCGGTGTTAACCGGCAGTGACGCCTGGCTCGCGTCCACGATGCGCAACGCCTGCACCTGATATTCAAGAATTTCCCCCGAGGCTAACTGCAACTGCAGTAGGTGTCCCTTGCGCAATTGCTGCAAAAACGCAAAGTGAGTATCGCGATGACCACCGATGACCACCATACCCCCCGAACCCAACTCGGCAGACGGTAAAGCGCGGCCCGGTCCAAAGGCGAGTGCATTCCCGGAATCCCCCTCCAGTACCAACAAATCGACACCCAAAGACTCGACACGTAATCGCCCGACCGGCCAGGTATCGGCCCAGGGCCAGGGCTTGACGGCGGTTGCCCCCGAACGCAAGGTCTGCTCCCAGGCTTTTTCTATCAACAGGGGCGCCAGCCGCGCTTTCGCCTGAATTAGCGCAGCGCTGCTCAGTTGTTGTATGCCAAGAACCAGGAGGCACAGGACGATGACATCTCCATATCGTCTATTCACTTTTAGCCGGAACATGGTCCACCTCCGGCTGGCGCAGCAGGCGGACTAGCAGGGCAATAAACAGACAGAGAACACCAAACCATACCTTCGCAGGACCGGTTGTGGCGGTGCGCGGATAAGCAAAGCTCTGTGGGCTCTGCCCCCGCGGTGCCGTATTGGGTACCGCCTTACTGTCAATCGACTCTCCCGCAGGCCCAGAGATGACTTCTTCCACTGCCACGAAGCTGGTGTAAGGACTGAGTAGTTGGTGCGTCAGAGCCAGCGGCAGGACCTCGGCGCGCACTGCCACCTCATCACGCCCGGCTATCTTTTCATCCAGTAGTCCGGCTATTTTGCGCCTTGCCCAGAGACTGGCAACACCGGGGTGCCCGCCCGCATTTTCCGCATCCGAGCCAACCGACAGCTGCAGATGTTGTTGCCAGAGGCGACCGTTTACCCGGCCGCTTACAGTGATCTCGCCCTGCGGTAATGTCGGACCAAAATTCGCCACCACCGCCAGCAGTTGGCCCCGGTAGAGGTCCGGTATTCGGCGCGGCCAGGCATCCACCGGCGCGCTCCAATCTACCGTAAAGTCCACTGCAACAGGGCGTGCCAGTTGCTCGAATAATGCGGCCATTTTTTGCTCGACCCCGTTGATGTCACCGATATGCGTGTGGGTACCGCGTCCAAACTGGGCGGCTTTACGCATAAACCAGCTGTTGGGCGAAGAGCCGATGCCCACCGTGAACAGGCGACTGTCGCCCAAATTTGACCACAATTCCTGAAGCAACTCTGTCTCATTACCGACAGCGCCATCGGTAATAAAAATCACCTGCCGTAAAGCCACCGTCTCCTGGTAAAGGCCTCTGTCACGTAGCAGTGCCGCACGCAAGGCGGGTAACATTTCGGTACCCCCGGATGCATCCAACAGCCGGACAAACTCCTGCGCCCTTTGTATGTTGTGGCGACTGGCGGGCATGGATGCCCGGTACAAGGAGCGATAATCAGAATTGAATTCAATAATATTGAAATAGTCCTGCGGGCGCAGTTGCCCAAGAGCCCTGGACACACTCGAGCGCGCCTGCTCTATAGACACCCCGCCCATAGAGCCGGACGTGTCCACTACGAATATGATCTCTCGGGGAATACTCGCCGCCATGCGTTTGGCGGCAGGGGGCACTACCATCAATAGAGCGTAATACTCATCACCAACTTTTTCGGTAAACACTGCCGCCTGCGGCGCGACCCCGCTAACCGGCTGCCAATTGAGTACGAAATCGCGGTCCATTTCACTGATCCCACTGACCAGGCTGATACTATAAACGCCGGTTCGGCGCGACAGTGCTATGTCGTGATACGGAGATTCCACACTGGCCAGGGGCATACCCATATCCAGCTTCGCAGTAATCTCAATAGGATTGAGCGGCTTATAGTCGCTCCGCGATAAGCGATGTAATAAGGGCGAGATCGCATTGGCATCGGGCACTTGGTCGGTTGGTCTCGCCCAGCCCAGATAGTTGTCCACAACCAGGGTCTCACCCTCTTCCACCTCTTCAGCATCACTGACGAGGTTGCCGGGCATGTAGCGTGGCGTAATCGTCATCGGAAATCTAAGGGAGAATACATCGTTGCTGTATTCCACCGCCTGCACATAGTCCATGCGCACTGTAACTTCCTCACCGGGACCGATATTGGCGATCCTGTTGGTGAACAGGTTGGGCCGTTGTTGCTCCACTAAGCTGGCTTTTTTCCCTGCCTTCTTGGCCGCCTGATAGGTTTTCTTCGCCTCCGCCTTTTCCTGGATTACTCCCACAATGCGACGATCGCCCAACTGCATTTCCAGATAGCGCACAGCGGCGTCATCCGGCAGTGGAAACACGTACACGCCCTCCAGATAGTGATCTGTATCGTTACGGAAAGTTTGCTCCACCCGCACTGTTGCGATCATACCACTGACATCAAAGTGGACCTTGCTGCGCTGCACCACAGCCGGCACCGAGTGACCGCTGACCTCATCGCGCATCAACAGATGTCCGCTGCCAACCTCATTCAATCCCGATGCATCAAGAGTTTCTGCATGCAGCGCCCCGGCAGGCGCAGCGGACAGCAACAACAGCAATATACTGCCCAACAATGGGCCCGACATATAACGAAAGGCCAGCCACAGTGACGTGCTGCCGAAAAGGCGTGCGTCACGGGCGTAGCAGTGATAGAAAAAATTTTTGTAAGCCATACGATTTCTCCCTATGTTTTAAACCATTAGAAAGGATCGAGGTGGCTAAACTTGGGACCAACTGTGGCTTTTCCCTGACACATTGTGGCGAATTGTGGCAGGCTCTTGAGGTTGCCTGGCTTATTTGGAAGTATGAGTATCAGGGAAGACTTACCAGGACCACTGACCTATGCCACACCATATCGCCATCGTCGAAGATGAAGCTGCCATCGCTGCCAATTACCGCGACGCCCTGCAGCGCAGAGGCTTTCGCGTCTCACTTTTCCATGACCAGACCAGCGCCAGCGACGCCTTCCGGCAACAGCTTCCCGATCTTGCCATCATCGATATCGGCCTGGGCGATGACATTGAGGGGGGGTTTGAGTTGTGCCGGGATCTGCGCAGCCGCTGCCCTGAGCTGCCTATCGTATTCCTCACCGCACGGGATTCGGAGTTAGACATGATTTCCGGTTTACGCCTGGGGGCTGATGACTACTGGACCAAGGACATTAGCCAGGATCACATGCTAGCTCGCATAGCGGCCCTGTTTCGACGGATGAAGGCATTGCGCGCACCAGAGCAGCAGGAAGACATTCTAAAGCAAGACGCACTCACGCTAAACGTGGAACGCATGTCTGCCACCTGGCATAACGACACCATAGAAATGACACTCACTGAATTTCGAATAGTTCGCGCGTTAGCCAAACGACCGGGACAGATAAAGTCCCGTCAGCAACTGATGGATGCCGCGCAAGTGGTCCAGGATGACAACACTATCACCTCACATATAAAGCGCATCCGTCGCAAATTCCTGGACGTCGACGCCACATTCGACAAAATCGATGCTATTTATGGAGCAGGTTATCGCTGGTCAGGGAAATAAACCGTGAACCTCCGTCGCCAGTTGCTGCTGGTAAGTCTCCTGCTACTCTCACTGCCCTGGGCCGGCTATCAGTTTATCCGCGAAATGGAAGGGGCCATGCGCAAGGGCCAGGAACAGTCCCTACAGGCGACAGCCCAGGCAATAGCCACTGTGCTGGCTACACAGGAAGAGTTGTTGTACCCCAACACAGATCGTCGCAACGCAATGGCTGACACGCGGTCACTATATGCCTACCCCACGCAACAGCAGGTCTATATCGATGGCTACGATGATGACTGGGAAGCTGTGAAAGGCATTCCCTGCAGCGGTGGCCCGAGCTCTTCCCTGGCGATTACTTGCCGCGCGCAAACCCGTGACGACAACCTGTATCTGATGCTGAAGGTGAACGACCCCGAGGTGATCTATCACAACCCGGGACGCTCAACTGAACCCAATGGAGATCGCCTGGTACTGCGTCTTTGGCAGGGCGACAGACAGCATGAATATGTCATTGCGACTGCAGCACCAGGAAAGGTAAGAGCCAAACCAAACAGCCCCCGCCAGCACGGTATTGACCCAGCTTACATTCAGGGTTACTGGCAGGACACGGATCGCGGCTATACCCTGGAACTACAAATTCCCCTTATTTATACGGGCGGGAGGCTGGGTTTTTATCTGGTAAACGCAGGGTCCGGGGACAGTAAAGTGACGGAGACAGCGGGCAATATCAGTCATGTGGACATCACCGCACCGCCCTGGCTAATCTACAGTCCCTCCGGCCTTCAAGCCCTGCTTGAGCCTTTCAGTCGGCAGGACAATCGCATCCAGGTGGTGGACAAAGACAACTGGCAGATTGCGGACGTAACAACGAACGATACACCCGGCGTGGAAGATACCGATACCTTCTGGTTACTGCGCTTGATCTACCGCAGCATTCTTTCCCAGGACACCCTGCCCTCGCCCCCGAAAACTACCCGCCCTGGTGTATTGCAGGGTGAAGAGATTCGCAGCGCACTCGCCGGCGCATTCGCCAATAAGCGCTACCGCGACCCGCACTACCGCACGCGCACTATCCAATCCGCCGCCGCTCCAATAGTCGATAAAGGTGACGTTATCGGTGCTGTGATCGTAAGCCAGAGCGGCGAGACCTACCTTTCTCTCACCGATAAGGCCTTTAGCCGCTTACTAAGCTACAGCTTGTCAGCACTGGGAACCGGCGCGCTGGGATTGCTGGGCTATGCCAGTCTGTTGTCCTGGCGTATTCGCAAACTGTCCCATGCGGCAAACAATGCGATCGACCCTGATGGACAGGTAACAGAAGACTTTCCGCGCAGTGAAGCTCGGGACGAAATTGGTGAATTATCCAGACACTATGCCAAACTGCTTGACCGTGTGCGCGAGTACAATGACTACCTGCGTACCCTCAGTCGCAAACTGTCTCACGAACTGCGTACCCCCATTGCCGTCATCCAGAGTTCCCTGGACAACCTAGAGCAGTCGGGATCCGAGACAACTGAGCCTGGTGTTTACCTGCAGCGGGCCCGCGAAGGGCTATCGCGACTACAACGCATTCTGACCGCAATGAGCGAGGCAAACCGCCTTGAAGAAAGCATTCAAAAAAATCTGTTAGTGGCACTTGATCTAGTGCCATTAGTCGGTGAGTTGTTTACGGCCTACCGCGGTGTTTATCCACAACACCGGCTGTCGCTGGATATGCAGGTCTCCTGCGCACCGGTAACAGGCGTCGCGGATCTGATTGTGCAGGCCCTGGACAAACTCATGGAAAATGCCGTCTCCTTCTGCCGCGAGGGTGACGAAATCAAACTGCAACTTAGTATGACGACAGATAGCTGTAACCTATCGCTCTTCAATGAAGGTCCCACTCTACCTTCGGGCATACAGGATCGACTTTTCGACCCCATGGTGTCATTACGCAAGGAACAAACTGACAAGGTACATCTGGGTCTTGGCCTGCATATTGTGCGGCTGATTACAGATTTTCATCACGGGCGGGTAAGTGCAGAAAACCTGGCAGATGGTTCAGGAGTCGTCATCAACCTGCGACTGCCACGGGCAGATCGCTAACCTGGCTGAGGGTGAGTTACCGTATCAATCCAGAGCTGAAGCGTATCACCTCGCCCAACATTAACTGCGTCCGAGCGGGGTGATGTGT
>PKCY01000199.1 GCA_002862985.1 Haliea sp.
AAGCGTGGTTTGTCCTGACGACGTAGGCGAGGGCAAACCGCACCCAGAATCACTCTATCGAAACTGCATCGATCTGAATTGCGCGCCCCACGAGGCCATCTACGTAGGAGACCATCGCCGCGATATCGAAGCTGGCCAACGGGCCGGCATGTATACGATTGCGGCGACCTACGGTTACATTGAACCGGGTGATGACCCCTCACGCTGGGGCGCTGATGCCCAGGCAAACAGCAGCACCGACCTGCTGCAACTCATTCTCTCCCCGCTATAAAAGGACACAGCATGGAAGTACTGAGCATCCCCAGCAATTACACGCCACGTGAGGACCTATTGGCGGGCAAGACGCTTTTAGTCACAGGTGCGGGCGATGGCATTGGTCGTACCGCAGCACAAACGTTTGCCCGATACGGTGCCACGGTGGTGCTGTTAGGACGCACTGTCAGCAAGCTTGAAGCGGTTTATGATGAAATTGAAACTACCGGCGGACCTAAACCTGCCATTATAGAAATGGATCTGGCGACTGCCGACGAACAGAGTTACCAGAACCTCGCCAGCGGACTGGAAAAGGAATTTTCCTGCCTGGACGGCATTTTGCACAACGCCGGTCTGCTCGGCGACAGACGCCCCATTGAAAGTGCGGATTACAGCAGCTGGCAGACCGTGATGCAGGTGAACGTCAACGCCCAGTTCCTGCTAACGCGATACCTTCTACCGTTGTTAAAAGAATCTTCCAATGCTTCAATTGTACTAACATCTTCCACCGTGGGCCGGGTCGGCAGAGCGTACTGGGGGGCGTATGCGGTTTCCAAATTCGCCACAGAGGGCTTTATGCAAGTGCTTGCCGGCGAACTGGAAAACACCACAAACATACGCGTCAACAGTCTCAATCCCCGCGCGACCAACACAGGCATGCGAAGAACAGCCTATCCGGCTGAAACCCCAACAGACAATCCTGCACCTGCCGACATTATGCCGGCCTATTTGTATTTAATAGGAAATGACAGTTCTGAGGTAACGGGTAAGGCTTTTGATGCACGGTAGTAATGACGGCAAGGACTTAAGCGATCTCCGAACGCAGCTGCCCATTCGAGTAGGGCGTAGTTAGCATCAGCCCCTCCTAAGATCGGCCGGTCTTTTTCGCCACACCCCGCCCATGCCGTTTACCGAACTGTCGCTCCATGGCCTCACGATCTTTAGCCGTCGTCCGTGCCACATCTTTGGGTACGAGCCCCCCCATTTGGTAAAGCGACTTTATGTCGCCGCGCTCCATTTCCACCCAATGCCCCTGTTTGACTTTGGAGGGAATAAACACATTGCCATACCGCACCCGCTTTAGGCGCGAGACAGTCAAACCCTGCGACTCCCAAAGCCGGCGCACCTCGCGATTGCGACCTTCCATGAGCACAACGTAGTACCAGCGATTTACTCCGTCGCCACCACCATCCTGAATGTCGGCAAAGCGCGCCACGCCATCTTCGAGCATGACCCCCTCCACCATCCGCTGCAACATGTCCTGGGTTACGTCTCCCAGCACTCGCACCATGTACTCCCTTTCGATATTGGAAGACGGGTGCATCAAGGCATTGGCCAGCTCACCATCAGTGGTAAACAAGAGTAACCCGGAGGTATTGAAATCGAGGCGGCCAATGGATATCCAACGGCCTGTTTTGACGCTGGGGAGGCGGCCAAAAACGGTGCGGCGGCCCTCGGGATCACTGCGTGAACACACTTCACCCGGAGGCTTGTGATACAAAATACAGCGCGTTTCTTGTGCCGGTGCCGTCTCCAGAGCTCTGCCATCGACAGCCAGACGAGCGCGGTCATCCACGCGATCTCCTAGCTTGGCAGTCTTGCCATTGACGGCCACTCGTCCGGCTTCGATCCATCGCTCCATTTCTCGACGCGAACCGATACCCGCGCGAGCCAGCACTTTTTGGAGTTTTTCTCCGGTCCTGGAAGGCTCTTTCGAATCAGTGGCAGCAGACGCCGACGGCGTAGACTGCGTCCCGGGAGAGTCCCGGCGGGACCTGGTGGCCATAATCAATCAACCCTGAGATTCAGGTTTGGTGGGTTCTGAATTCGCAAAGCCCTCCTGCTCAAGACCTTCGTCTGTCTCATCCTCTACAATAGTCTCGGGGTCATTGGCTTCGTCTGCGGAACCCGCCTGTGCCGCCCGAGACTCAAGTTCATCTGCGGCCTCCGAGAGAGTGACGCTGCTAGTATCGGACCCGTCGTCATCAGACGAGGTGTGTTCAGTGCCTCCCACTACGCTCAGACCCGGACTACTTTCTCCCGCCTGATCAGGCAGGGGTTCGCTGAATCCGAGTTCAGCGTTGAGCGTTTCCAGGTCGCGTATTTCCGCCAAGGCAGGCAATTGGTCCAGGCTCTTCAAATTAAAGTAATCCAGAAATTGACGCGTGGTGGCATACATTGCGGGCCGACCCGGCACATCCCGGTGCCCAACCACGCGAATCCACTCACGCTCGTGTAACGTTTTGATTATGTTGGTACTGACCGCAACACCGCGTATTTCTTCGATTTCACCCCGCGTAATAGGTTGTCGATACGCCATGAGCGCCAGCGTCTCCAGCAGGGCCCGAGAGTATTTTTGCGGCCGCTCGTGCCACAACCGCGCCACCCAGGTACTAAGCGACTGGCGTACCTGAAAACGAAATCCGCTGGCGACTTCACACAATTCAAAACCCCGTTCGTCACAGCGCTCCGCCACCTCCTTCAGTGCATCGCGAATCGCCGTCGTCTCGGGACGCTCGTGCTCTTCAAACACTGCCTCAATTTGCGCCACAGTCAAGGGCCTGCCTGCAGCGAGCAAAACACCTTCGAGAATCTGTACCAAACCAGTTTGTGACATATTATTCTGACCTTGCCTTAACGTGGATAGGACCAAAATTTTCGGTCTGCACAATCTCCACTAATGCTTCCTTGATAAGCTCCATGATCGCCAGGAACGTTACTACAACACCTAATCGTCCTTCGTCTGCATTGAACAGAGAAACAAAAGGCACAAACTGCCGCCCGGCCAATCGTTCAAGCACCTCACTCATACGTTCACGCGTCGAAAGTGCTTCCCGCTGAATGTGGTGGCTTGCAAACATGTCTGCCCGGCGCATCACTTCGCCCAGTGAGAGCAGTAACTCGCGCATATCGACCTCTGGCTCAGGGCGCGCTCGTTTAATCTCCGGCGCCTTAGCGCTACCCACCCAGGTGTCGCGCTCTAGCCTTGGCAAGGCTTCCACATCCTCTGCCGCCTTCTTGAAGCGCTCGTATTCCTGCAACCGCCGGATAAGCGCCGCTCGCGGGTCCTCCTCGTCCTCTTCTAATTCAGAAGAACGTGGCAACAACATGCGCGACTTGATTTCAGCTAACATGGCAGCCATCAACAAATATTCCGCTGCCAGCTCAAACTGCAAGGAGTCCATCAGCTGCACATACTCCATGTACTGTTCAGTTACGCCGGAAACGTTGATCTCGAGTATATCGAGGTTCTGGCGCTTGATCAGATACAACAACAAATCCAGCGGGCCCTCAAAGGCCTCAAGGAATACTTCCAGTGCCTGTGGCGGTATGTAGAGATCTTTGGGTAATTCGGTCACGGCCTGGCCCATGACAACAGCAAAAGGCATTTCGCTCTGGCGGGGGTTTAGCTCTCCAGATACCGCATTCTCATCGGTGGCAGACGGGAACGGTTTTTGCTCGCCGGCAGCAGCGTCTGAAGCGGCCGCAGAGGCCGCCGGCGTCTCGTTATTGGATTCGTTGCCTGACACCACACCTACCTGCTATTTATGAGACCCCAGTATACCTGACTAATCTGTAAAGGGTGCAATATCACCCTTACCGGCACGCAATACCAGTGGAACATCATGGGCCATATCGATGACGCTGGTTGCCTCCATTCCACAATAACCACCATCGATCACAAGATCGACTTCGTGCTCAAGAACCTCGCGGATATCGTAGGGATCGATCAGTGGCAGATCATCACCAGGCATGATCAGAGTGACGCTCATCACTGGCTCACCCAGGTCGGCCAGTAAGGCATCCACGATTGGGTTTTCGGGTACGCGCAAACCCACTGTCTTTCGCTTCGGGTGCATCAGTCGTTTGGGCACCTCCGATGTGGCCAGCAAGATAAACGTATAGGGCCCAGGCGTTGTGTGGCGCAGCAGTCGGTAAACAGAATTATTCACCTTCGCGTAGGTCGCTATTTGCGCAAGATCTCGGCACACCAGAGTGAAGTTATGCCGGTCATCGAGTTTGCGGATACGACGGATACGGTCCAGTGCACTTTTATCACCTATATGGCAGCCAAGTGCATAAGCTGAATCCGTAGGATAAACCACCACGCCACCCTTACGGATAATGTCGACCGCCTGCCTGATCAGCCGCGCCTGGGGGTTGTCCGGGTGGATCTGGAAAAACTGGCTCACGGCTTATTCTCTTTAGATTTACCCAACGGGCAAAGTCAGACAGACCAGCGCTGCCAAACGCCCTTAAGGCCCTCAAAAGGCGACGATTCTACACCCACAGGTGGTAGGTATGGAGCGTCACGGTGAAAATCGCTTCCCACCGATACTTCCAATTCATATTCTTTCGCCAGGCGCAGCACGTGTGCTGTTTGATCAGGCGTTTGTTGACCGCTTCTCACTTCGATGCCCTCGCCTCCCGCCGCAACGAAAGCCGTAATCAGGCGCCGTAGCTTCATGCCAGTGAATCGGTACTTCAGCGGGTGAGCAATAACAGCAATACCACCAGAGGAGACAATCCACTCAGTGACCTCTTCAAGCTGCGGCCAAAACGCCTGAACATCCCCTGTCTTGCCCTGCCCCAGGAAACGCTTAAACGCTTCATTGTGATCCTTAACGTGCCCCTGCTCCACCATCCATGCGGCAAAATGCGGCCGCCCAAATTGGCTCGCGCCGGCCTGAGCCAAAGCCCCTGCCAAAGCGCCCTCGAAACCACAGGACTCCAGCCGGCTGGCGATTTTTAGGCCCCGTTCTCGCCTTGCATTCGCCATTATGTGCAACCCGCGGCACATAGACGGATGATGGCAATCAATACCCAGACCAAGGATATGAATGGTAACGCCAGACCACTGACAGGACAGCTCAATGCCCGGTATGAGCCTCATATCGCTGGAATTCAACGTATGATAAGCTGCCGCTGCCTCGTAACCTGCCACTGTGTCGTGATCGGTGATTGCCAACAATTCGAGTTTGCTGGCCACAGCTCGCGCGACCAATTCTATCGGGTCAAGGGTGCCATCAGAAGCACTTGTATGGGTATGGAAGTCAATCAACACAATCTTTACACTTGCTCTCTTACACGTGGCAGCCCGGCCGCAACCCGGCGTCACATTAATCAATCAACAATAGTAACAGCCGGAGCAAGACAGAATCCATGAAGCAAATCGCTGAATTCGTTCCCATTGTCCTTTTCTTCATAGTTTACCAGTTGAATGGGCAAACCCTCTCTATCGCGGGCTGGGAGTATCAGTTCGACGGTATTTTCTCTGCCACGGCTGTGATGATGATCGCGACGGCATTCCAAGTGATTTTCACCTACGCCCTCACGCGTAAGATTGAAAAGCGCCTGATCTGGCTGCTATTGGCAGTGCTGATATTCGGCGGCGCTACACTGTTTTTTCGCAATCAGGCGTTCATTCAGTGGAAACCGACTATTTTCAACTGGGTGCTGGGGCTCGCCTTCGGAGCATCCCAATTTATTGGTGATAAAAGCCTAATGGAGCGCACCCTGGGCAGTCAGCTACACCTGCCGAAAACGGTATGGACCCGGCTCAATCTGATGTGGATGACCAACTTTTTTGTCGTGGGCGGGCTCAATCTCTATGTGGCCTATCAATTCAGCGAGGAAACCTGGGTCAGCTACAAACTGTACTCTGCTATAGGCTTCACCCTGGCCCTGACCCTCCTGACCGCGGTAATGATCAGCCCCCATTTAAAAGAACATAAAGCGGACGAAAAATTGCTACCGCGCGACGACTAGTATTTTTAGGAGATTACCCTCACATGTACTATGCAATTCTGTGTGACGATATTGAAAACAGCCTGCCATTGCGCATGAAGGCTCGCCAGGCCCACCTCAAACGGCTACAAACCTTGGCCGATCAGGGAAGATTGATGGCGGCCGGCCCACACCCGGCAATGGATACACTGGAGCCCGAAGAAGCAGGTTTCACCGGCAGCCTGATCATAGCCGAGTTCGACAGCCTGGAAGCAGCTACTGCGTGGGCCGACTCGGACCCCTATGTGGACGCTGGCGTTTTCGGCAAAGTCACCGTCAAGCCATTCAAGCTTGTATTGCCTTGATCTTCAACTTCACTTCAGAGCGGGTTACATTAGCCCACTTTGAGCGATAAAATACGCGAGTTGACAACCACCCCATTCTCAATGCTACGCCCACTGACGCTATAAAAAGGAGCTCATTTTGCGATGTTCTGTACCCCTGTTGCTGCTTTCGTTCATCTGCTGCGCAGCCAGTTTCGCCCAAGACATTCGCTATGTCAGCGACAAACAATACGTTCCCCTGCGCACCGGCGCGGGCAACGAATATCGTATCGTTCACAAGGGTATAGTCTCGGGAACCCGTCTTACTGTAGGGAGAACTTCCGAGGATAAGCAGTGGTCTGAAATTACTACTGATGGAGGCACCAGCGGCTGGATTCGCACCCAGTACCTGATGTCGGCTGTGCCGGCTCAGCTCAAACTCACTGAACTTTCGAAGCAAGCCGAAAAATCGATGACCGAAAGCACAGATCTGAAAAGTGAGCTGGAAATACTTAGAGCGCAGCAGGCAGAACTGCTCGAGAAACTCACCACCGGCGGGTCAGACTTCGATGCGGTATCACAGGAGCTGGCGCAGCTTAAGAAAATTTCCGGCAAGTCTGTACAACTGGACGCGGACAATCGCCGTCTGGTAGTGCAAACAGAGAACCTGCGCTCCGAGGCAGAAATGCTGGAATCAGAGAATTACCGCTTGCAGGAAAAGCTCGATAGCGAAGATTTCTTCAATGGCGCCATGGCGGTACTGCTGGGTGTCATCATCGCGCTTGTAGCACCACGCCTGGTGCCGAAACGTCGTAAAAGTTCCAGCTGGGCTTAAAGGAGAAGATGATGTTAAAAATAGTATTTATGTGTATTTCACTGCTGTTGCCGGCTATCGGCGGCGCCGAGGAAACAACCACACTGAGTAATCCGCAGGTGGTTATTAAAACCAGCGAGGGGGATATTACAGTGCAGCTGTTTGCTGACAAGGCACCGGTGACGGTCGCCAACTTCCTGAATTATGTGGATGCTGATTTCTACGATGGCACCGTCTTTCACCGGGTCATTCCAAATTTTATGATTCAGGGCGGCGGCTTTCTTAAGGACATGACTAAAAAAGACAACAACGATCCTATTATTAATGAGTCAAAGAACCGTCTGCATAACACGCGTGGCACGCTCGCGATGGCACGCACTAATGATCCTGATTCGGCCACGTCCCAGTTCTTCATAAACCAGCGCTCCAATCTGCAGCTGGATTGGGCGCCAGGGCGCGAAGGTTATACCGTGTTTGGTGAGGTTATTCAGGGCATGGATATCGTGGACTTTATTGCCACTGCGCCCACGGGCAGGTCGAGCGGCATGAGCGATGTACCAGAAAAGGCCATCGTCATCGAAGAAATCCTGCGGCAGCAACCCTGATGATCGCGCTTAGCGTCAATCTCAACAAAATTGCCCTGATACGTAACTCGCGAGACACCACCAACCCGGATATCCCACAGCACGCCAAAATGTGTATCGATGCCGGCGCCAACGGCATCACTGTGCACCCTCGCCCAGATCAGCGACACATTCGCGTCCGCGATTGTTATGACTTAGCCGGCATGCTCGACGTTGAGTTCAATATTGAGGGCAATCCCACCACAGATGCACGCGTGAGTGGCCGCGACGGCGTGGAGGACTACCCCGGATTCATGGCGCTGGTGAAAGAACTACGCCCGACTCAATGCACTTTGGTCCCTGATGGAGACGGACAACTGACCTCGGATCATGGCTTTGACCTACGGCGGGATGGCGAGCGTATTGCACCACTGGTACAAGAACTCAAGTCGCTGGGAATTCGCACCAGCCTGTTTATGGATCCCGACCCTGAACAGATACGACTGGCTGCACAAATAGGCACAGACCGCATTGAGCTCTACACCGAAACGTATGCTCGCGCCTGTCGATACAATGAGGAGGTCGATTCCATTTTCCAACAGTTTGTTCTGGCCGCAGAAGTGGCCCTGAAGGAGGGGCTGGCCATCAACGCCGGCCACGATCTGGATCTAAACAATCTGCCGCGCTTCGCCACAGTGCCAGGTCTGCAGGAAGTCTCCATTGGTCACGCCCTCACGGTCGATGCCATTCGTATCGGACTAGCCTCCGCTGTAACGGCCTACCAAAGGGCGCTTGGAAATGCGTTATGAATGAGCGCGTGCAGGCCCTGCTCGATAAGCAGGAAATTACCGAATTACTGCATGCCTACTGCAACGCGGCTGACAGGCACGATCACGACAAAATGCGTGCGCTTTACCATAAAGATGCAATCGACGACCACGGCGCCTTTTTCAAGGGATTAGCCATGGCGTTTATCGACAAGCTGCCCGCAATCCAGGCTCCCATGCTGATACTGCACCACAATGTGACCACCGTTAATATTGCACTGGACGGTGACTACGCTGAGGGCGAGGTGTACGTGCTCGCATTCCATCAGGTGCAGACAGACGATCAGCCTACAGACCTGCTCATTGGTGGACGCTATTTCGACAAGTACGAAAAACGCGATGGCGCGTGGAAATTCAGTCACCGTGCTGTGGTGGCAGACTGGGCCCGGTTTGATAACCCCTCGACGGTTTGCCTCGATCACCCAATGATCGAGGGCTCGCATATCGGCAAACCCGGTCCGGAAGACCCCTCATACGATTTTTTTCGCCTGCTGAGGCGCGGCTAGCTGAGGCGCGGC
>PKCY01000010.1 GCA_002862985.1 Haliea sp.
AGCCACCGGGGGTGTGAAATTGCAGACCAGGTAGGCCACTGGGATTTGTAGGCCCTCGGGTGTCTGGCGCCGCACCCGGCAGTTGTCCATCCAGGCCCCGCCGCGTTTGTGTGGTCGTGCGAATAGGTCCAGGAAAAATCGTGCGATAACCTCGTCACCTTGGAGTAACTCAAACAGTTGCACATCGGGATGATAGGTGTCGAACATCTCAACTTCGCGAACTTCGATGCCATATAAACGACTTACTACTTCAAACAGACCTGACAATACGCGCTTTAAGGGCAAATACGGCCGTATGTCTTCCTGGGAGACCTGATAACGACTCTGGCGCAGTTTTTCACTGTAATAGCTGACATCCCAGGCTTGTAGTGAGTTCGGCGCGCCGTCCTGGCATGCAAACTCAACCAACTCATGCCACTCCACCCTAGCCTGCGGCTGGGCCTGTTCGGCCAAGCGTTGCAGAAATTCTACGACACTATCACTGCTGTCGGCCATCTTGGTGGCAAGAGAAAGTTCAGCATAGTCATCAAATCCCAGCAGTTGGGCAAGTTCCCTGCGCAATTCGAGGGTTTCCTGTATTAGCGCTGTGTTATCCCATTGCCCGGCATGGGGTCCGCGATCAGACGCGCGGGTACAATTGGCGGTGTAGACCTCCTCACGCAGTTCCCGACTGTGACAGTAATTCAGCACGGGTGAAAAAGAGGGGAACTCCAGGTTGATTAAATAGCCCTCATGCCCCGCTTGCCGTGCTGCGTCTTTTGCGTTGGCCAGGGTAGTGTCTGGCAATCCAGCCAATTCCTCCCGGGTGACCTGCCGGGACCAGGCATTGGTGGCGTCCAGAACGTTTTCGCCGAAGGAGCTACCCAGCGTGGACAGGCGTTGGCGGATTTCGCCATACCGTTGTTTTGCATTTGGTGGCAGCGAAACACCGGCCAATCGAAAATCGCGCAGTGCATGGTCGATTGCTTTGCGTTGGGCGGTGCTCAATGTGGCAAAGTACTTGCTATCGGCAATTTGTTGGTAGGCTCCACAAAGGCCGGCATGCTGGCCCACCCAGGTACCGTAGGCCGCGAGCTGCGGGAGACAGGCATTGTAGGCCTCACGTAATCTATCGCTGTTGCACACACTGTTCAAATGAGAGACCGGTGACCACGCGTTGGATAATTCGTCCTCCAATTCTTCAATGGGTTGTAATAAATTTTCCCAGGTGTAGTGGTCATTGCTTGCCAATAGCGCATCAATACGTTCTTTATTGCGCTCGATGATCTGCGTAATGGCGGGTTCGACATGATCCGGTGTAATGGTGGAAAAGGGGGGTAGCAGGTGCTGTTCAAGCAGGGGGTTGGGCATATTGCGGCAGTCCGATTAAAAGCTGATGCAAGATTCTAACTGAAAGTCGAGGCCAGCAATAATAGCGAAGCAAAATTAAGGCGCGGGCGCTAGATCCCAGTCCCGCAGACTGTGGTAACTCACGCCCTGCTTACCCTGGCGCGATTCAAACAGGGCGAAATGTTGGTAGGTCATGGGAATTGCTGGCGCCTGTGGGGGTGTCGGCGGAGCAGTGGTGCAGCGGCGATAGAGTGTAATGTGCGGCTGGAATGGTTTTCTGTCCTTCTTCGCGCCTACGGCCGTGGCCAATCCTCTAAGTTTTCCGGAAAGTTGTGTCAGCGGCTTCGGCCAGGTAGTTGGCCCCAACCAGTAAATGCCAGGCTTGGCCCAGTATCCCAGACAATCCAAATTCAGGATTCCCCCGCTTACTTCACTGCGCGCCAACCACTTATCTACAGACTTACAGAGTTGCTCGATAGCCGGGTCACGCAACGGACCGACAAAGGCCAGGGTGATATGAAAGTTGACCGGTGGCACGGTGTGTCCATTACAGGCTAGCTGTCGGTCACGCCAGTCGGCTATCTGCAGAGCGCTGTTCGCATCCAGTTCCAGGCCGAAGAAAACACGCATCAATCACGGGGCTTTTTTTTCATCAACGGCGCAAAGCCGTCATTGACAGGAGTGGGCTTACCTTTTGGGCCTGATCGCCGCTTGCCGATATTTTTCTGGTTGCGTGCTCGAGTTTTACTTTTGGCGGCAGGCATTTTGCTTGTTTTTTTCTTGCCACCTGCGGCCTTGCCGGACGATTTTAGTTTTTTCGGGCCGTTGTATTTTGCTTTTAGGCCCGGCAGTGAGCGGCGTTCAAAACTGAGTGTAAGATAGCGCTCTATGCTGATGGAGAGGTTCCATTCGACCGCACTCACCAGTGATATTGCCAGTCCCTTGGCGCCAGCTCGACCCGTTCGGCCGGTGCGATGCAGGTAGTCGTCGCCGCTGCGGGGAAGATCGAAATTGACTACCAAATCGATGCCGGGTACATCTAACCCTCTGGCCGCCAGATCACTGGCGCAGACGATATCGATCTTGCTGTCATGGAACTGATGCATGACCTTTTTGCGATCTTCGGTGCTCATTTCACCGTGCAGGCTGGCACACCGGAGATCGTGGTATTGAAGCAAGTTAGCTAGTCGTGTTGCGGTGTTGCGTTTGTTGGCAAATACCAGGGCGCGTTGAAATCCGCCCTGTTTCAGCAGGGCAATGAGTACTTTATCTTTGTGTTCCTGGCTATCTGCCAGTATCAGTTGGTGCGTGATACTGCTGTGCGCCTGTCGTACCTGTCCTACGGTAATCGTCTGCGGTGAGCGCAATAAGATTTCAGCGATGGCACCGACGCCGCGATGCGAGAGAGTCGCCGATAGCATCAGCACCTGTTTTTCGGTTGCACAAAAGTCGGCTATCTTTAATACATCCTCGCGAAACCCCATGTCGAGCATGCGATCGGCTTCATCTAGCACGAGGGTTTGCAGTGCGCTTAAATCGGCGCTGCCTTTTTCGCAATGTTCCAGTAAACGTCCGGGTGTTGCCACTAAGATCTGTGGGTCTTTACGCAGCACAGATTTTTGATACTTGAAATCTGCTCCGCCGGTGATGGCTTGTGCTAACACAGGTGATTTGGCCAATAATTGCCTGCATTGTTTCAGCACTTGTCTTGCCAGTTCCCGAGTGGGCACTAGAATCAATGCCAGTGTGCCGGACTGTTTGGAAGCGGTAGCGGCGAGAATCTTCTGTGACAAGGGGATCAGGTAGGCGAGCGTTTTGCCGCTGCCCGTTTCCGCACTCACCAACACGTCTCCTCCCTGCATTGCTGCGTGTACTGCCAGCTTCTGGACGTCTGTGGCGTCGGATAAGTCGAGCGCATCCAGACCTATGCGCAGGGAACGGTCCAATGGCACTTCTTCGAACACTTGATGGTACTCCGCTGAATGTAGAGTTTACCGTTGCGAGTTAAGCATGTGCAGAACCCGATATTTAATGCGCTGAGTTGAAAGTAGCCGTGTTAACGTTTCGGCCGGAGAACTCGCTACGGATCGATGTAATCCATTGTATTATATCGCTTCAGTGATAGTGCAGGTATTGTAAGCGATTGACGCCAGTAGCGCACAGGCGCCGCGCAAGCATTTGAATCCGGAGAAAGACTAATGGTTCAGGCAGTAAGGCTCTACGAAACCGGGGGGCCCGAGGTGATGATGTTGGAGGAGGTGGCACTTGACGCGCCGGGTCCGGGCATGGTGACCGTTGCTAATCGAGCCATTGGACTCAATTACATTGATACCTACCATCGGAGCGGACTGTATCCACTGCCAATGCCAACCGGAATCGGGCTTGAGGGGGCCGGCATAGTGGAGGCGGTAGGGGAGGCGGTAGGGGGTGCAGCACCGCTGCAGGTTGGCGATCGTGTGGCGTATTGCTCAGCGGGGTTTGGCGCCTATGCGCAGGCGCTGAATCTGCCCGCTGTGCGTCTGGTGAAGATCCCCCAGGGGATCGATTTTGAACAGGCGGCGGCCATGCTGTTAAAGGGACAGACCGCAGAGTACCTGCTGCAGAGAACCTACCCATTGCAACCTGGTCAGACCTGCCTTTTTCACGCGGCGGCAGGGGGTGTGGGGCTGATCTTTGGGCAGTGGGCACGCAGTATCGGTGCGCAGGTGATTGGCACTGTGGGATCAAGGGAAAAAGCAGAGCTGGCACTCGCCAATGGTTTCAGCCATGTCATTAATTACCGCACGGAAGACGTGGTGCAGCGGGTACTGGAGATAACGGGTGGCCGGAAAGTTCCGGTCGTGTACGACGGTGTTGGTCTAGATACTTTTGAATGGTCGCTGGATTGCCTTCAGCCTCGCGGGTTAATGGTGAGTTTTGGCAATGCATCGGGTGCTCCCCGGGCGCTGGACTTGCAAACGCTGGCAAACAAAGGCTCCCTGTTTATTACCCGTCCGACAATGCTGACGTACACTCTGTCCGAGGAAGAGCTGCAGCAATCTTCAAATGATTTGTTTGCGCGGGTTTTGAGTGGCGATGTGAGTATAGAAATTAATCAGCGCTACGCATTGGCTGACGTGCAGCAGGCACACAGAGACCTTCAGAGTCGAAAAACCACTGGCTCGACGGTGTTACTGCCCTGAGTATCTCTAGCGGAATCATTGCATGACGAGCGCTGTCACAATTGTTGAAGGAAACCGGCAGAGAGGAAAGGCCGCTTACGCTCTTTTTGCCTTACTTCTGGCCTACATTTTGTCCTTCATCGACCGTAATGTGATGGCGGTATTGATTGGTCCTATCCGTGAGGATTTTGCCATCAGTGATTTTCAATACAGCCTGTTGCACGGTTTGGCTTTCTCGATGTTCTATATTTTTCTTGGTTTACCTATTGCCCGGCTGGCGGATCGGGGTAGCCGTAAATGGGTAATAACTATCGGAGTTTTATTCTGGAGCCTGATGACTTGCCTGTGTGGTGTGACGCGCACGTTCACGAGTCTGTTTGTAATGCGCATGGGTGTAGGAATAGGTGAAGCTGCGCTGTCGCCGCCAGCCTACAGCCTGCTGAGCGACTATTTCAGCCCTGAGAGTCTGCCTCGCGCCATGGCAGTCTACACGTTGGGTATCACTATTGGCGGTGGGCTGGCTTATATCATTGGAGGCGGTGTCTACCAGTACTTCACCGAGTATGGCGCGCTGACGGTCCCTCTATTTGGTGAGTTACGTCCTTGGCAAACAACCTTCATTGTTGTCGGTCTGCCGGGGTTTGGTCTCGTGATTCTGTTGGGACTGATGGCTGAACCTGTAAGGCGTGATCATGTTGCCACAGGTGCAAGTGGGTACAGCGTTATGGAAGTAGGCGCGCATCTGCGCTCTCATTGGCAGGCCTATGGCAGTTTAATTATGGGAGTATCTCTGCTGTCCATTTTAGGATACGGCACGATGGCCTGGTATCCCGAATTTCTGGTACGCAGCCACGGTATGAGCAGGGCCGAGGCCGGCGCATCGTTTGGTATGATTTTTATTGTCGCGGGCAGTATTGGAACCCTGTTGGGTGGGTTCAGTGCCAAACCGCTGCTCGATCGCGGGTATATAGATGCTAGTATGCGCCTGATTATGTGGATAGCGCTGCTGTGGCTGTTGCCCGCTACTCTTGGCCCACTATCGGGTGACGGTGAATGGGCACTCTGGTCTGCGGTCCCCATCGTATTCTTCCTCAATAGTTACTTTGCGCTTGCTATCTCGGCCTTGCAGAACATTACGCCCAATCGTATGCGGGCGCAGGTATCAGCGTTAATGTTGTTTATGACCAACTTGTTTGGTCTTGCTATTGGTCCCAGCGCCGTTGCTGCGATCACTGATTTTGTCTTTGCCAGCGATGCGGCTTTGGCCCGTTCCCTGAGCCTGTTACCCTTGATTATCTGTCCTTTGGCTGCGGCGTCTTTAGGTTGGGGCTTGAAATACTACCGCCTAGCGCTGTCAGCGAGTGTTGACGAAACTGGAGCATAAGCATTGTTTTTGAAAGTTGATCCGATTGTATTACGGGGAACCGCTGTGCGTTTGGAACCCTTATCCCAGGATCACGCTCAGGGCCTTTATAACCGTGGTCGGGTAGAGGCCGATTGGGCGCACATGCCCAGATCTTGTTTTATCGATATGCCGGATACCCGGCAGTGGATTGATGAGGCTTTAAATGCCACTGCGCAAATTCCATTTGCCATTGTAGAGACTGCCAAAGACAGGGCTGTAGGAAGCAGTCGATTTCTCAATATTCGGCCCGAGCACGGTTCTTTGGAAATCGGCTGGACCTGGCTGGGACAGGATTGGCAGCGTACGGTGGTGAATACCGAGGCAAAACTATTGCTTTTATCCTATGCCTTTGAACGATTGGGCTGCGTGCGTGTTGAGTTCAAAACGGATGCCCGGAACGAACGCTCCCAGCGTGCTCTGCAGCGTATTGGTGCTACCCGGGAAGGTGTGCTGCGCAGTCATATGATTGTGCAGGACAATTATGTGCGCGATTCGGTCTACTTCAGCATCATTGAGAGCGAGTGGCGGCAGGTGAAGAAACGGCTGCAGAAAAGCGTCAATCGAAGCTGATTAATGGCCACTTCAGCTGATGATGGCCTGCACGGTCTCGTTATCAGAGAAGCTCTCGGCAAAAAGGGCCGAACTCAGATAGCGCTCGCCAGAGTCGGGCAAAATCGCGACTATCACCTTTCCCTTGTGAGTCTCCTGCTGTGACAGGCGGTGCGCCACTGCCATGGCCGCACCAGAGGAAATTCCGGCCAGAATGCCTTCCTGGTTCATGAGCTTGTGGGCCCATGCTATTGCCTCGTCGTTGGTGACCTGTTCGACCTGATCCACTAGGTCCAAATCCAGGTTCTGTGGCACAAAACCGGCGCCAATCCCCTGGATTTTGTGAGGTGCGTGGCTCGGTTCCTCACCGGCTTTCGCGGCAGTGATCATAGTGCTGCTATCGGGCTCAACGGCGACGCTCAATATGGGTCTCCCCTTGGTGTTTTTGAGGTAACGGGAAATGCCGGTTATGGTCCCGCCTGTTCCTACGCCCGATATCAGGATATCGATTTCGCCGTTGGTGTCATTCCAGATTTCCGGCCCCGTTGTCTTTTCGTGGACAGCAGGGTTGGCGGGGTTTTCAAATTGATGCGGACCCCAATGCTTGCCCGGATCGGTGGCGATTATTTCCTCAGCCTTCTGGATTGACGCGGTAACCCCTTTTGCCCCATCAGTGAGTACAACTTCCGCCCCCATGGATTTCATGAGCATGCGTCGCTCCAAGCTCATAGTGTTGGGCATGGTCAAAATGCAGTCATACCCCTTGGCTGCAGCTACGAAGGCCAGCGCAATGCCTGTGTTGCCACTGGTTGGCTCGACAATAGTCATCCCTGGTTTCAGGCTGCCATCAATTTCCGCGGCTGCCACCATGCTGGCGCCGATGCGACACTTCACGGACATGGCGGGATTACGATTTTCCAGTTTGACGTAAATGTTACCCGTGCTGATACGATTGATTTTGACCAGCGGTGTTCCGCCAATAGTTTCAGCATTGTCCTGGTAAAAAGTGCTCATTGTTTCCCCTCTTCTAGACTCGTTGGACGCCCGCTATTGAGACAATACAAGATTAGTCGCGCCTTCAGTACCTGTCTACTAACTATGGCATTTATCCATTAACAGGATAATGGGCCAGACCCCGAAAATGCCGACGTTTGAAATAAATCTTTTAGCTTGGGGAACCAAATCAGAAGGGTAGATGTCCTATTGTTAACAGTGGGTGCAGCCGTGGTCTCGGCTGGAATGTTAGCACCATTGTTGCAATTCTGGAGTCCATCCAGGTCTTAGACTTCGCAAGGGTTTTCCCGCGCGCATACCGGCCCTCTGGGCCGGTCTTTTTGTCTCTGGGGGCTCTACTGCTCTTGCTGAGTATCCATCTGACCGGTTATTAGTGCCAGTGATTCTAGTGTTTGCGGGCCGACCAGTGTGGTCAGCAACTCGCCGTCTGGATTTACTATCAGGGTGCTAGGGAGGACCACGGGTCTTGGGACGCCCAGCGATGCCGACGGGTCAGACGCTAGATTGAAAAATTTGATATTCAATGTCTGCAGCTGCTGTTCCAATTCGGCCCCGCTTGCGCCATCGTAATTTACACCCAGTACGGTCACCTCGTCGTACCGGTCATTGAGTGCATTGAGCTCTGGAATTTCCTCAATACAAGGTTTGCACCACTGTGCCCAGTAGTTGATGACCACCCATTGGCCCCGCAGGCTCTCCAAAGTCGGTTGGGTAGTTGCTTCTTCTCGTGCCTCGCAAGCTGCCAGTAGCAGTGACAGCCCGAGCATCAGTAGAATTCTCATTGGGTGTAAAGCTCGACCAGGTTTGTGTCTAACAACTTGCGTTGACCTTCCCGTTGATTCAGAAGAAGCCGGTAGGCGGAATTTTGCCATTCCATATGCGCGTCAGCATCTTCGCTAGTCAGCACCAATTCGTCGTTGACCCATTCTTTAAGCTGCCAAAACGAGATAGTGTGCAAGTCTCGACTTAACAGATAATGGCCTTTGTCGTTTTGCGTAATTACCTTTTTTTCCATGAGGGCATTGCGCAAGGTGCCCCAGGTGACGCTATCGAGACCGCGGGTGACAGGGTGCCTGCCATCCAGCAGTTCTATCTCGCGAACCGTTGCACCGGAATTTTGCTTTTGCCAGAACAGGTATAAAACATCCAGTGCCTTGAGAATTAACGGTCTGCTCGCTTGTTCATTGTTTTGGTAGGCCGAAAGACTGTGTACCAGAATGCCTCCCATTAATACGATATTCCAGGACACGTATATCCATAATAAAAACAGTGGAACCGCAGCAAATGCTCCGTAAATAAAGGTGATGCTGGAGCCCGCAACAAGTGTTGTAAATAGTTCGCGTGCAGTGTGGAAGGCCAGCGCGGCGAAAAAACCGCCGATGAGGGCATGCTTGAACGGCACCCGGCAATTTGGGACTGCGACGTATACCAGGGTGAACCCCATGGTGCTCAACACTACCGGAGCGGACTGCAGCAGATAGGCCTTGACTCCGAATATGTCCAGGTCTTGCAAAGCGTCGGTGACGGAGGATAAATAGGTG
>PKCY01000110.1 GCA_002862985.1 Haliea sp.
AACGAGACCTGTAGCATTAGCAACGTGCAGGTCGGCACCTACCATGTGATGGTGCGGGCCTTCTCAACGTTTTCAGGTGTCTCACTGGTCGGCAGTTACACTGAGTTCATCGATTTAGATGGTGATGGCTTTACTGATATCACTGATAATTGCCCGTCAACACCCAACTCTGATCAGTTAGACGCCGATGGAGATGGCAGTGGAGATGCGTGTGATAATTGCCCGTTAATAGCCAACTCCGATCAGTTAGACACTGATGGGGATGGCAGGGGTAATGCTTGTGAAGGGCTTCCACCGGGCTGCTAAATAGTTGGCACGGTACGCAAACAGAGGGGCTGCCGTCGCCGGGGTATGACCACATTAAGTTGCGGGAATTGATAGAAAGTCTGGCCACTTTATCGGGATCATGGGGCAGGTGCGTCCAACAACGGAGCCGGACAGTTGCCTGACATCGACGCCCTTTCTTTGCTGGCTTGGGAAAGTTAACGTGTCAAAAGCCAGGCTGGTAAGCGTTGCTCGAATTAAGCGGCTGCAGAGGCGTCCTTGACGGTATAATTTTTTGCAGCCAGAGCAATCATGACCTGCGACCAGCCGGCAAATAGCATTTCTATTGCGACAAACAGGCCAATCACCCACAGGCCGGACTGTGGCCACTCGTTTATGATCATAATGCCCAGGGCGACACTTAAGACGCCGCCTAACAAGGCCCAGAGCCACCCATCGGTGCCACGTATTTGAAGGGCCATTACCAGACGCAGTGCGCCAATTACGATAAGGGTCCATGCGATGAGCAAGGCCAAGGTCATGCCCGCGATAACTGGATCAGTGACGGCGATAATGCCACCTACAATATAAACCAATGCAATCAGCACGTGCAAAAAGCGTCCTTTCCACGCCTCTGCGCGAAAGGCCTGTAACAATTGCACTCCGCTACCAAACAACAATAAAAAACCAAAGTACATTACGATGATCTCATTAAACAAGACGGTCATACCGAGACCTATGGTGCCAAGAATCATCATAAAGACCCCCAGGGACAACATCCAAGCCCAGTTTTTCTTCAGTTCGCCGAAAACTTCGTCATTAACATTGGTAGAGTCCATCGTTCTATTCCTTGAGTGGCAGGTTGGATAGACTATACCCAAGTATAAGAAATATGGTATCGCCAATGAAATCGCTAGAGTCGATGGAGATCCTGCCGCGATTATCCGATATCTCGTCCATTTTGGATTTCCTAGTAATACGTTCAGTTAATCAAAGTTTAGGTTCTGACAAGTTAACTTATTTTCGCTCGAAAAGTGGGAAATCAGAGCGTATAAAATCAACATATATCGTTCAAAGTGCGTGCTGACAATGGGCTCTTGGTCGCCTTAGTCTGGTTGTTGTAGAGCGAGTCCATGACCTCAAGTTAACTTGTCAGTACCCTCGTATCGACAAGACTCAACCAAACATGTGTTCGGCTGATGAAACAGCGGATGTTGGAGTAGATAACCAGACTCCAGTTGCCCCGGGCATCGGTTATGGTTCAGATGAAACTTGCTTTACTGATAAAATCAACAAACTAGTTATTGAGGTTGAATAAAAACATCTCGTAAATAGGAAGCTAATTTGCCGATAATTCTGGCGTAGTATATGCGTTGAGCACTTCCATCAACCGATCTTTATAAATACGATGTCCAGCTGGACCTAAATGAAGACCGTCGAGGAAAGTGGTGGTGTCAAACACCTCACTTTCTGTGTACCAGTCGCCGGTTTCAATCAATTCACATTTGCCAGTCGCCGCTACCTGTCGGACCGTGTCACGGAGATCAGCATACGATTCATTTAGTTCGTTGACTCGGTAGTCAAAATCCCACAGAGATGCAATCGGAACAACACAAAACCTATGGATATTTTTTTCACCTTCATCTATGACACCATCCAGGAAAGCAACATAGTCCGTGTAATACACATCCAATCCACTAGAACGGAACCAACCATTGTGAGCAAGCTCGACAATAACAGCAACATTATCTTCACCAGTACCGTGCGCGGTTAGATAGTTAATGGCACCTGCTACACCATCTGCGTTGGCACTGGACATCGCTTGCCCTGAACGTGATATGTTTGTTGCGGGTTTGTCTTCTTCCATTAGCATTAATGCGGCAGTGGTAAGACTCGCAGGGGATAAAGCCATAATGCTATCTCCGACGATCACATACCGATCAAATTCAACTCGAATTCCAGCAGGAGAGGCAGTTTCAACCGGAGCAGGTTCAGCAACCGCTGTTGAGATGGGAGAGAATGAACTGTCGCCACTTGATCCGCCACAGGCGGATAAGCACAGCGCTACTAACACAATTGCTATGATTTTCATGTTGACTTCTTTATTCCTAAAATAACATATATGGTTAGTGACAAGCATAACTTGGAGTCAGGGGCTGGCGCTATACAAACTGGGCTCAGGCAACCGAAATAACCATACTGATAAGTTAACTTATTTTCGCTCGAAAAGTGGGAAATCAGAACGTATAAAATCAACATATATCGTTCAAAGTGCGCCCTGGCAACGGGCTCTTGGTCGCCTTAGTCTGGTTGTTGTAGAGCGAGTCCATGACCTCAAGTTAACTTGTCAGCACCCGAAAAAGGGAGCGGTCATGCTCATTTTTTTGGGATCAAAAGCAGGCGGAATAAGATTGGCGCGGACGCCACTGAAAAAACGCTTGGCCCGGACGCATGCGTGCTGCCGTTCAGGAATCAACGTAATTGAATAGCTTTTTTACCCACGAGAGCATGATTCCAGGAAGATGGGCAAACTCTTGGTAAGAGTTTAAGTTTCATCAGCCAGACAAGAGAAGGCAAGCTGCGCGGATATGCTGGCCGGGCCAGGTTACGCATTTGAAAGCGAGCCAACGCCTCACTGAGCTAGAGCATCTTCAGTCTCTATTCAGCTTGCTCGAGTTCCTCGATCAAACTACGCCGCTCAAGATCGACTATGTCTTTTCCCGATGCGTCGACAGTACCGCCTGTTGTTTCGACGTCACCTGGTTGGAAATCTGCGAGTAGAACAAACGCGTCAGACCACACCTTCTTTTCTGTCGGGTCTACGGAGATCTTTAGCAGCGTTAGGAGAGATTGCTTGATGACAGGTTTCGGGTGCGAGAGCTTGCCCAAGTCGAGGATTTCTCGACCGCCTGCGCCTTTCTCTTTTTTAAGCAGCTTGCTGTACGACTGAACCACGGCGACAGCATTCTCGAGGTCGATTTGCGCATGTTTATAGTCTTTTGTGACAAAACCGGGATGCTGTTGGCCCAAATGCATCTTAATTTCATGGGAGATAGCTTTGCTGTCGATGTTTGGCATTTCTGGGCTCCATTTGTTTTCAATTTCAAGAAACTCGCATAGCTTGTCTCGCGCCGAAGCTTCAGCGTTGTTTAGAACAAGAAGCTTATCGCCCTGATGATTGAAGTATTCGCGAACCTGGCGGTTGTGATTATTGTAGTAATCCTTCAACCGATCGATGTCGTACGGGGAGTGTTCCTCAACGCCGAAGACAAGGCTTTGCACATCCCATGTGTAGCCTTCATACAAAAATGGAAATGTTTGCAGATCCAGAGCCGTTGGCAATCTGCCCTTGCCAATCAAGTCGGTGTGGAAGCGAGTCAGTGATTCATACCACTCGTCCGCACTCGTTCGGGTGGTCAGAATGAATTTACTGCCTGGATAGGCAAAATCTAGCGCCTGGTATGTGAATGGTAGACTGAACGGGACGTCCTCAAACGCATCGGCGGTCTCGCAAAAATCGATGATTGGTTGAAAGTCACGCCGCGCCCAGTTTTTCACGAAGTGAGCTGCAGCTCGCGGGTCGTGAATACGAAAACCTGCCTGCTCAAGCGCGAGTGCTAGAGAGCTGGTACCGGTCTTGGTGAATCCGACACCAAATACTTTAGGACGGCAGTGCACAGTATTGCTCGGACGAGGAAAGTTCATAGCTACCATATAGTTTAAAGTTATACGTCGCTGCTACTCATGAAGTATAGGACAAATAAAAGGGCTATCGTGGAAAAATAGCATCCTCAATACGAGTTACCGCGCCCAAAAACATCAAGGCTGGTTGGTCTGTCTCACTAAATGTCTGCCGATGTGAGTGATCGCACAATGCATATCCGTTCATTCCTGAACGATAGTATGCAAGGGTACTGACAAGTTAACTGCCCGAAATTGATAAAATCGGCAGTACTGACAAGTTAACTTGAGGTCATGGGCTGAGCCGACACAATTCGGCCCTTGGCGCTGGCAATCGAGTCACCAGCTCCCACTTTAGGTTTTTTTATTGGGTGTAATGAATTCTAAAACTCCACTTTTCGGGTGAAACTAAGTTAACTTGTCAGTACCATTTTGACAGCCACTTACATCCAGTTGCATCCTCAGGAGACACACCATGAGTCAGCCAATATATATTTTAGGTGGCGCACAAACCGACTTTGCGCGCAATTGGGCGCGGGAAGATTTGCAGATCTACGACATGTTCGCAGAGGCACTGCGAAGCGGCATAAACAATGTCGGCATCGAGCCCTCTGAAATAGACGTGGGCCACGTAGGCAATTTCGTGGGTGATCTATTCGCAGGGCAAGGTCTGATCGGTGGTTTTTTTGGGCAGCTTTATCCTGAGCTCGCTTCGCTGCCCACCTCACGACACGAGGCCGCCTGCGCATCAGGCTCTATTGCAATTTTATCTGCTATGCGGGATATCGAGGCGGGGCACTACAATGTGGCCTGCGTTCTTGGCCTCGAATTAATGCGCAACGTGAACAGCCAAACAGGCGCGGAGTATCTGGGCGCAGCGCGCTGGATTGGACACGAGGGAGACAACGCAGACTTTCCCTGGCCACACATGTTTGATCGCATAACAAGGGAGTACGATAAGCGCTATGGCATCAATAGTGATCACCTCAACACCATTGCAGAAATAAATTTTTGCAATGCCAAGCAAAACCCCGATGCACAAACACGCGGATGGAATTTCCCCGAAGGTTGCTTCAGTAATAACGACAAATTGAATCCCGTGATCGACGGTGCAGTGCGAAAAATGGATTGCGGACAAATTACAGACGGTGCCGCGTGCATTATTCTAGCCGGTAAAAACGCGGCGAAGGATTACGCCGCTCGCAAGGGGCTGTCATTGGCTGACATTCCACGTATTAAGGGCTGGGGTCACCATTCAGCACCTATTCTGCTGGAAACAAAACTGCAGCTTTCGGTGGATCAGCCTCTATTATTCCCGCATGCTAAAGCCACTCTAGATGATGCGCGGCAGCGCGCAGGCTTTAAGGCGCTTACGGATCTTGACGGCCTGGAAACCCACGACTGCTTTACCGTTACCGAATACATGGCTATCGATCACAGTGGTTTGACCGCGCCAGGCGAAAGCTGGAAAGCGATAGAAGAAGGCAGCATTGCCAAAGACGGCAGCTTCCCTATCAACGCCAGCGGCGGCCTGATTGGTCTGGGACACCCCGTGGGCGCTACCGGTGTGCGAATGGTGCTCGACTGTGCCAACCAGGTGAGCGGTAAGGCGGGGGGCTGCCAAATTGCCGGCGCCGAGAACATGATCACATTCAATGTCGGCGGCAGCACAACGACCTGTGTGAGTTTTGTGGTGGGTGTAGGCTCGTAGGCATAGTACCCTTTACTGAGTAATACCTCACTAGCCCATTTATCTTACTTATATTTCAGTCTATATTACGCATGTAGTCATGGAGGACGTTAGGGGACAAGGAACGCGCAAATCTATCCATCCATAGAGAGTATCGTAAATGACTGACCTCCCGGACTTGAAACGCCGCTCATTAATAAAGGCCCTGGCAGGCACCACATTGGTTCCTCTTTTGGGTAGCAACCTCATCGCCTGCTCAGGTAGCTCAAATGGCTCGGACAACTCCGGCCCTGTTATGAGCGTACCGGCAGACTTTCTGCATGGCGTTGCCTCCGGCGATCCGCTGCCTGATCGTGTCATTATCTGGACGCGGGTAACACCCCAGTCCGAAGGCGAGGTTCGAATCGAGTGGGAGATGGCCGGTGATCCGGACTTCACCACCGTCATTGCGGAGGGCAGCGGAGCCACTTCGGCCGCCGTCGACTACACCGTTAAGGTGGATGTCGAAGGACTGGAACCTGGCACCGTTTATTACTACCGCTTCAGAACAGATGGCAAGACCTCTGTCGCAGGCAAAACCCGAACCCTCCCAGTGGGTTCAATACAGACGGCCTCTTTTGTCGTGGTATCGTGCTCAAATTATCCTGCCGGATATTTTAATGTGTACCGGGAGATAGCCAATCAGGAAGTAGATGCCGTCTTACATCTGGGTGACTATCTTTATGAGTATGGTTCCGAAGGGTATGCCAGCGACCGGGCCGAGGCACTTGGCCGTGTTGTTGAACCCAAAAACGAGCTGCTGTCTCTCAGTGATTACCGCAAACGTTACGCACAGTACCGCAGTGATGGGGACTTGCAGGCTGCGCACGCAGCCCACCCGTTTGTTATCGTGTGGGACGACCATGAGGTAGCAAACGACAGCTGGTCCGGTGGCGCAGAGAACCACGACTCCGATACTGAGGGAGATTACGCTGAGCGCAAAATGATGGCGATACAAGCCTGGCACGAATGGCTGCCAGTGCGCCCGCCCGCCAGCATGAATGATATAATCTACCGTCGCGTCCAGTATGGCGACCTTCTGGACCTGTTGATGCTGGACACACGTGTCATCGGGCGCGATGAGCAGTTCACATATGACGACTTCGCCACTGACGGCATCATCGATGTTGATAAGGCGCGAGCGGGATTTGACGACAGCAATCGCACTCTGCTGGGCTCCGAGCAGCTCGAGTGGCTGCGGGAGCAGCTGAGTCAGAGCAGCGCTCAATGGCAAGTACTTGGGCAGCAGGTGCTCTCCGGCAGGTACAGTGTGCCCGCTTCCCTTATTGAGGCATTGGACCCAAACCTCACGGATGAGATTAACCTGGACAAGGGTGTCGCTGCCTTACTAGCCGCCGTGGATGCGAAATCCACACCACCGTCTGAGCGTAGTCCGGAACAGCAAGCTCTGGTGGATTCGGCCGTCCCTTACAATCTCGATGCCTGGGATGGTTACGGGTTTGAGCGAGACCAGTTGTTGACCTTCGCCACACAATTAGATTCCAAACTCGTTGTTCTGGCTGGTGACACGCACAACGCCTGGACTTCACAGTTGACGACCACCGATGGAAATATTGCCGGGGTAGAGTTTGGCTGTACCAGTGTCAGCTCACCAGGGTTTGACGGAGAAGCTCTGCTGGGTCCGGCAAATGCAACCTTGTTCGGCCCTCTGGTGGTAGGGTTAATTGATGACCTCAAATATGCAAACCTGGTAGGGCGAGGTTATCTCTCCCTTCAGTTTTCGCGGGAAGATGTTGTCGCCACACACCATTTTATCACCACGGTAGACTCCAAAGATTACGCCGAGGACCAAGCGGCTTCAGCTACATTCACGGTGCAAAGAGAGAATATGCTATTGACCTGATGCCTGTCCCGCCGGTGAGACTGTTACCGGCAGCAAGCCATGACCGCTGCTATGTATATGTCGAACGTGAGCACAATAGAACACGTTTGCGGCTTTCTTCCTTGACTGGTTCCCGATAGAGTCAATCCAAGTTAAGCTAACGGTTCAAGCTGCGGGTATCCCCTCCAGACCGGCAAAGCAGGCTCATTGAGCTGGCATTGGTCTGTGTGGCTTGGCTGATGCCAGCTTGACTGTCTGCTATATACTGGCTGCAAAAGCCGATGTCTTCAGAGGATGTGTTATGACCAATGCACAACTTCCCCGCACGGCGATAGAGCGCGGACAGGTTGCCCCTGTGAAGCTGGCGCATATCGTACGCAAGACGTCACGTTTTGCAGAGATGCGAGCATGGTATCAATGTGTCCTCCAGGCTGAAGTCGTTTTACAAACAGCTAACTTTGCATTCCTGACCTATGACGAGGAGCATCACCGAGTGGCTATCCTGGCTCAGCCGGGATTGGTTGACCCGGTTCCAAATACTGCCGGCACAGATCACGTCGCATTTACATATAAGGATCTCACCGATTTACTTTTTACCTACAAGCGACTTGCGGCTGAGAAGATTGAGCCTTTCTGGTGTATTAACCACGGCACTACGACTTCCTTCTACTACAGAGATCCCGACGGGGGTGCGGTCGAGCTTCAGATAGACAATTTCGCCACGGTCGAAGAGACTGCCCAATGGTTTGCAAGCGGTGAATTTGATAAGAACCCGGTCGGTATTGTTTTCGATCCTGATGAACTGCTAGAAAAATTTGAATCGGGCATACCTGTCTCCGAGCTGACTCGACGGCCCCCGCTGCCGGAGGGAGTGAGTCCCTTTGATATGGTGCGAACCTGACTAACGGCGTTCTGACCGACCTAGTCACAACTCTATTGAGCGAAGAGGATCAGGCGGGAATGACATTCGTGAAACGACGCCTCGAGTTTGAGATCGCAGCCGACAGAGACGAATACATCGCAGCGCGGGGATGAGGAAGCTCAGCGAGGAAAATGAATCACGATAAATTTAGAGAGTATAGGAAGGATTAATACCCCCTAAGCTGCCTTATCGTGTAACTCTGCACCAAGGTTTAACTCGTATTGGGAAAAAATCTGATCGCAGCCTATGGCATTGACGAAAGCTTAAATGGAGTTGACTCGTAACCATGTATGAAACGATTGCAGTACTTGCGCTGTTTATCACGCTCTACAGCTCGGTGGCTGGGGCGATAGAGCGACGCTGGATCAGCGGCCCTATCGTGTTTACCTGTTTCGGGTTGCTTATCGGCCCGGCCGGTTTTGCGCTACTTGATTGGGACACAGACCGAGAGCTAATTCGCAATCTCGCTGAAGTGACTCTCGC
>PKCY01000282.1 GCA_002862985.1 Haliea sp.
GTTGTCAGCACCATTCTTAATCAAACCGCTTCATTTGGCACAAGCAATACCGGCAGTGGCCGCAAGGTACAGGTGGAGTTTGTTTCCGCTAACCCCACCGGGCCACTCCATGTCGGACACGGGCGGGGGGCCGCAGTAGGCGATAGCCTGTGTCGCCTGCTAACAGCCACCGGCTGGGATGTCTCCAGCGAGTTCTACTACAACGACGCCGGTGCGCAAATTCAAAACCTGGCATTGTCAGCGCAGGCCCGTTGCACAGGCCTGTCGCCGGATGATGCGGGATGGCCCGAGGATGGCTATCGAGGTGAATACATCGCGGAACTCGCGAACGCCTATTTGCGCGGTGACTCCGTTGATGCACAGGACCGACAAGTCACTGGCTCAGGCGACCCGGAGGACCTTGAAAGCATTCGACAGTTCGCTGTGGGCTATCTCCGGCGGGAACAAGATCTGGATCTGAAAGCGTTTGCAGTCCATTTTGATGCGTATTTCCTGGAATCATCCCTGTACCAGAACGGTGCTGTGGAGCGCACGGTGGAGCGCCTTATCGAAAAAGGACACTGCTACGAGCAGGACGACGCCCTGTGGCTGCGCACCACTGATTTTGGCGATGACAAAGATCG
This sequence comes from Haliea sp., assembly GCA_002862985.1. GTDB lineage: Bacteria > Pseudomonadota > Gammaproteobacteria > Pseudomonadales > Halieaceae > Marimicrobium. The sequence continues at coordinate 624 of PKCY01000282.1, forward strand.
TGTGATGCGCAAGCGAGACGGCAGCTACACTTATTTTCTTCCAGACGTCGCCTATCATTTCAACAAGTGGCAGCGCGGATTTGAGCGGGTCATCAATGAACAAGGTGCGGATCATCACAGTACCGTCACTCGCGTTCGCGCGGGCCTGCAGGCATTGGAACTGAATATTCCAGAAGGCTGGCCGGACTATGTCCTGCATCAGATGGTCACCGTGGTGCGCGATGGCAAGGAAGTAAAACTCTCAAAACGCGCCGGTAGCTACCTCACCCTCCGGGACCTTGTTGACGAAGTCGGCTGTGACGCGACCCGCTATTTTTTGGTGGCTCGAGCTCCTAATTCGCAATTAACTTTTGATATTGACCTGGCCCTATCTCAAAGCAACGACAACCCTGTGTATTATATTCAGTACGCCTACGCACGAGCCTGCAGTGTTATGCGCAAGCTCAAAGCACAGGGGTGGGAGTGGCAAGCTGAACGCGCGCTGCAGAACCTCGACAGATTGCGAGAGGAACACGAGAAAACTCTATTGAGGCGCCTGGACCGATATCCCGAGGTGGTGGCCAGCGCGGCCCTTAACAGTGAGCCACACACTGTGGCAGCTTACCTGCGCGAATTGGCCGGCGATTTTCACACCTGGTACAACGCGCACAAAATGTTAGTTGACGATCAGGACTTGCGCGATGCACGGATTGCTCTTAGCCAGGCGGTAGGTCAGGTTATCGCCAACGGGCTTAGCTTGTTGGGCGTATCCGCCCCGGAGACGATGTAAAAATGGCCCAAGACTATGCCAAAAAGGGTCGTTCAAGCCGCACCAAAAAAAAACCCGCCAGGAAACAGCAAGCCCAACGAAGCGCAGCCAAGGGCCATTCGGGAGGCAGAGGCTGGCAACTGTACTTTTCCGGCGTGGCGACAGGTCTGTTCATAAGCTTTCTGGCTTACCTGGGAGCACTGCCTACTTCCACAGGCTCTATACAGGACCAACAAGCGCTCGCGCAGCCAGCGGAACCTATTCCCAAACCCCGCTTTGACTTTTATACGCTCCTGCCTCAGCAAACTTTTGAAACGGATCCGGAAACATTGGCAGTTGAGCCCGCAGCCGATGTTAGCAAACCCAATGTGGCCGCTTCGGTAGACGTGTATGTTCTGCAGGCGGGATCATTCCGGCAGAGGAACGATGCTGACCAGCGACGGGCTGAGCTGCTGCTGTTGGGTTTGGAGCCCAGAGTGCAAGAAGCTGTGAGCGACAATGTCCGCGTGTTCCGGGTTTACCTCGGCCCGTTTGAGTCCCGCGCAGCTATGACCAAAGCCCGCGGTCTTACGGCCAATCAGAATATAGCCACGCTACTACTGAAGCGAGGGAACCCCTGAGATCACCACAGGGCTTGAATTTTCCTGACTTTGCCCCATATCAGTCCAAACAGGGTTAGTGAACCTATACAGCTAGGCCCTCATTGGACGCACATGCATCGTCACTCCCCTTTGCGACGCTCGGCAAGTTGCCAAACGGAGAAATATTGTGGAACAGTTTCGAGGTACGACCATTTTATCCGTACGCCGCGGCAACAGCGTAGTCATTGGCGGCGACGGTCAGGTGTCCATGGGCAATACTGTAATGAAAGGGAACGCCCGCAAGGTGAGACGCCTCTATCATGATCAGGTTCTGGCCGGTTTTGCCGGTGGCACCGCCGATGCATTTACCTTGTTCGAACTGTTTGAAGCACAGCTGGAAAAACACCAGGGCCACCTGGTCCGCGCGGCAGTGGAGCTGGCCAAAGCCTGGCGCACCGAACGTGCCCTGCGAAGACTTGAGGCACTACTGGCAGTAGCAGATAAAGAAACCTCCCTCATTATCACCGGCAACGGTGATGTCATAGAGCCGGAGGATAATCTTATCGCTATAGGCTCGGGTGGGCCCTTTGCCCAATCGGCCGCCCGCGCTCTGCTGGACAACACCGAGCTGGACGCTAGCACCATCGTGGAAAAAGGCCTGGGCATCGCTGCCGACATCTGCATCTACACCAACCACAATCGAACCATCGAACAACTGGATTTTTAGGTCCCTACATGTCCAATATGACTCCCCGCGAGATTGTTCACGAACTGGACAAACACATTATCGGCCAGGACGATGCCAAGCGCGCTGTCGCTATTGCTCTTCGCAATCGCTGGCGACGTATGCAATTGCCTGAAGAGCTCCGAGCCGAAATCACGCCCAAAAATATACTGATGATTGGCCCCACCGGAGTCGGCAAAACAGAAATCGCTCGACGACTGGCCAAATTGGCCAATGCACCTTTCGTCAAGGTTGAGGCAACCAAGTTCACCGAGGTAGGCTACGTTGGGCGCGATGTTGAATCGATTATCCGTGACTTGGTGGATGTTGCCATCAAAATGTACCGCGAACAGGAAATGACACGCGTACGTTTTCGCGCAGAGGAAGCTGCCGAGGAACGCATTCTTGATATACTGCTGCCCCCGGCCCGCGACTCCGAACCTGATACAGCTTCCACCACACGCCAACTACTGCGCAAAAAGCTACGCGAGGGCGACCTCGATGAGAAAGAGATCGAACTGGAAGTAAGCACTAGCATGCCGGGGATGGAGATCATGGCCCCGCCAGGTATGGAGGAGATGACCAATCAGCTGCAGAGCATGTTTTCCAATATGTCCCGGCAGCAACAGAAAACCCGCAAAATGCCAGTGAAAGCGGCACTAACTGCACTGTGTGATGAAGAAGCAGCGAAAATGATCAACGAGGACGACCTCAAACAAAAAGCGGTAACCGAAGCGGAACAGAACGGCATCGTATTCCTAGACGAGTTGGACAAGGTAGCAAAACGTGCCGAAAACGGCGGCGGAGGGGAAGTATCCCGCGAGGGGGTGCAGCGCGACCTGTTGCCACTGATCGAGGGATCAACCGTCAGCACCAAGCACGGAATGATCAAAACCGATCACATTCTGTTTATTGCTTCGGGGGCGTTTCATCTGGCCAAACCCTCTGACCTCATTCCCGAACTGCAGGGCCGCCTACCTATACGGGTGGAGCTCGCGGCACTTACACCGGACGATTTCGAACGTATTCTAACGGAACCCAGCGCATCCCTAACCGAACAATACCAGGCACTGCTGGCCACCGAAGGCCTCGAGCTAGCTTTCAGCGCGGACGGATTGCGGCGTATTGCCGAGACAGCCTGGAAAGTGAACGAAAGAACCGAAAATATCGGCGCGCGCCGACTGCACACAGTGATGGAGCGACTGCTGGAGGACACTTCCTTCGGCGCTGCAGATGCTGGCGTTCAAGATTCCTCCCTCCGCGTTGACGCTGCCTACGTTGACAAACAATTACAGGAACTTAGCGCTGACGATGACCTGTCCCGGTTCATCCTGTAATTGTGGCCGAACAAACTAAACCCGTCGCCATACAATTGCACAGCCGCTCCCGGCAGCTTGAGCTCGAGTATGCCAACGGCGAACGCTTTAGCCTGAGCTGCGAATATCTGCGTGTTTACTCTCCTTCTGCGGAAGTGCTGGGCCATGGACCCGGGCAGGAAGTATTGCAAACGGGAAAACTTAAGGTTGCCATCACTGAGATCAAACCGGTAGGCAACTACGCCCTGCAACTCGTCTTCGACGACGGCCACGATACCGGGCTGTACGCCTTTACTTACCTGTATGAGCTAGGCAAAAATCAGGAAGCCAAGTGGCAGGTCTACCTCGATCGACTGGCTGACGCTGGCGCCAGTCGTGATCCGGACGTTCAGGTACTAGATCTCTCCGGGTAGTGTGCGCCCAGTAATTTCCTCTTCAGACACTTCGGTCGTTGGGTTTAAGCCCGGAAGTCTGAATAGGTTGAGGGCGCTAATTGCTGCCAAGCGCTCGCATCAGGTTATAATGCACCCTTGCCCCAATCCCGGGCGGAGGCAGTATGAGCGAGAAAGACACCACACACTTCGGTTATAAACAAGTCGACAAGGATGCCAAAGCCGGGCTCGTGGGCGAGGTTTTTCATTCAGTGGCGGCACGCTACGACGTGATGAACGACCTTATGTCAGGCGGCATACACCGGATCTGGAAGCGCTTCACGATCGAGTTGAGCGGCGTGCGCCAAAACAACGCTGTGCTGGACATCGCCGGCGGCACCGGGGATTTGGCGGCGCGTTTTGCCGAACTGGTAGGGCCGGAAGGTCGCGTAGTCCTGGCCGACATCAACGATTCCATGTTACAGGTGGGCCGAGACAAACTGCTGGATCAGGGTCGCCAGCGCAATATCGAATTTGTGCAGGCCGATGCCCAGTACCTGCCATTTCCAGACGACAGTTTTGACTGCATCACGATTGCCTTTGGCTTGCGCAATGTCACCGATATCAATCTGGCACTGCGCTCGATGTTGCGCGTGCTCAAACCCGGGGGTCGACTGCTGGTGCTGGAATTTTCCAAGCCGGGTAATCCTTTGCTCAGCAGAGCTTACGATACTTATTCCTTCCGCGTGTTGCCGCTCATGGGACGTCTGATCGCCAATGACAGTGACAGTTACCAATATCTGGCAGAATCCATCCGCAAACACCCGGACCAGAACACCTTGTTGGGTATGATGGAGGACGCTGGCTTCTGCCAGTGCGAATTCCACAATATGACCGGCGGCATTGTCGCACTGCACCGCGGTATCAAGGCCTGAAATGGCTGGCGCCGCAGACCCCACACTGCACACGGCGGCCCTAGCGGCTCTGGAGACGGCACTCAACCGCGCTCTGGATCTGGCCCCCGAGAGCAAAAACGAACTGGCTCAGCTTAAGGATTGTGTATTTGCACTGCATTGCACCGCGCCCAGCTTCGAAATCTATTTGCACCCAGGTGAGCAGGGCATTCGCCTCGCTGGTGTCCACGCTGGCCCAATCACAACCAGTGTGAGAGGCGAGGCATCGGATTTCACCGAGCTTGCTACATCAAAAGACCCAACAGCTACCCTAATCAACGGTGGTTTGGAACTGGAAGGCGACAGTGCACCACTGATCGAATTGCAACAGATTCTGGCAACAGTGAATATGGATTGGGAGGCACCTTTGGTCGCGACCCTTGGTGATGTTCCCGGACATCAGCTGGCACAAATGTTACGCAACGCCTTCGCCTGGGGCAGACAGGCCTCTGTGAGCCTGAGCAGACAGCTGGACGAGTTCATTCACGAGGAGGCGCGACTCAGCCCACCACGGCTGGAGGTGGAAGACTTCTACCGCGATGTACATGAGTTGGGATTGCGCGTGGATCGATTGCAATCTCGCACAGAGCGTCTGCGTCAGCGCCTGCAAACGTTTCGGGGCTGACCGATGTCTCGCATCCTGCGCCTCACAAAAATTCTGCGGATCATCGGTCGCTACCGGCTGGATGAATTTGTTGACCGCGAACAACTTCCCGCGCTACAACGCTTTGCGCTGGGACTCTTGCCCTGGCGCCTGCATGTAGTACCGGATCTATCACGCGGAGCTCGACTGCGCCGCGCCCTGGAAGAATTGGGTCCGGTGTTTATCAAGTTCGGCCAAATGTTATCGACCCGGCGCGATCTCCTGTCTGAGGATATTGCTAACGAACTGGCCAAACTGCAGGACGATGTCCCACCCTTTCCGCAGGAGCAGTCCGTCGCCATTATCGAGCATGCCCTGGGGAAACCGGTCACTGAGCTGTTCGCGAGCTTCGAGAGTACGCCGATGGCCTCGGCTTCCGTAGCCCAGGTACATTGCGCCACCCTGCACAGTGGTGAACAGGTTGTGATCAAGGTGGTCCGCCCAGATATTGAGTCTGTTATCCGCGAAGATACGGCTCTGATGCTAACGCTTGCAAAGCTGGCAACGAAGTACCACCCACAGGGTAAGCGTTTGCGTGCGGTGGAAGTCGTCTCGGACTACGAACTGGTCATCCTTGATGAACTGGACATGACCCGAGAGGCTGCAAACACCAGCCAACTACGACGGAATTTCGAGAACAATAAGCTGCTATATGTTCCTGAAGTTTACTGGGACTACACCTGCCGCAACGTATTAACCATGGAGCGCATATCGGGCATTCCTGTTACCGATGTTGAAACCCTGCGAGCCAAGGGAACCGACCTGAAGTTGCTCAGCGAGCGCGGCGTGGAGATTTTTTTCACTCAGGTTTTCCAACACAGTTTTTTTCACGCAGACATGCATCCTGGCAATATTTTTGTAGACGCTACCGACCCTGCCGACCCCACTTATATTGGCGTGGACTGCGCTATCATCGGCAGTCTCTCGGACGCCGATCAATACTATCTGGGACGTAATCTTCTCGGCATTTTTCACCGCGACTATCGCCAAGTGGCACAACTTCACGTGGAGTGCGGCTGGGTGTCGCCGGAGACCAGCGTGCAGGATTTTGAATCAGCGATGCGCGCTGTATGTGAACCCATATTCGAACGGCCCATCAGCCAGATATCCTTCGGCCAACTCCTGGTTTACCTTTTCCAGACCGCCAGCCGCTTTGACATGGAAGTACAACCCTCTCTAGTACTGTTACAAAAAACCCTGCTAAATATCGAGGGGCTGGGTCGCCAGCTTTATCCCGATCTCAACTTGTGGGACACAGCACAGCCGTTTTTGGAGGACTGGGTACAACAGCGCTACTCGCCACAAGCACTCCTCAAGCGCCTGCAGCGCCAGGCACCTTCCTGGATAGAGCAGTTGCCACAGCTATCAGAAGCTGCGCTGAAAAGCCTTCGACAATCCCGGGATTCTAGCCGCCGCAAGCCAGTAAACGCAGAGGCGTCTGAAAACAAGCAGGAGCGAGGGCTGATTGTGGCCAGACGGCGACGCCATATTGTTGTTGGTGCTGTTGCTTGCATCGCTGCCGTTGCAGTCGCCATTCCCGACATCCGGCAATACGCCGCCGATACCCCCCTGGCTAGCTGGTTGTTAGCTGCGCTGGGCCTGGGCCTGATATGGCCCAGGAACCGCTGAACATATGTGCCCGATAGCGCCCTGTGCCATAATGAGACTCGACGGGAGACAAACATGACTGAGCCCAGTGCGCTGGCGCAAGACATCAAATGGAACGAGCAGGGGCTAGTCCCTGCCATCGCCCAGGACTGGGAGTCCGGCGAAGTACTGATGCTCGCCTGGATGAACAGCAATGCTCTGCAGTTGACAATCAGTGAGGGTCGCGCTGTTTACTGGTCGCGTTCACGGCATGCGCTATGGCGCAAAGGAGAGGAATCAGGTCACATACAACACCTGAAGGAGTTGCGTATCGACTGCGATGCGGACACAGTACTGATGAAGGTTGAACAAATCGGTGGCATTGCCTGTCACACTGGCAGACGAAGTTGTTTTTACCAGCGAATTGAAAATGGCGCATGGCGCGTCACCGACGATGTGATTAAAGCACCTGATGACATTTACGGGAACAAACGATGAGTGACGTGCTGACACAACTGGAAACTACCCTCGCCGCGCGCAAGGGCACTGACCCGGAACAATCTTACGTAGCAAGCCTCCACCACAAAGGCCTGAACAAGATCCTTGAAAAAGTAGGCGAGGAGGCTACCGAAGTTATTCTGGCAGCGAAGGATGCGGAGGCGGGCGGTGATCGCACAGCCGTCGTTGGCGAAATAGCGGACTTATGGTTTCACACTATGGTAATGCTATCTCATCTGGACCTCGATTTAGATGACGTATTGAAATGCCTGAGCGAGAGGTTTGGCATTTCCGGGCTTGATGAAAAGGCAGCACGTGGCAACTGAAGAGCTGTCAACAGTGAACGAACAGTAGGAGAGAGCAATGGGAATCGGTGGAATCAGTATCTGGCAATTATTAATCGTCCTGGCGATTGTGATCATGTTGTTTGGCACCAAACGACTACGCACTCTGGGCGGCGACTTAGGTAGCGCGGTAAAAGGATTTCGCAAGAGCATGGCAGACGATGGCGAAACACCTCAGCCTGGAGATGACACAGAACCCGGCGATGCTGCAAACAACGGTGCCAAAGAAAAGTAACCGCTAAATGTTCGATATAGGATTTGCCGAGCTCATCATCATTGGCGTAGTTGGCCTTCTCGTTATTGGGCCAGAACGCCTACCCGAGGCGGTTCGCACGGCTAGCCTGTGGCTAAATCGAATCAGGCGAGGCTTTAATGAAATCAAACATGAAGTGCAGCAGGAACTTCATAACGATTCAATTATGAAGGAGTTGCGACAGACCG